>CAYSLD010000060.1:0-11912 GCA_964431795.1 uncultured Bacteroides sp.
ATGCCCCAGAATAGTATTTGGAAAAGACGGAAATGTTTACTAAATTTGCGGTGTGTATATTTTACTCAATGCATTGAGTAAAATTACACACTTCACTGAGTAAAATGTAAAACCATGTATCAACGCGCTGAATACCAGATAATTAAAAGCCGTCTCGAAGAACCACGCCGCTTCATTCAAGTTGTAATCGGAGCCCGACAAATCGGCAAATCGACCGTCGTTAAGCAAGTGACTAACGACATCGACACACCATGTCTGCTTTTTTCTGCCGACAATGTTCCCACAGCAAACAACAGTTGGATATCAAGCTGTTGGGATGCAGCACGCAGCACCATGACAGCCAATAACCACGCATGTGTGATACTCGTGATTGATGAAATACAGAAAATAGTCAATTGGAGCGAAGCTGTGAAAAAAGAATGGGATGCCGACACACTCAACGACCGCAATATCAAGGTTTTGCTGCTTGGTAGCAGCCGCGTATTGATTGAAAAGGGACTATCAGAATCGTTGGCAGGGCGATTTGAAGAAATACGAATGAGTCACTGGAGCTATGCAGAAATGCGCGACTGCTTCGGTTTTTCGCTTGACCAATACATTTATTTCGGCGGATATCCGGGCGCGGCAACACTTATTAACGACGAAGACCGCTTCCGCCAATACATCCAATCATCAATCATTGATGCCACAATCAACAAAGACATCTTGATTGACACACCGATAAGCAAACCCGCACTGCTGCGCCAAACCTTTGAACTTGCAGCAGCCTATTCAGGCAATATCCTTTCGTTGTCGAAAATGGTGGGGGCTCTGCAAGATGCCGGCAACACAACAACACTCGCCGGATATCTTGACCTGCTCGCACAAAGCGGATTGATATGCGGGTTGCAGAAATATAGCAACGACATGGCTCGGCGACGAGCTAGCATACCCAAACTGCAAGTCTACAACAACGCTCTCAAAATGGTGTACACACCACAAACATTTAGCAGTGCAATTGCCGACCGCAAAACATGGGGACACATCTTTGAGTCGGGTATCGGCGCACACATCATGAGCCAAGCCTTCACACACCGATTTGAAGTGTACTATTGGCGCGACCGCAACAACGAAGTTGATTTCATATTGCGCAAACACAACTCGGTTATCGCTATCGAAGTAAAAAGCAACTCCGAGGCAAACACCTCAGGGCTAGAGCGTTTCAAACGCGAGTTCAACCCGAGCACCGCGCTCGTTGTTGGTTCACACGGCATGTCGCCCGCCGACTTCCTCTCGCTCAACCTCTCAGCAATCTTTTGACTATGGCGAATTTTGACGAGAAGTCGGAGGAGATGCAGCGCATCAATCTTGCGCACTGGCAGAAGTATATGCAAATAGCTTCAGCCGACTATGTACACAAAATGAACGGCTTAGCATCATTCAGCAGCGACAGAGCATCATTCCACATAGACAACTCATTTCACGGCATACCAGCGCCAAATCACATAATATACAAACTCGGCGCGCCGCTGCTATGCGCCAACGGCGCACACGGCTACGAATTTGTGGTGGAATATGACCGCTTTGAGCCAAACGTGGGAATATATTTCGGCGCAAAAGCCCTGATTTATGCCACTGCAAACGCCGAGGCTCAAATAGAAATAATCAACAAAGAGTGGGAGCAAATACGCCCCGCAATAATGCTTGCGCTGAGCAACATGTACCCAGACTGCCACTTCAACAGCGTGCAGAGATACAAGCTCACCGACAATGCCAACAACTTTACCTATTGGCCGTTTTGGATTGTGCTGCACGAGCACGAGCCCATCAATGTTGCCGGGCACGCCGTCACCGTCATCCGCAAGCTCTACGAGCAGCTCCTTGCCGGCAACTGTCCCAACTGTCAGCTCTCCGAGCGTACCCCGCAGCCGCGCATCGAAGCAGCTTTCACCAACGCCGCACACCGCCGCCTCATCAACTCAATCATCGGCAAAGACACCGACCGCGCCGACGAAATCTCCGCTGCCACAGACACATTCATTGAGCGGATGTTGCGCGCGCAAATCATTGAGCGCACAGCGATATATGAGCACGCCTACTGCCTGAAAAATATTGATATGACGGACTTTGCATTTCTCGTCGTGACATTCATTGAAAGCCTGTCAGCCGACGACAATCACACCAAACGCACGCCGTGGCAGGGCATAGTCGATATATTTCTCAGCGCCAATCTGCGGCGCATGGACAACCTAAAACGCCTGTACGGTGCTCCGGTGGGCGCAGCACGGCGCAAGGCTCAACGCCATGCCAACGAGCTTCTTAAATCGCTGATGTCGCAAAAAATTTAATTGTACATACAATTTATTTTCGCTCCACACTCCTTATATTTGCAGCGCTGTGAATGCATGGCGCAAATTTTGGCGTATGTGGTAAAAAAAACGCAAAAACGTAGTGAGCATTAACAAAATTATGCTAACTTTGCACTGTCGCCAAGGGTTCTTCGCCCCCAACGACACAAGAAAGCGTATATGCCCCATATCCAATCTAAGGAAATCCGGCCAGATTTTATACAGTAGTGGATTGAAAGGCAGTTAACGCTCACTACTTTGTATATGTATCAGTTCTCACAAACTGACAAATATACATAGGCGTGAGGTGACTACCATACACCACCCTACTGAAGGTTCCTTGGCCGGAATGTCGGCAACAGAGGGACTCTTGTTCCAACTTAGTCGGCACACCTACTTAGATGATGGACGTAAGGCACAGCCTCGCGTCTTTCTTGTTTTCTTACCATTATCATACGTTCTATAAACAATTACATATAACTTTTTTATAATGAGTACTCAAGACGAAAACAATTACAAGCAGAGTTTAACTGTCACCAATCAACGAGCCGAACAGTTCAGACAAACCATCTCAAATGCAATTTCCACCGGATTGGTTGCGCATGGTAATGAAATCATTAAATCTTATGAAAACTTACGTGCTGCCCGCCTGCAAAATGAATTGGAATTCAGAAAATATGTTGCACAGTTAGACAAAAACAGCGACAAATTTAAAAGAATGATTGACTTTACCAAATCGAACCTTAGCAAACGGAATCAGTCAATCAAAGATCTTGAGACCTTGTTACTTAGCAGAGATCTTACTTCTCTTGATCAAGGCGAAATTCAAGCACAAAACACCATCATGCGTATGATTAGTAATCAATACAACGCATATTTTGCTGAGCTTGACCGTCTTCTTGCTCTCTAAATACTCAGACCAATTACAAACCAATCTTTCAAATATTAAATCATAACAACTATGGATAAATCAAATCCGTTGGCCGATTACAATCCGGACTTACTCGACACGCCACAACCGCCAACAGCAAGCGTGAATGATAACAACATAGCTCCGGTTGAAGCAACACCCACCGACATACAACAAGTTGCGACTATTCCAGACGAACCAATCGCTCCTATCCAAAAGTTAGACGCCCAAGCCATACCACAAATCTTCAGTGATATTGATAAGATGGTGGCTGTAATCTTCCAGAATTTTGAAGAAATTGATTCTAATTTTGGCAAGATTAGTCAGTTCTTCTTTGAGGCCGCCGAAAATATTGAACAAGGCCGCGACCCAAAATATCTTAGCCAAGAAGAGGAAGATGTGCAGCTTTTGTACACCGTCATGGGATATGCCGCCAAATCGGTTGGCAAAATCGTAAATGTAGCTAACGCTCAAAGCCAAATCAATCAAATCAAACCTCATCTCAAACAAGTGGCTCAAGACCGCATTGACCACTATAAAGAGATTTTCGTCCAAGTGAAGGAATTGTCTGAAATGTCGTTCAACGAACTTAACGAATACATCTGCAACGGAGGCTTCATTGATAACATCAAATTAGCACTAAAAAACTACCGCGAAGCAAGATATCACTACCTTCTTTTAAGTCAGTTCATAATTCCGCAATTTGAAGATTGGATTGCCGATACTTTCTCAAACGAATATTACCTTCCGGACATGCAAGACGTGAACAACGAATTGTTGTTTACCAGAGAGTCATGTCTTTTTATATCGCCGATTCAAGCTAAAGAAAAATTAGCTAACGCATTAGAAAACGACAACCCATCGTCTAAGGCGCTTCTTGTTATTGAAGATAGTGGATTAACAGCTACATTGCAAGTTGCGCTCCACGACAGCCCATTCTGCTTGACTGAAATCGCTGCAAATACGAGCAACAAAGAAAGTTCTCTTTACAAAAAATACACCAACAACAAGGCCGTTCAAGAGAACATTCAAATGTATAACCAAATGGATGAAACCGATTGGGCTTCCGACAAACAGTTTGCTGTATATCTAGTTCGCGACATTTTAATTGATGTTGCCCTGTTAATTCCTGCTTACGTTTATTTTAGCATCGGTTGGGCTATTGTTTCAACGGTTGTGCTGCTGTTTATAACATGGTACAACTTGGAGAAAGTTATGGAGCCAATAGCAGAAATAAAAACGGCGAAAGAAGAACGCATCAAAACGTATGCTCACACTCTAGCTCGCAGATCTGCCGGCGAAAAACCCAAAATGCGTCAACTTGGCACTATACAGAAAAAAAACAAAGCTGTTGTAATTTGTGCTATAGTATGCGCATGCGTTGGTGCTGTCATTGCCAGCATCATAGGTTTTGTTCTTGGCGCTCTCTTGGGTGCGCTTATTGGCGATGCATTCACCGGATCTGACAAAATAGACTCACTCACCGACGGCGAAGATTGGGACCAAATACAATTTGGCAAAGCCATTTGGTCAAAAACAATTACCATCTTAACCATTGTTGCAATCTGCTTGGAAATTTATGGCTTTTTTATCGCTGATTAACAACTAAAAAACTCAAATAATTTTATAACTTAAAAAAACTATTTTATGAAAAAACTAAAATGGCTAAGCTTCATGCTTATCTTCATCCTCATGACATCATGCGGTAAATCATTAGAAGAAAAAATCGAAGATGGTGACGACCTCACTAAAGACGATTACAAAGAACTGTTGGACTATACCATGGCCGCAATGAATGAGTTGAATGAAATCAACCAAACAAAATTTCATAATGAAGAAGAACTTTCTGATCTTCAAGAATCTGCACTAAACATATCTTCAGAATATCCCGAAGTTCCAACTTATGTCACTCTTTTAGCTGCTGCCGAAGCTTCAAATGATCCTGAAATCAGAGAGATAACCAAGTCAAGCAATTATAAGCGTCTGCAATCTTACATTGATAGAGGATGGCTCAGCTTTTGGATGCTTCAATAAACTAAACAATGAGCTTTCTCTCTAAATTGTTAGGCTTTGGCGGTGGGAGCGAGGTGAGCGACAGCGATGTGCCGTCGGGTTCGGGCGGCATCAACCGTGAGGGTTACACCTACGGGCAGCTGCGCCGCCAGCCCATCATCCCCGAGCTGATGCGCACCATCACCAACCCCGGTGTGCGCCGCATAGCTCAAGAGGCTAACGACCGCTGCCATCGCGCACCGTTTGTGATGTGCCGCATCAATGGCGAATATTGCTTCAATGGACTGCACGTTGGCCCAATCATCGCCCTACCGTCTGCCGCCGACTATCGCCGACACTTTGGCGTGGGCACTATCACTGCCGCAATGATTCGCGACTACAACTACGCGCTCATACGCCGTGCCATAGCTCAAGAATGTGGCATCACCGAACGCGAGGCCGCCCTTGCCATAGGCAACCAACTTGACTGTGCACCGCACGAAGACATCTCGGGCACAATGTTTCTTGTGCCAAACTGGGCGCACAAATGGTTTCGCCACGACGGCTACGTTTCGCGACTCCTCGCCACCCTCAATTAACACTACGGGCAATGCAGCTCAGCCGCATTGCCCGTAGTTATTCATCCATAAATTTGTTTTTTTGTGCGATTTAGCAATACTTCGGCATATTTTTTGTGGTGCGCGCGCTCAAACGTCCTGCCGTTCCGCTAGTCGATGTGCGCAAATCCGCTAAATCCCCAAAATAACCTCTCCCCCAATATTTTTTGGAAAGGCAAAATAAAAAGCCGGAGGGCGCACAGTGCGCAGCCTCCGGCTTTTTGTTTGTATGAGTGAATTTTCTTATTCGGGGATGACTTCGTAGACGGTTGCTGTGCCGTTGAGTGCTACGGCTGTAGTCTTGTCATTGAGCGTAACTTTTGCAAATGTTGAGTTGATGGGAGTTGTGGCAACAACTTTGCCTTTTTTGTCGTATTCAACAAGTTCGGCTTTAGCATCCTTGCCAAGAAGGAATGTGTAAGCTTTCACGCCCGATTTGCGGTCAAATTTCATAGCGTTAGCTGATTTGTAGGCCGTAGTCGGGTTGCGGTCAAAAGCTGCAAGCGCGCCTTGCACATCGTCAGCAGTGAGCGCAAAACCGAGATTGTCGAGCGACGGAGCATTTACGTTGAAAGTGCGAACAGAGGCCCAGCTGCGTTTTTCCGACTCGAGTTTGCGGATGCGCACAAATCGAGCATCGAGCGGAGTGCCGTTCCAATTAATGTCGTACACTTTTACGAGCGGTTCGGTGAGCTGAGTCCATGTTTTGCCATCGGCTGAAGCTTCGAGCACGGTGTTGTCAAAATAGTCAACATCGTCAACAGAGTTGCGACCTTGGCGAATGTTGATGCTGCTCACGGGATAAACATCGAGCAAGTCAAGACCAATCCACGCGCCTGTGGTTTGTGAAGTAGCTGAGGTGTAGTAGGTGGTTGTGTCGTTGTCGAGCATCAGGCGGTCAAGGTTTGTGGCAAGGTTTGCGAACGAGCCAATGCCGCGATATATAGCCGGTTGTTTGCCGGTGAGTTTTGTGTAGAACGATTTAATCATATCGTTCATGGCATTCTCATAGAACGGTTGCAACTTCATTGTTCCTGACTTGTGAGCTTCGTAAGCTTTTTGTTGCTCTTCGGTCATTGTATTGTCGAGATATGCGCTCCAGAATTTTTCGTTGTCGCCTTGTTCGAAAGTTTTGATAAGGTCGAGAGTGCGCAAACCTCTATTGCCAAGTTTGCTGAATTCTTCAAGCCACGGGTGCAACTCGGCCATAAGGGCTTGGTTAGAGCATTTTTGCTCCATGGTTGAGTGCACTTTAGCTATTTTTTGGAATTCGCTTTTGAGAGCGTTAAATTGAGCCGGAGTGTAGTTGTTGATGCGGAATGTCTGTGTTTCCCACGACTCATCGCGACGATATCCGGTTTCGGTGTCTGCTGAGTGGATGGCGAAGGTGCGATATGCGTCGGCAGCTTCGGGCACAAGCAGCTCAAGACCGCGCTCCCAGTTGTCTATGGGGTTGTAGGCATTCATGTTCCATGAATAGTCAGCCACGCCGTACAGCGCAAGTTTTGATGCTTCGCCGTGCTCCATGGGGTTGCTGTGAAAACCAACAACCTCGTCGGGAGTGAGCGTAGTGTCGAGGCCATAAACCGGACCTTGCAGTATGTAGTTGCGGCAATAGTCGCTAACAGGGTAGTTCCACCAGAACAATGCCGGACGCTGTATCAGTGAGTTTACAAAGTTCATAGTGTCGTGAGTGAGGTTTGAGCAAACTACGTCACCGGTATAGTAAACTTCAACTGACTTGTTGAGGTCGCGGCCATAAGTGGCAAGTGAGCCTTGGGGCGTGGGATTGGCCCATGAACGTGAGTAGTCGGTAGGACAGATGATGAGATTGGCAACATCGCCTTTAGCTTTCACAAAGTCGGTGGTGAGGTTGTTGAGCAACTCAACTTGTTTGTTGGGGTTGGTGCCTTCACCTTCGATATCGTCAAAGAAAATAGCAAATGCACGCACACCAAGGTCGTACATCATGTTAAATTTGCTAACCAAGCTATCGTAGTCGGCTTTGTTCCAACGTATGTCTTTACCCGGGTGTATTGCCCAAGTGAAGTTCACGCGGTTGCGGTTGCAAGCTTCAACAAGCTCGTGTATCTCTTTAGCTTGCTCGGCGGGGTAGGGTTGACGCCAGTTCGGTGAGCTGTGATATGGGTCGTCTTTGGGGCCGTAAACATAGTTGTTCATCTTGTTTTTGCCGTAAAAGTCAATCAACGACAAGCGCACTTGGTGTGACCACGGTGTGCCGTAAAAGCCTTCAACCACACCGCGATAAGCCAGCGAGGGATAGTCGTTTACAGTCATATAGGGCAAGCTGCCACCTTTTGCAGCTTCGCTCTCAACTACTTGGCGCAATGTCTGCAAACCATAAAAGGCTCCGGCTTCGTCATAGCCAACGATGTTGATACCTTTCTTGTCGATGGTGAGAACATAAGCACCTGAAATCTCTTTTGCGCGAACCTTTTTTGCGGCTTTGGCTCCGAAATCAAGGTTTAATTTCACACCTTTAGCGTTGGCGGTGATAAAGTTCACGTCGTTGGCAAACTTTTTTTGCGCATCTTTTACGGCGACACCTGCCGACACGTCAAGGCGGGCATCAAAATTGATGTCTGCGCTTTGTGGCGTTGGATTAATCACAAGACCTTTGTGGTCAATCTTTTTTCCGGGCACACTTTCAACTACTTGCTTCTCAGAGCGCTGAGTGCTAAAGTCGAAGGTGTCTTGAGCATAGCTCGAACATACGCACATTGCTGACAGCGAAAGTGGTAGGATAATTTGCTTGCTAAAATTCATGGATTGTAATATTTAGTATATTAATCAGTTTTTGCAAATTTAGCAAAAATTGAGCAATCGTGCAATTGTTAATTTATAAAATTGGTGATTTTGACCACACTTGTGGTCAAAATTGGAATTATTTGTATTTTTAATATTTATTATTAATTGTGCTTTGTGCTTTGTCATATTCTTAATGTAATTTTGCATAAACCCTTCTTATATTAAATCATATACAGTTCTTCTAACTCATGAATATACGACTCATAACGGCTTTATGCGCATCCGCAATTGCCGTTAATGCCGCAGCCGACATTACACCTACCGATTCGGTAACCTTATCGCTTGATGACTGTGTGAGGATTGCCCTAACCGAAAGTCCAACAATAAAGGTGGCCGACCTTGACATCACTCGTGTTGACTATTCTAAAAAAGAAATTTTAGGTCAACTTTTGCCGTCTATCAGTTTTGATGCCTCATACAACCGTATGCTGGCAAAGCAGGTGGCTTACATGAATATGGATGCTTTTTCCGGATTTGGCAGCTCCGACGACTCTGACGACAGTGACGACTCTTCGTCATCGTCAGCCTCTTCGTCCGACTCAAACAAAAGCAGCGGCATCAAAATGGGCTTGGATAACTCTTTCCAACTCGGATTTTCTGCCTCCATGCCCCTCATCGCCCCGCAATTGTGGCAATCACTCAAACTCAGCGACAGCCAAATAGCTCAAAGTGTGGAGCAAGCGCGTGCTTCGCGCCTTGACCTTGTAAATCAAGTCAAAAATGCATACTACGCTCTCTTGCTTGCTAACGACTCAAGAAAAGTGATACAAGAAAGCTATGACATGGCTGAGCTAACATATAACATATATAGCAAACAAAATAGCGTGGGCTCAGCCTCCGAATACGATGTGCTCCGCGCTTCTGTGGCTATGAAAAATGTTGAGCCCGAATTGCTGCAAGCCGACATAGCAATCAAAAAAGCTCGCTTGCAATTGCTTGTGCTCATGGGTGTGGGCGTTGACTCTCCGTTTAGATTTGCCGGTGAGCTCGCTGACTACGAAGAAACAATGTATGCCGATGTGCTCGCTCTGGGCTCCGACTACTCAAACAACTCTTCGTTGGTGTTGCAACGTCTGTCAACAAACACCTTGGCACGTGCTTTGAAAGTGCAAAAAATGTCACTAATACCAACTCTCTCTCTCGCAACGAACTACAATTGGACCTCGAGCAGCAACGGCAACCCCTTGCGCAACTTCCGTTGGAATCCTTACTCTTACGTGGCCCTTTCGCTGAGCGTGCCACTATTTCAAGGCGGCCAACGATATGCCCGCATAAAGCAAGCTGAGATACAAGTGTGGCAAGCTGATTGGCAACTTGAAAACTTGGAGCGCACAGTGAATATGCAAGTCGCATTGGCTAAAGATAATATTTCACTCAACGTGAAACAAATAGCCTCGTGCGCTGAGAGTGTGCGTCAAGCTCAGCGTGCCTACGACATCATGAAAGAAAGCTTTAACATCGGTGCCGCTTCTTACCTCGACCTGCGCGATGCCGAATTGGCACTCACTCAATCGCGACTCACTCGCTATCAAGCAATCTATAATTACCTCCTTGCCGGCGCCGAGCTCGAACTTTTGCTCGGTAATGCCGTGCCCGTAAACCAAACTGATAACAAATAAATTCGCCATATATAAACATGAAACATTCTCGCTTCCTTTATCCGGCTGTGGCTCTGATTGTTAGCGCTTGCAGCTCTTCTGACAAAGAATCGGCAACTACCGACCAAGCCGACGAGCTTCCTATCGTTGAAATTGACCTCGCCGGTCAACAAGACGTGGACCAAACACGCACCTACACTGCAAATGTTGAGGCTTACAACCTAAACAACATATCTCCCTCGTCTTACAATCGCATTAAAGAAATTCGTGTTGACGTTGGCGATCACGTGCAACGCGGCCAAACACTTGTTACACTCGACCGCGCCCAGGCTACCCAGCTCAAAGTCAACATCGACGAGTACGAGCGTCAATACAATCGCGCAGTGCAGCTGCTCAACATAGGCTCGGGCACTCAAGCAACCGTTGACCAACTGAAAGCACAGCTCGATGCTGCCCGCACTCAGTACAACAATGTGCTCGAAAATACAGTGCTCGTTTCGCCCGTGAGCGGCGTGGTCACCGCCCGCAATTACGACCCCGGCGACATGACAGGCACACAGCCTGTGCTCACCATCGGCCAAATAACCCCGTCAGTAAAAGTGCTCATTGGCATTAACGAGGCTGAACGCTCAAAAATCAGTGTCGGAATGCCCGTCTCTGTCGAATTTGACGCTTTCCCCGATGACAAATTCGACGCAAAAATCAGCCGCATTTATCCCTCGGTTGACACTCAAACACGCACTTTCCAAGCCGAAGTTGTCATACCAAACAATGGCGAAAAACTTTTCCCCGGCATGTTCGCTCGCTGCACAGTCAGCCTTGGCGTTGAAAACCATGTTGTGGTGCCCGACCGTGCTGTCGTTAAGCAAACCGGCTCAGGCAATAAATACGTTTACGTCTACAAAAACGGTAAAGTTTCATACAATCGTGTGGAGCTTGGTCGCCGCGTTGACACATACTATGAGCTCCTTTCGGGCGTAAACAACGGTGACACCGTGGTCATTGCCGGACAATCGCGTCTTGCCGATGGTGTGCCTGTGAAATTGAAAGACAATAAAACTAAAAACAAATAAATAGCTACATCACATGAGTTTATACGGCAGTGCGGTCAAACGACCGATTACAACTACACTGTGCTTCGTTACCGTGGTGATTTTAGGCTTGTTCTCGCTGAGCAAACTGCCTATTGACCTCTACCCCGATATCGACACAAACACCATCATGGTGATGACAACATACCAAGGTGCCAGTGCCGCTGACATTGAGCAAAACGTTACGCGTCCCCTCGAAAATGTGCTCAATGCGGTCAGCGACCTCAAACACATCACATCTAAGTCTCGCGAAAATGTGTCGGTAATCACCCTCGAATTTGAGTATGGTCACGACATTGACGTTATCACTAACGATGTGCGCGACAAGCTCGACATGGTCTCGTCAGCCCTCCCTGACGATGCCGAAACACCTATTATCTTCAAGTTCTCTACCGACATGATTCCTATTGTGCTCCTTTCGGTGCAAGCCGAAGAGAGTATGCCGGGTTTGTACAAGATACTTGACGATGCTGTGGCAAATCCGCTGGCACGCATCAGTGGCGTAGGCTCTGTGTCGATTTCAGGCGCACCCAAACGCGAGATACATA
>CAYSLD010000061.1:0-11640 GCA_964431795.1 uncultured Bacteroides sp.
CTTCTTCCCAAGCGTAGCGTTTGAATGCTTCGGCAATTTCGGGATAGCCTTCGCGGTCAGCTTGGCGTGACATTGCGAGATACATACCAACTTCGCCACATTCGCCGTTGAAGTGATTGGTGAGATCTTGTATCATTTCTTCGCTAGTGCCTTTAGCTACGCCGATTTCGTGCTCTGTGACAAATGAGAGAGCGTCGTCTGATACTTCGTTAAATTTGCTAGCGTCAACGCCGCAAACGGGGCATTTTTCGGGTGCTTCTGTTCCTTCGTAAACGTAACCGCAAACGGTGCAGATAAATTTCTTTTTCATTTTGGTGTAAGTGTTTTTGTTGGTTAGGGTTTTAATAGTTTGATTTGTTTCTGATGCAAAATTATGAAATAAAATTTTATCGTGCAAGGATTTTGAAGAAAAAATTGTAATGATTACAATTTTTATAATTTAGCAAAAGAAAAGCCGCGTTTGTTGACGCGGCTTTTGCTATGTTTTTGAGTTTTCGGCTCTTTTTTATGCGAGTGATTGGATGCCTGAGATTGCAACTTCGCGGTTGATTTTTGCAATCATGCCTTGCAATGCTTTGCCGGGACCTACTTCTGTGAAGTCGTTAGCACCGTCAGCAATCATGTTTTGCACTGATGCTGTCCAGCGCACTGATGCTGTGAGTTGTGCAATGAGGTTGGCTTTGATTTCTGCAGGGTCGGTGTGGGGTTTGGCATCAACGTTTTGGTAGACGGGGCAAACCGGAGTTTTAAACTCTGTGCGTTCGATTGCTTCGGCCAATTCTTTGCGTGCGGGCTCCATGCAAGGTGAGTGGAAACCACCGCCAACTTTGAGGCGGAGTGCACGTTTTGCACCGGCAGCGAGGAGTTGCTCGCAAGCAGCGTCAACGGCTGCAATTTCGCCGGAGATTACCAATTGACCCGGGCAGTTATAGTTAGCGGGAACAACAACGCCGTCGATACCTGCGCACACTTCTTCAACTTTTTCGTCGGGAAGGGCGAGAACTGCTGCCATTGTTGAGGGGTTGATTTCGCAAGCTTTTTGCATTGCTTGGGCACGTGCTGAAACCAAACGAAGGCCATCTTCAAAGCTGAGTGCTCCGGCTGCTACGAGTGCTGAAAATTCGCCGAGTGAGTGACCGGCAACCATTTCGGGTTTGAAGTCATCGCCCATAGCTTTAGCGAGAGCTACTGAGTGGATGAACACTGCGGGCTGTGTTACTGAAGTTTTTTTGAGGTCTTCGTCGGTGCCGGCGAACATTAAATCGGTGATATTGAATCCGAGGATTTCGTTTGCCTTGTCCATCATTTGACGTGCTTCGGCATTGTTGTCGTAGAGGTCTTTACCCATGCCTACGAATTGTGCCCCTTGTCCGGGGAAAACATAAGCTTTCATGTCTTATACGGAAATTTTTCTTTAATTGTTATTTGCTGCTGCAAAGGTAATTATTTTTTGTTATACTGCAAAGCAAATGTTCACTTTGAGATGTTGAGGCGAATTGTGGCGCCTATGCTCCACGGGTTGGCGCGTTGCACAAAGCGGTTGCCAATCGACTCGAAGTAGAATGTGCTGTAGCGCGTGTTGGTGAGGTTTTCGCCCCAAAGTGTGAGGCTGCCCATTTCGTGGTCAAACACGATTGATGCGCCCAATGTGGCATACATGTTTTGTGTTTGGGTGTTGTCCTCGGTCCAATAGATTTTACCTGCAGCGCGAGTGTTGAGGTTGATTGACGGTGTCACTCCGCAAACAGTCACCGGCAGCTGATAGTTGGCTGCTGCAAAGATGGTGTGTTGCGGTGCGTAGGGCAGATAGTTGCCGGTAAAGTCGCTGATACCGTTATTGTATTTTGTGAATTTGGCATGTGTGTAACCATACGATGCGCGGATTGAGAATGCGTCAACGGGCATCCAGTTGGCTGTTACCTCGGCGCCATAGCTGCGTGTGCGGCCGGCATTGGTCATGGCGCGGCCGGTGGTGGTGCCTGAAGGGAAGATGGTGAGCTGCTGGTCGCGGCAGTTCATCAAGAACAATACAGCCTCGGCGTTGAAGCGATGGTTGCTCGACTCGGTAGCGGCCGAAAGTTCGTAAGTCCACGATTTTTCGGGCTTATAGGTCATCACTTGCTCTATGTCGTAAGTGGCTTGTACACCCATTTGCTCCATGATTTGTTGTTGCAGCACGTCGCTAAACATTTGAGTGTTGTATCCGCCGGCTTTGTAGCCTTTGGCCACTGATGCGCGCACGTTCCAATTGCGTGTCACGGCCCAGTCGATAGCTGCCTGAGGTAAAAGCTGATTGAAGGTTTGCGACAAGTGTCCGGTTTGGTCAATATTCACCTCACGTTGAGCAAGGCCGGTCCATGTGCCGGCGATGTATCGGCCCATGGTGCATGAGCTGAAGCAGCGGCTGGTGTAGTCAATGCCTACTTTTTCGATGTCCCAACGCAAACCGCCTTGGGCTGTGAAATTGCCAAAGCGCACTGTGCTTTGGTGATAGAGGGCAAAGCCGCCGTCGGTTTTGTCGAAGAGGCTGCCGAGGGTGAGCAAGCGCTCGTCCCAACGCAGCTCCATGCCTTGGGGAAGCACTGAGTTTACGTTGCTCTCTATCAAGCGTGATATGCCGGTGTCTTTAAAGGTCACAGGCGCATTCATGTCGGTTGTTTTGTAAAAGCCAAACACACCAATCAACCAATCATAGTTCTTTTTAAAGCCTTTGGCAAATAAGTCTTGTGTGAAGGCCCACTCTTTGCGTCGCTGAGCAAGGGTGAAATAGTCAAGCGGCAAGAAATCTTGGTCGAGAGTCATGTCGTCATTGAGATATTGCACCGAGGTGATTGAGGTGGCAATCATCTTGCGGCCGGTGTAGCTCACAGTCAAGCCGTCGGCAAAGGCTGTGCGACGATAGTAGATTGAGTCGTTATATGATATTTTGCCGCTGGCAAGGCTTTCGTAAGGATAGCCGTCTTGTTTTGAATAGGTGAACGAGGCGGCATTCGACAAACTCCAACGCGAGTCGGGGTGCCACGATAGTTTCCAGCGTGCCGAGCCTTGACGTTCACGTCCGCTGTGGCTGTTGTCGTATTCGTTGCGATAAAACCCGTCGGTACCGGCATACATTCCGGTGACTGATGAGGCAAGTTTTGTAGAGATTCGGCCATACCATCCGGCTGAGGCTTTGAATGTGTTGGCACGGCCATATTCGAGCAACGCGCGCACACCTTCAAACTGCCAGGGCGACATGGTGTAGACATTTATTTGTCCGCCCATAGCATTGCGGCCGTTGAGCACGCTGCGCGAGCCGCGCAACATCTCCACGCGGTCAATGTCCACGAGGTCAAAATCGTAATTATCTTTATTGAGCACCGGCACATTGTCAACGTTCAAGCCAACCACCGGCTGCTCAATGCGAGCTCCAAGACCGCGCACATATATCGACGAGGTCATGCGCGAGCCGTATGCCGGTATGAAAAAGTTTGGTGTTATTTCACTAACGTTGCGCACCGATGCTATTTTGTAGCGGTTCACGTCATCGCCTTTTACTACTGTAGAAAGCTCCAACGGATTGTCGGGCAATTGCTTCACTCCGACGACTTCAACGTCGTGGAGGTCAGTCACATATTGTATGCTGTCATTGGTCATTTCGACCTGCGTAGCGCTAGAGCTAACTGCCACGCACATAGCAAATAAAGGAATTGAAAATCTATAAATACTCATATTGTGCAAAGTTACGATATTTTCTCCAATCATTAAAACTTTTAACACTTTATTTGGCCCCTCACACAAACACATATTATTAAAAAATAATGTTAATATATGAGCCCTTACGCGCGTTTATTCGAAATTTGTTGTATATTTGCTCTATTGTATGTCACAATTTATTATTTAATAGCACCGAGCGCGCAACTAAACACCTTATGGCCACAGACTTAACACAGCATGATGAAGCATCTTTGGTAGAACGACTCAGAGAGCCGTCGCTCTGTCGTGCCGCTTTTAATGAGGTCATAGCAACGTACTCAGAGCCGCTTTATCGACAAATACGCCGCTTGGTGCAAGACCATGACGACGCTGCTGACCTGCTCCAAAACACTTTCCTCAAAGCCTGGCAATCGCTCGAACTTTTTCGCGGCGACGCTAAACTTAGCACCTGGCTCTACAAGATTGCTGTTAACGAAAGCCTCAGCTTTTTAGCTCGCGAACGCAAACGCAACAACCTCTCGCTCGACGACCAAGAGTCGGCTCTGGCAAACACTATTGAGGCCGATGCATACTTCGACGGCGATAAACTCCAAGCCATGCTTCGCAAAGCTGTGGTCACTCTCCCCGAAAAACAACGCGTTGTTTTCAATATGAAATATTTTGACGAGATGAAATACGAAGATATGTCGGCAATCCTCGGCACCAGTGTCGGAGCCCTCAAAGCCTCATATCACCTCGCCGTGAAAAAAATTGAAAAATATTTTGAAGAAAATGAATAATAGATTAAACCTTCACGCTATTATTTAGTCATAATGACAAAGCTTCAAAAACACCCCTTCTCTGATGAAAGAAAACAAAGATATACTAAACAAAATTAATCGTCGCGACGGCTTGACCGTGCCCGATGGGTTCTTTGAGAACTTCGCCGCGCAAATGGCAGACAAACTGCCTGAACGCCCCGAGCTCGAAAACCCGCAGCAAATCGTTGCACCGCGCTCTTTTTGGCACCGTGTGCGTCCGTATGTTTACATGGCGGCTATGTTTGGCGGTGTTTGGTGCATGCTTAAAATGTTCACCCTCATGTCTTCAACAGAAGGCGACTTGAGCATCAATGGCAACACTGTCCTCGCTAACGCCGTAAGCAACGAACAATTTGTGGAAGATTATGTGATTGACGACGTCTCTAACTGGGACATCTACGATTACATGCTTGAAGACAGTATTGACGTGTATAACCTGCAGGACTCGATTTACAACGCTAACCCCGAGGCTGCATCACTTGAACTTGAATAATGATACGCAAACATCTCATTATTGCACTTTTGACTATCGTTGCTACGCTTGCCTCGGTTAACGCCTCGGCTCAGCGCCTTAGCGACGAAGATCTTCAGAAGGCCTTGACCGAAATGCGAAACTTCAAACATCGCGTTTTTGTCAAAGAACTTCAACTCTCAAAAGACCAACAACAAAAATTCTTTGACGTCTACGACGCTATGGATAAAGAACTTATGGTTGTTGGTAACGAAATCCGCGACCTTGAGCGCAAAACCCTCGCCGATGCTAATGCCTCTGACACCGAGTGCATTTCTACAGCACGCACCCTCTTTGAGCAACACAAACGCGAAGGCGAAATCGAACTAAAATACTTCGACAAACTTGCCGATGTGTTGACCCCTCGACAAATGCTCAAGTTTAAAAGCGTAGAGCGCAAAATCTCTATGCAACTGGCAAACTATCACGGACGTCAAAAGTCTCAACAACGCAAAGACAAAAAGTAATTTTACACTCTTCATCATATCTTTCTTCATTCATCTCTTCTGCAGCAATAATAACTCCGTTTTTTCATTTTTAGATTGAACATTCTCCGCTCTCCGCGACAAAAACCCCGCCACCCGCGAGGTTTTTGTCGCTTATACCCCCTTCTACAATGCGCAAAAATGTGCAAGCCATGCGGGCGCAAAAGTTTGCGCCCCTACAGACTGCCCGTTGGGAGGTTAGTTGACGGTGATGCTGTCAATTGGGGCGAAGGGTGTGTGGGGCACTACCAGCATTGACTGCCAGCCTTTGCCGTGCACAACCGACTTTTCAAGCTTTAGCGGCACTGCGCGCTTGCCTGTATGCATGACCGGAGTGGTTGGCTTGGCATCAAGAATGATAATGAAATAGTGTTGCGGTGCGTATTCGATGATGGTATCGTGCACGGCCTTAACGCCATTCATGTATTTTGGCCACACGTGCATTGATTTTTTCTTGTCGGGATGTTTGTAGCGCATATCCTTTTGCAGCGAGTGGTGCGTGTCGTTGTTGAACTGACCTACAATCTCCTCGTAATAGCGATATTCGCGCATCCATGTGTTGTTGTAGGCCAGCGTGCGGTCATAGTACACTATGCCATTGTCTGACTTTGTGAACAATTGCTCAATGTCGCGATATTCTTGATTGATTTTCAGTATGCCTATCCATTGTAATGATATGAGCAGCGCTGTGAACACCACGGCAAACACGCGCACAGCAACGCTAAAACGGTGTTGCGGCAACGTGCGCATCATCACCAAAACCGCCATCAGCTCGGCACCGAAAAGTTGGCGGTTGCAGTACACGCCAATGCACATATTGAAAATCAACATTATCAACAGTGTGTTAACAAGCAAAGCGTTTTGGCGGTAGACATTGCGCAGGCTTATTTGCTTGTTGAGCTTTAACACAGTCAGCGTGATGAAAAGCATGTATGTGGCACGTAGCGACATTGCCATGTAGAGCAACGATTGGCTGAAACTTATATCCATGGCATGAGCGCGGCCAAGTGTGCCCGGTGAGCAACAAATAGCCAAAGTGCCCATCCAATAACAAATCAGCATTGCCGTGCGGGCGGCACCAATGCGACAGCGACGATGCAGCCACCACAGCCCAAGTGCTGCCGACAAGCCCAGAGTTAGCGCTTCTTGCCCGTTTCCGGCAATTATGCCGAGCAGACAAATGAGAGCAATTTCAAGCGTTGACCTATTGCGGTGGTTGAAAAATAGTCTGAGCCATAGCAGGTTGAGCGTAAACATCCACACAAAACCAATCTGTGTGGTTGGCATCATCTTCGTAACAAAAGTGATTAATACAACCACTGTGCACGTGATTGCAGCACCCACGTTGGCGGTGATGCTGCGCACGCGGCTAATTTTCAGTATAAGGTAGATGAATGCACAGTACATCAGCGCATTGGCTGCGGCAAAGGCCGGTTTGCCTGCAACAGCGCAAAACAATTGCACCAAGGCATGAGCCACAGCGCGGCCGTTCACATACCAATAGTGGTTGGCTTGCGATGCAAAAAAGCGAGCCACACTGCTTATGTGACCGTAACTATTCCAAATTGAGTCGGTGATATAATAGCCGTAGTCCACGTCATCGCCAAGCCACACAACGGCCAGCGATACGCAAAATATCACTGCGGCAACGACAACAAACCACGCTAACGCTTTAAATCTTTTCACCGTCTTTCTCGCTGATAAAATATGGTGGACGTCCTTTTGTTTGCATGAATATGCGGCCTATGTATTCGCCGCAAATGCCTATGGCAAGTAGTTGGCACCCGCCCAAAAAGAGTATCACGCAAATTAGGGTGGGGAACCCTTGTATCGGTTCGCCTACCAAAATTGTTTTGGCAATGATAAACAGCATGTAGAGCAGCGAGAGCATTGCCGTGATAAATCCGGCCACTGATGCTATGCGCAGCGGCGCAACGGTGTAACTGGTCACGCCGTCGATGGCGAGGTTGAAAAGTCGGTGAAAGTTGAATGACGACACACCGTCTGTGCGGTCTTTTTGCTCAAACGGCACAGCCTTTTTGTTATATCCCACCCAGCAGTATAACCCTTTGGTGTAGCGCTGGCACTCGCGCATTGAGCGCATAGCGGCAACCACGCGGCGGTCGAGCAAGCGAAAGTCGCCCACGTTGGGCAGTATCTCTATGCGTGTGGAGCGCTTGAGCAAACTGTAGTAGCAAAGCGAAAGCTTGCGCCTCAGCCACGACTCTTCGCCGCGGGTGATACGTTGCCCGTACACATCGTCATATCCGTTCTCCCATTCGTTAATCATTTGAGGCACAACGTCAACCGGATGCTGCAAGTCGGCATCCATTATCACTGTGCAGTCGCCGGTCACATTGTCCATGCCGGCGAGCATAGCCTCTTCCTTGCCAAAGTTGCGCGACAGGCTTACGTAGCGTATGCGCGAGTCGGCTTGGTGCAGCTCGCGCATCACGCTCAATGACTTGTCTGCGCTACCGTCATTAATGAGCAGCACTTCCCATTCGTATTCAACCGAGTGCATCTCATTGTTGATGAGTGGCAGCAGTGCGTTGTACAAGTTGTGCAGTGAGCGCTCCTCGTTGTAGACGGGTATGAGTATCGAAATTTTTTTCATTAGCGCAGATAAGTGAGTGTATTATTAATGTGTATGGTGGTTCGTTATTCGGTGTAGAACTTGATGAGGCGGTCGAGAGCGTCGATGCAAGCGGGACAGAAGTGATCTATCTCGTTTATGCGCATGCGGCAATTGTCGGCCGGACGATATACACCTTTAAATGAGTAGCCGCCACCTTCAAACAGTCCGATGGAATATTTGTCGGCTTTGTCGGCCGGGGTGGGGACGGGGGTTGTTTTCGGTATAAGGTGTTTCCACTTTTTGTCGAAATCAACAAGAGTGGTGATGTTCGGCTCCCATGGCTCAACGTCGGTGGGGTAGGTGTCGTCCATCACGTCGCCGTTGTAGAAATATTCGTCGGCCAGGCCGCCAAAGCTGTGACCGAATTCGTGCACAACAACCGGCTCAAATTTGGGATTGCCGGTAGTGGTGAGCGTGTAGCTGTTGTAGATGCCACCGCCGCCATACACGTCTGTGTTGGCAAGTATGATGATATGTTCGTAGGGCACACCGGCGAGTGCGTTGTGCACGGCAAACACGTTGGGTGTGGTCAGATAGCGGTCGCTGTAGAATGTTGAGAAGTGCGAGCCAAAAGCAGTGTTGCGCCAAATGCCGTCTTTGGGCACGCTCACGTCGCTGTCTTTTGAGGGCACGTCTACGGCAACAATGTCAAAGCGTTCGCGCAAAGTGCCAAAGGGCTCGTGGCTGAATAGTGATTTTACGGTGCGGCGTGCGTATTCGTGAAATTTCTCCATTTCGTCGGCGGTGAAGCCTTCGGGCAGTATGGCAATGTGTATTTTATTGCCGGAGTAGTTGCCTTGGTGCACGGTGTATGTGCTGTATCCGGTGGCCGGAATGTCGCGTATGAGTATGTCGGCCGGATTTAGCACGTGACGGTGTGCCGAAATCTGGCGGTGATGATAGTCAAGTATTTTGAGCTCTACGTTGACTGTTTGTTTGGGCTTGGGCATGAGCACACAGTTTTCGTATGCGCGTTGCACTGTGTCGTTGAGCTGCAGCCATTCGTGGTAGAGCGTAGAAAATGATGTGCGATATAGTGTGTCGCCGCTGAGCGAAGTCACTGTCAGCTGAGCATTGCCCTCAAGCGGCAGCGCGTTGAGGTTGTGTTTGCGCCCTGACCAACCTTTGCTTTTGTAGGTGTGTGCGAGGGTGACATTCGGATTTGCTTTGTTGCCGCCAAGCACGTAGTCAAGGCGGATTGTAGAGTCGGAAAAGTTACAGCCAAAGTCATTATTTGCGGCATTTGCGCTTGTGGCAGTTGTCAGCGCCACCACGCAAGCTATTTTTGCAATCTGTTTTAGCATCGGTGATAATGTTTTTAAGGTATATATTATTAATGTGTATATATGATTAGTCAGCGTCGTTGAGAATTACCGGCGGCTGACGTTTGAAAATTTGTTTGAACGATATCAGAGTTTCGGTGCGTGCCCATCCAAGAGTTTGTATTGATTGGAGCACGTGCAACAGATGGTCGTTGTTGCGGGCATATAGTTTGATAAATATGTCGTATTGTCCGGTGGTGTAGTAGCACTCAACAACTTCGGGTATGGTCTTCAGCTTTTCAACCATTTGTTCATATTGCGAGGGGTCGCGCAAAAATATGCCCACATAGGCACAAGTGTCGTAGCCCAATGACGACGGGTTGAACAGACATTCTGAGCCTGCTATCACTCCGTTGGCAGTGAGTCGTTGTATGCGCTGATGCACGGCGGCGCCTGACACGCCACATTCGCGTGAGATTTCCAAGTATGGCTTGCGAGCATTCTCGGCGAGCATATTCAATATGGTCAAGTCGAGTTTATCTAACTGTTGTTGAGACATGATTGTGTTTTTTTTGATTGAATTTGGTTTACCGTTATGTTAATTTATATAAGACAAAAATCGCTAAAGCGTATTTATGTGCGAAATTAATGCTTTTTTTTGAAATATGCCGAATAACTATCGCAAAATTAGCAAAAAAAATGAATAATTTTTTCAGTCAATTTTTTGCAAAAAAAATATCATAATTATATGCAACTATCAACAGAAAATTACTAAATTTGCCGCCACAAAGCTTGATGGAAAAACACATAAACTTTCACACGGGTTATTTTTCATAGCTTTGCACCTTTTTTAGCGAGTTTGTATGTCTATTTTTTTGTTTTAGAAATAAGAATTACTAACTTCGCAACGTCAAACAACAAACCGAATATACTAACACAAATTCACAAGGTATAACTACAAAGATATATATGGTATTCAATTTCCGTTTAGTTTCAGATGAAGTTGACAACTTCAAAAGGGAGATCAAAATCGACTCTGACGCAACATTCTTCGACCTCAAGAATGCTATCTGCGAAAGTGTAGGTTATGATAAGAATGAGATGTGCTCATTCTTCTTATGCGATGAAAATTGGGAGAAAGAAAAAGAAATCACTCTCGAGGATATGGGCACCGACTCTGACGAGGACGCCTACATCATGGACGAGTGCGAGCTCTCTGAGTTTATTGACGACGAAGGTCAAAAACTTATGTTCACCTTCGACTATCTCAACGACCGCTCTTTCTTCCTCGAGATGAAAGAAATTATCACCGGTCGCTCTCTGCACGATCCCATTTGCACTCTCTCTCTCGGCACTCCTCCCCCTCAAGTGCAAGAACTCGAACAATTCACTGCAAGCCCGGCAGCCTCAAAAGGCAAATCTCAAACCACGCTCGATGACTTTGACGACCCCTTGTACGAGGAGCAAGGTTTCAACCCCGACGAGTTTGACGAAGAAGGCTTTAGCGAAATGTCGTTCGACGACTAACTCACACAAGCACCGCACCGCGGTGCTTTTTTTGTGCCCGGCTGACTTTACTTGTGATAAATTTGCGTGATTGGGAATTAATGTTTACCTTTGCCACAGACTTAAGTCTCTCTGCATGGAAATACAACCATACATACCAACAAACAGATTAGAGTTACACTGCGCAACAACCTCGGTTTTGAGCGGTGCACTCCTTAATTATCTCTTCGCTAACACATTTTAGCTATTCTTCTTAGTAAAAATCTTAAACAATATGCCTTGTTTTGAGATAAAATTTTTAACTTTGCACTATAATTCGTGCTGTGCGCGAATGTGAACGCCGTGCCGTTTGCTATGTACAGTCCTAAATAACAGAAAAATATCAGTTTATATTATATGTTACCATTAGACATTTTCGGAATTACGAACAACGCTCTGCTAGCCCTCACAGCTGCCCTCACAGGCGCTGGCTTGGTCTTTCTTGCGTTGTGGATGGCCGGACTTGTGAGTCCGCGCTCTTTCAACCCTCAAAAAGGAGAGCCCTATGAATGCGGCATTCCCACACGTGGCAAATCTATGTCTCAATTTCGTGTGGGCTACTATTTGTTCGCAATTCTTTTCCTTATGTTCGATGTTGAAACCGTTTTCTTGTTCCCCTGGGCCGTGCGTATGCGCGAACTTGGTGCCGACGGTTTGATCAGCATCGCCATTTTCTTTGGTGTTTTGGTTTTAGGCCTTGCTT
>CAYSLD010000062.1:0-11343 GCA_964431795.1 uncultured Bacteroides sp.
AACTCGTTGACACTGCTGGTCGTGTGGATAAATTCATGAGCCGCTACGGTAACCGCAAAAAATAAAAAATACCGAAGCAATTTTTGAGTTTAAAAGCTATAGCGCCGTGATGCCTCGCATTGCGGCGTTGTTGCGTTTTGTATCTTTTATGTGAGGGTGAGTTTGGGGGTTTCGTGGCAGCCGAGGGCGAGCTTGAAGCGTACCAATCCTTCGTTTTTTATGCCGTCTGTCGATGCCGGGCCCAAGTCTATGGTGTGTATATCTCCACGTTCTGCATAATGCCGAAATATGGCATACGACATGAAATTCATGGTGCGCAGATTGCGCAGCTCAAGTTTATCGCCCCAGTTGATTAGTTGCACAATGCCCGCCGCACTATGGTCGTACATCGCAGCTGCAACAATCTCCGAGCCACGGCGCACAAAAAAGAAATCGGTGTCAATGATTTTGGCCGTAGCTATAACGCGGTCAAGCGGCATCGCCATGTGGTATCCCAGTTGTCGGTGATGCTCAGCCATGAGCGCATAAGCAGTCTTGATGTCGTCGGTGAGTTCCAACTCAAATCCGGCCTTCAGTGCGCGGTGCAGGTTGCGCCGTGCCGCGCTGTCTAAGTGTTGCTCAAAATCAGCAAAGTCATTTAAGTCATAGTGATAATTATAGTCTGTGACAATGTGATTGGCATGACTGCGTAGCGCCTCAAGCCAATCATCACAGCTATATATAGGTGGCGGAAGTATAAACCTGAATTTGCCACCAACGGCAGCAATAACTTTTTCGGCAAATGCCGCCAAATCGCCGCTGCCGCTTATTGAAGCGTAGGGCGCTGAAAACGGAGCCAACCATCTACCATCGCGTTCGCCAACGATAATGCCCACATCGCCGTCAGTGAGGCACCTCACACTGTTGGCCAATGGCGCATTCAGCTCAGCGAATGCTGCGCTGTCAAAGGCTGTGCGCTGATTTGGAAATTTTGCTGCATATTCAGCAAAAGAGAGTTGGCTGAGTTGGTTCATTCGTCAAATTCGCCAAGTCCTTGGCGTATAATTTCGGGGTTAGAAGAGTCGGTTAGATTTACAACAGTAGAAGGAACGGTGCCACCTTCGCCGCCATCTATAACCATGGCCAGCACCTCACCGTAGTGCATGGCTATTGATTCGGCATAAGGCAAATCACTTTCATCGTCAACTGACGCTGACGATGTGAGCACCGGATTGCCAAGAGCTTCAGCAAGATTGCGTGCAATGGCATTGTCGGGCACACGTATTCCCACCGTTTTGCGCCCTTTGAACACTTTCGGCAACTTTGTTGAGGCCGGCAATATGAATGTGTACGGGCCGGGTAGGTACTGCTTTAAGGTGCGAAAAGCGAGGTTGTCAATGCGTGCATAGTCTGCTGCTTGACTGATGTCGGCGCACACAACGGCCAATTCCTGCTTGTCGGGATTGATGCCTTTCACGCGACACAATCGCTCAATGGCGCGCTGATTGAGCGCGTCGCAAGCAAGCGCATAGAGCGTGTCGGTGGGGTAGAGTATGATCTGCCCGGCACGCAGCGCGTCAACGGCTTGAGCTATGTATCGCTCATTGATCGAGTCTGAAAAAATTCTTAAGAGTTGCATAATTGCATTTTTATGTCAGTGGCGTGGGCATACTGTTCAAGCAGCCTGCACGTCAAAATTTTTACGTCGTCGATAGGCATCTCCTCGCCATACATATTCACCACCATGAGCAGTCGGTGAGTTTGCTCAGAGAGTTTGGTGCGCTCATGGTCGCTGGTTGGAGTGCCTATGCCGCCGAGGTCGTCGCGTAAAATCGGCAATCCGGCCACATTGAGCGGTCCGCGGCCAATAGCCTCATAAGGCTCGCCTTCGCGCCCAATGCCTATGGTCAAAGTGTCACCAACAATTTTGTCGGCATCAAATCCGCCGATTGAGTGACCGGTGGCTACAGAAAGCAAGTTTATAAGATCAATAACAGTTAGTGATCTGTAAAGTTCAAGACCTTTCACCATGCGGCGGCACAAGGCTTCGCTGCTGGGACGATAGCGATTAGGCTCTTTACCGCAAGCTTTATAAGCACGACGAGTGGCAGCTATGGCCGGACGCTTGTTTATCATGTCCATTTCATAGCTTTGGCGCATGCGCTCTGATACGGTTGTGAGCTCTTGCCATAGCTCGTCGCCGGTGGGTGGATTGCTGATATTTGCCTCTATATAAAGCACCTGCAATCCCGGTGCAGCTTTGCGTATCTCGTCTGAAAGTCTTACTTGCATAGTCGTTACTAATTTACTATTGTACTATAATACTACTTTACTTTTTGCTCTCATCTGTATTGTTCGGCTACTTCGCGCACGTGGTTGAGTATGTCGATATCTACGTCGGTAAGTTCGATGTTGCGGCGAGCCATGACTTTGCGTGCTGTTTCGAAAAATTTGCGCATTGGCACATCATTGAATCCCGCCGTTGAGCCTTCGCTGAATGATGCCAAGAACGGACGCGGAAATCCGCTGCCATGTATGTTCACACCCACACCAAGCACCGTTGCTGTGTTGAGCATTGTGTTGATGCCTGCCTTTGA
Source organism: uncultured Bacteroides sp. (assembly GCA_964431795.1). Classification (GTDB taxonomy): domain Bacteria; phylum Bacteroidota; class Bacteroidia; order Bacteroidales; family Muribaculaceae; genus CAG-873. Next base: position 2,577 of record CAYSLD010000062.1, read on the forward strand.
GTGGTCGCCCATTATCAAACCGCAAAATTGCAAGCCTGTGCGCTGAAAGCGGTGAGCCGGATAATTCCAAAGTTTGATTTCGGTGTAATCATTTTTGAGATTTGAGGCCACACATCCGGCGCCAAGATTGCACCACTCGCCAATGACAGCATTGCCGAGAAATCCGTCGTGAGCCTTGTTTGAATAGCCAATTATTACGGCATTATTCACTTCGCCACCGACTTTGCTCCATGGCCCGATTGTTGTGGCACCGTAAATTTTCGCCCCCATGTTGAGCGTGGTGTGTTCGCACAGCGCAATGGGACCGCGCATGCAAACACCTTCCATCACCTCAGCGCCTGGCCCTATGTAGACCGGCCCTTTTGCCACGTTTATCACGCAACCTTCCACGTCGGCAGCATCTGCGTGGATGAAAAGTTGGCTCTTATCACCGATGACAGTCACCGTTGCCGATGGCTCGCGGCGAGGTTTCCCGGCTGTTATGCGCTCAAAATCGGCACGTAGCACTTGGTCGTTAAGTAAAAAGATATCATAAAGCATGTTAATGCTCACAAACTCGTTGGCATATTGTTGTGCAGACGTTTCATTGCCACGCGCTGCTATGAGCATTTCTCCGGCATAGAGAGCTTCACCGTCGCCAAGACTGCATATACGTTGCACCAATGCCGTGTTGGGTATGACATTGGCGGCAATGCGCAAGTCGGCATTCTCGCACCCCGGATATTTGACTTGCAAATAGTCGGCTGTGTCGTAAAAATAGGTGCCCTCAAGCATGCTTTGCCATTTCTCGGCAATAGTGTCTATGCCTATGCGCAGATGGCTGATGGGACGTGTATATGTTAGCGGCAAAAGGTTGCCACGCACTGTTTCTGGGTCAAATAAAACAATATTCATTGCGTATATTCTGTTATTTGTGCAAATTTAATTAATTTTGCACTCACAAACAACACATACAATGAACTTTGTAAAAACTGACATAGATGGAGTGTGGATTATTGAGCCACGCTGCTTTGGCGACAACCGCGGTTATTTCATGGAATCGTACAAACAACATGAATTTAACGCAGCAATTGGTCGCGAAATAAATTTTGTGCAAGACAACGAGTCGATGTCTCGTCGTGCGGTGTTGCGCGGATTGCATTTCCAAAAAGGAGAGGCCTCGCAAGCTAAACTTGTGCGCGTGTCTGAGGGACGTGTGATTGATATTGCCGTTGACTTGCGCCGGTCTTCGCCTACATTCTGCAAATATATAGCTGTAGAACTTAGTGAGGATAACCACCGCCAACTATTCGTGCCGCGCGGTTTCGCTCATGGCTTTCTTGTGCTCAGTGATGTTGCCCGGTTTCAGTACAAAGTTGACAACACGTATTGCCCCGAAGCAGAAGTTACTTTGCGTTTTGACGATGCCACAATCGGCGTAGATTGGGCAAGCTTCGGCATTGACACTTCTGACTTTGTGCTCTCTGCAAAAGACACTGTCGGCGCAGACCTAGCCACGCTCAAAGCCAACAATATTCTTTTCGACTAATTTAGCCCTCTATTTCACTATATATGGATAAAAAAGTATTCGTCTCAGGTTGTTACGATATGCTGCACAGCGGACACGTAGCCTTCTTTAAAGCTGCCTCGCAATATGGCAAACTTTACGTGGGAATTGGCTCTGACGCTACGATACTTCAACTCAAACACCGCAAAACAATCTATTCTGAGGCTGAGCGCCTTTACATGGTCAAAGCCATCAGATATGTCACCGACGCTTGCATCAACTCCGGCTCAGGCTATCTTGACTTTGTTGAGAGTGTTGACCGTTTCAAACCGGATGTGTTTGTGGTGAACAGCGATGGCGGCTCTGACGAAAAACGCGAGTTTTGCCGTCAACGCGGCATTGAGTACGTTGAGCTTGAACGCACTCCCGATGCCGGACTTGAGGCGCGCTCAACTACTGCCTTGCGCACAAAAGTGAAGTCAAATTTGCCTTATCGTCTTGACCTCGCCGGCACATGGATTGACCAACCTTATGTTAGCGAATACGGCTCGGGTTGGGCTATTACAATTTCTCTTGAGCCTACGTATGACTTTATGGAGCGTGGTGGCATGTCAACATCTACGCGCAACGTCATCAAGAAAATTTGGCCCTACGAATTGCCCAATTACCATGAGGAAATGCTTGCTAAATTAGTGTTCTGCTTCGAAAATGAACCTACGAAAAACGAACACGTCTCAGGCGCTCAAGATGCAATCGGTATATGTATGTCGGGCTTAAATCGACATTTCTACGACCGTCACTATTGGCCCGAGAAAATTGAATCGTGTCACGACGATAAGATACTTTCATGGCTTGAAGGCCATATTTGCCTCATCCCTATGTTCCCGCGTCCTGACGGATGCTCTGTCATTGCCAACTCAAACATCAATGCTAACGATGTTGCTGCACTTGCCGCTGCTGCCGACAAGTGTTGGACTGCGATAATGAATATGGATCTCAATGCATTTGCCGAGGCCTATCAAGCTTCGTTCCAAGCACAGATTGCTCTCTTCCCGGCTATGATGAGCCCTGAAGTGCAAAAATATATTGATGCCTATCGCGATAAAGCGCTTGCTTGGAAAATGGCAGGTGCCGGTGGTGGCGGTTATCTTGCTCTCGTTTATGACGGTGAGCGTCCGGCAAATGCGATACCTATCACCATTCGCCGCCGCTCGCTCTACTAGTCTCTATTTCTTGCGTCGCGGCTTCGGCGCCTGACGTTGCCAAGTGTTGGGACGCTGATTTGGAAATAATCGCTTGATTATGTCGCTGCGATGCAGACGCTGCAGCGAATTAACTATATCAGCATGATATGTGCGGTCATACCAGAAGAAATATTTGCGCTGTGCCAACTTTTCTTCAGGACGTATGGCCGTAAATATTTCTTCACCGGTGTATGGATGCACTCCCGAATAGTATATCTCTGTGGCCACGGTCATTGGGGTGGGCGTGAAGTCTTGCACCTGCTCAAGATGCATATTCATATCTTTTGTCTTTGCGGCAAGTTCGGCCATATCAACCTCGTGGCAACCGGGGTGACTTGATATGAAATACGGTATGAGTTGTTGTCGCAAACCGCAGCGATTGTTCACGCGGTCAAATATCTTTTTAAATTCATAAAACAAGTCAAACGATGGCTTGCGCATCACATTGAGCACTGCATCCTCGGTGTGCTCGGGTGCTACCTTCAGTCGTCCCGACACGTGGTGCTCTATCAGCTCTTCGTTATATCGCGCATTGACCTTGTCGATAGCGGCATTGCCGGTGCGATGCATTGACAAGTCATAGCGCACACCGCTGCCTATAAATGACTTTTTAACTGCCGGCAGTTTGTCTACGGCATGATAAATGTCGAGCAGCGCGCTGTGGTCGGTGTTGAGATTGTTACACACTTTCGGGTGTAAGCACGACGGGCGTTTGCACTTGTCGCACACCGTGAGGTCTTTGCCGTGCATGGCATACATATTTGCCGACGGACCACCCAAATCACTGATATATCCCTTGAAATCGGGCATCTTTGTCACTTGCTCAACCTCGCGAAGTATTGACTTTTTTGACCGCGATGCTATAAATTTGCCTTGGTGTGCCGAGATGGTGCAAAAAGCGCAGCCACCAAAACAGCCGCGGTGCATATTCACCGAGTGGCGTATCATCTCGTATGCCGGTATGCGTTTGCCTTTATAGCGAGGGTGGGGCATACGTGTGTAGGGCAAGTCGAACGAGGCATCTATTTCGCCTTGACTCATTGCCGGATACATCGGATTTACTTTTACTGCAAATTTGTCATATCCTTGCCATAAAGTCAAACCGCCATCGCGTGTGTTTGATTGTTGCTCTATGTGCTTGAAATTGGCACTTTGTGCTCGTTTGTCGCGGCGCACAGTGGCCCAATCGCTGAGCACTATGTTTTTATCGTCGTTGGCTGTTGGCATTTCCGAGAGCGGGCGGCGCACCACAGTTTGCCGCACGTCTGAGATGTCGGCAACGTTTTCGCCGGCTGCCAATCGTGCTGCAATTTCCAGCGTTGAATGTTCGCCCATGCCATATTGCAAAATGTCGGCTTTGCAGTCAACGATGATGCTCGGACGCAGTCGGTCTTGCCAATAATCGTAGTGCGACAATCGGCGCAGCGAGGCTTCAATACCTCCGGCAATGACCGGAACATCCGGAAATAATTCTTTAAGTATATTTGAATAAACTATGGTGGGATAGTCAGGGCGCATGCCGTGGCGACCGTCGGGCGTATATGCGTCGTCACTGCGACGGCGACGGTTGGCGGTATAGTGGTTTACCATTGAGTCCATAGCCCCGGCCGATACTCCGAAAAACAAGCGCGGGGCGCCAAATTTTTTGAAGTCGCGCAAGTCATCGCGCCAGTTTGGCTGCGGCACTATGGCCACTTTATATCCGGCTCGCTCCAGGGTGCGACCTATCACGGCGGCGCCAAATGCAGGGTGATCAACATACGCATCACCGCTAAATAGCACCACATCCACATATTCCCAGCCCAAGGCTTTCATTTCTTTTACCGATGTCGGTAACCAGAGATTCTCCATATATACTTGTATATGTTTATATTATGCTTGCTTCCACTCAACTAATGTGCGTTGCTCTGTTGAAAAGTTTACGCCAATTTTTACGACATTTTTGCCGGTGTTGAGATAGGGAGTTGCATATCCCTTTTCTTCTATTTGTTGCAGAGCAGCATCGGCTGATGCATCAATCTTTATTTCGATTACGTAGATATAGCTATCGGTTTTTACTACTATATCTGCAGCTCCTTTTGCACTTCGCACCTCAGCATTTACATCACGGTGCAACATCTTGAAGATGATAAAAAACAGACGATGATAATATGCTTCAGTTTTTTCAACGTCACCTAAAATATTTTTGTCTCCTCGCATAAAAGGTATGCTTGACAGCAATTCTTGTATTAGTGACATAGCAGCATCGCAATTGCCGCTTCTCAGATGCGCTGATATTGCTTTTGATGCATCGAGTGTGTCATACGTGTTTATATCTGAGTAGAGAGGTAATAAATTCATTAGCAGACCAACACGCACCTCGGTGTTTGGAACCCCTAGAGTGTATAATTCGCTATTTGAATCATATCCTTTAATAGTGAGGTATCCGGATTGATAGAGCAGCGGCAGAGGTCCTGTGCATAGCTCAAGCGAGGTGTTGAAACGTTGCAACGATACCGGTTTGGTCGCCTCAATATCTTCTATTGAAAAATGCCAATCTTTTTTGCGCGTTTTTAGCATCTCAAGTAAAATTGTTGGCGTACCTGATTGAAACCAATAGTCCATTAGTTCGTTGTCGGAAAATGCATTTAGTAAACTGAACGGATTGAAGATGTCAACCATTTGCTTGCTGAAATGATATCCGTCATATTGATCGCGCAGCATTTCTATGACCTTATCGGTTGTGCAACCTTTGCTCTTGGCTAATGATGCGATGCTATTTTTGAAGTTGTCGAGAAGCTCTTGCATGGTTATGCCGCAAATTGAGGCATAAGTATCAACATTAGTTATTATTTTTAAATTGTTGAGCTCGCTGAATACACTTAGTTGTGAGAACGTTGATATTCCGGTGATAAAAACAAATCTGATGATGTCATCGCATGCTTTAATCGGAGAATACAAATCGCGCATCACTTTGCGCACCTTTTCCGACTCTTGCTCATCGGTCAGCACTTCCAATATTGGAGCGTCGTACTCATCAATAAGTATGACAACACGCTCTCCGGTCTTTTCGTATGCTCGTTCTATCAGACCTTTTAATCGCTCTCCAACTTTTTCTTCTTTCGTATCTCTGCCATATATTTCTTCGTATGGCCGGAGTTTGCGGATTAACACTCTTTCTAAATCGTCAGACGCTATATTCTTCGGATTGCTGAGATCAAAGTGAAGTACGGGGTGAACTGTCCATCTTTGTTCCAATTGATCTATAGCAAGTCCGGTGAACAAATCTTTGCGCCCTTCAAAATAATAGTGCAGTGTGCTTGTTAACAGAGATTTGCCGAAACGACGAGGCCTACTCAAAAAATAGTAGCAACCCGACTCTGCCATTTTGTGAACAAACGCAGTTTTGTCTACGTAAAGGTAATTTCCTTCACGCAACTTCTCAAAGTCTTGTATGCCAATAGGCATTTTTTGCGTTGTCACTTCCATGTCAAATCATTTTACTTTGCAAATATGGCGATTTTTTCACACAAAACCAAAATAATCAGCAACTTTATTGCCTACATTTCGGCTATGCGTTGCTCAAGTTTCAGCATCTCATCGCGCAGACGTGCAGCCTCCATAAATTCCATATTCTTAGCTGCCTTAACCATATCTGTGCGCAGCCGCTCAACTTGCTTTTGCAGCTCCTCGCGGCTCATCATTGCCACAACCGGGTCGGCTGCAATATTGACCTCGGCAGTGTATTCGTTTGCATACGGCACTGCTGCTTTTGCTTTGCCTTGGCGGCGCTGTTGCGGCGCTTCAACAACATCGTCATCGTCAATACCAACAATGGCATTGCGCGCCTTCACAATAGCTGTAGGCGTGATGTTGTGCTCCTCGTTGTATTTCATCTGTATGCTGCGGCGACGCTCTGTCTCGTCGATGGTGCGCTGCATTGAGTCGGTAATCTTGTCGGCAAACATGATGACCTCGCCGTTGAGGTTACGCGCAGCACGTCCAACGGTTTGTGTGAGCGAGCGGTGGTTGCGCAAAAATCCCTCCTTGTCGGCATCGAGTATGGCCACCAACGACACCTCCGGCAAGTCCAAACCTTCACGCAGCAAGTTCACACCAATGAGCACATCGTACACTCCGGCACGCAAATCATCAAGTATCTTTATGCGGTCCATAGTTTCAACGTCGCTGTGTATGTATGCTGTGCGTATGTCCATCTTCAAGAAGTAGTCGTTCAGCTCCTCGGCCATGCGCTTTGTGAGCGTGGTGACTAGAGTGCGCTCATCGCGCTCCATGCGCAAATGTATCTCCTCAAGCAATCGGTCAATTTGATTGAGCGATGGCAACACTGTGATTTTCGGGTCGAGCAATCCGGTGGGGCGTATCACTTGCTCAACTATCACACCTTCACTGCGGTTGAGCTCATAATCGGCCGGCGTTGCCGAGACGTATATTGTTTGTGGTGTCAACATCTCAAACTCCTCAAATTTCAGCGGACGGTTGTCGAGTGCTGCCGGTAGACGAAAACCGTACTCCACAAGGTTCATCTTGCGCGAGAGGTCGCCGCCGTACATAGCGCGCACTTGCGGCACCGTCACGTGACTCTCATCTATGATTGTGAGAAAATCTTTCGGAAAATAGTCGAGCAAGCAGAATGGGCGCATACCGGGGTCGCGGCCGTCAAAATAGCGGCTATAATTTTCTATGCCCGCGCAATGTCCTATCTCTTTTATCATTTCAACATCGTAGGTCACGCGCTCATACAGACGTGAGGCCTCAAGCACTTTGCCCTCGCGATTGAAAAGGTCAACCTCTTTGCCCAAGTCAAGCTGTATCTGTGCAATTGCCGACTGCTGTCGCAGCGGCGAGGTAACAAATAAATTGGCAGGATAAATTTTGAAACTGTCGTGACGACCAAGGCTGTCAAGGTCAATGGGATGCATGGTTTGTATCGACTCAATCTCATCGCCCCAAAACATCACACGCAATATTATCTCTTCGTATGCAAGACGTATGTCAACCGTGTCGCCTTTCACGCGAAATTGCCCGCGCTCCACGTTCAGCTCTGTGCGCGAGTAAAGCGAATTTACCAGCTTGCGCAAAAAATCATTGCGCGAAATGTGCATGCCTACTTCAATTGAAATTACGCTTTGGTCAAAGTCTGCCGGATTGCCCATGCCATACAAGCACGATACCGACGACACCACAATCACATCTCTTCGCCCTGACAGTAACGCTGAGGTCGTTGCCAAACGCAATCGGTCAATCTCCTCATTTATCATCAAGTCTTTCTCTATGTACTTATCGGTCGACGGAATGTATGCTTCCGGCTGATAATAGTCATAGTACGACACAAAATATTGCACCGAGTTGTCCGGAAAAAAGCTCTTAAACTCACTGTACAATTGAGCTGCAAGCGTTTTGTTGTGACTGAGTATAAGTGTAGGCTTTTGCACCCCGGCAATAACATTTGCCATGGTGAACGTTTTGCCCGAGCCGGTAACACCCAGCAATGTCTGTGCCGGATTGCCTTCTTTCACGCCTTCCACAAGCTGTTCTATAGCTTGCGGCTGGTCGCCCGTGGGCTGAAATTGTGAGTTTAATTTAAATTCCATAGTTGAAACTGATGCATCTCGCAAAGATAACAATTTTTCCCAACATACAAAATAAATTCGTCAGTCGCAACTGACGAATTTACTGCCATTGTTGCAAGACTGATAATGATATGATAGGTATAGTTAAAGATTGTTATCATAAGGAAATATTTACAAATTTAAGTTATCAAAATTTTGCTCGTTTACATATTTTTACGAATTTTGCACCGCTAACTATTTATGTATAACTATCAATAAAACACAGTTTTGATTATGTCCGTATTAAAGAAATATATATATATATCATCGCATTAAGTTTGTTTCCGACCTTTAGCTATGCAGCGGCATCCCCTGAAGATGATAATGATGAGCAAGAAAATATACCAACATATACTGTCACAGGTACGTTGCCGGTATTGTATATTAATACCGAAGATGCCACACCGGTGACTAGCAAAGAAACT
>CAYSLD010000063.1:0-11256 GCA_964431795.1 uncultured Bacteroides sp.
CCTGCGCTCAGTATTTGTTTGCGATGGCGGCAATTGCGCGGGCATCGGCAAGAGATGTGGTGCGGGTGATTGGTAGCGAAACTACTGTTCGAGCTATTTCGTCGGTAATGGGGAGTGAGAGGTGAGCGTATTCGCTGTAGCACGGTTGGCGGTGCGGTGGTGTTGCATAGTGTATGGCTGTTTCAACGCCGGCATTTAGCATGTGAGCGCGAAAAGCCTCGCGATTGTCCACACGCACTATGTATTGGTGCCACACGTGCTCGTTAGTGTCTATAAATTGCGGTTTTGTGATTTTTCGATTGATTATATTGTTTTCGTAAATGAGTGCGCGGTCGCGGCGCAGCTGATTTTCTTCTTGCAAGTGCTGTAGTTTTATTGTTAGCACTGCAGCCTTCATTGGGTCGAGTCGGCAATTTAATCCTTTATATATGTTGTGATATTGTCGGTCGCTGCCATAGTTGCGCAATGCCCGAATTGCGTCGGCCAGTTGAACGTCATTTGTAACAACGGCACCGCCGTCGCCGAGAGCACCGATGTTTTTTGTGGGATAGAAGCTGAACGCTCCGGCGTGACCAAGAGCTCCGGTGTTGCGCGATGCAAACAGGCCGTCGCAAGCTGCTTCGGCTCCGATTGCTTGTGCATTGTCTTCAACAACTAATAGGTTATATTTTATGGCAATGTTGCGCAGCGTTTGGTCCCAGCAGGCGCGACCGTATAGGTGTACGGGTAATATTGCGCGTGTGCGGGGTGTTATAGCGGCTTCTATGCGTTGTGAGTCGAGGTTGAGAGTAATATTGTCGGGCTCTACAAACACCGGAGTGAGGCCGTTGTCGGTCACAGCAAGCACCGATGCTACGTATGTGTTTGCGGGCACAATCACTTCATCGCCCTTGTGCAGCTTGCCAAGTTCGATGTAAGCGCGAAAAATGAGGCGTAGAGCGTCAAGGCCGTTTGTGCAGCCCACAGCGTGCGGGGCGTGCATAGCTGCTGCCAAAGTTTGCTCAAAAGTGGAGAGTTCGGGGCCACCGATGTAGTATCCGCTGTCGAGCACGCGGAGCAGAGCATTGGCAATTTCGTCGCGATAAGGGGCGTTGACGTCAGCGAGGCGAGAGAAAGGGTATTTTATTTGTTGTGACACGATTGATTGTCTGCGCGTGTTAAAATTCGCGTTTGTTCTTTTTTGAGAGTTCTAGAAATTCGTGGTAGTTGCGCACGTAGTCGGCTTCGTTGTACTTTATGTTTGTGAGCACCATGCATACCGAGCCTGATGAGAAGTTGTCCATTGTGCGCCAATATCCGGGCGGTATGAGTAGGCCTTTGTATGGGCGGTTGAGAGTGATGCGACGTTGCTCAAATCCGTTGTCGAGCACAATGTCGAAGCTACCGGCCACGGCAATCAGCAGTTGCCAGGCATCGTAGTGTGAGTGGCCGCCGCGTTCGCTGTCGGCGGGAACATCGTATAGGTAGAACACGCGGTTAATGTCGAACGGGATGATGCCGTTGCTTTCGATGTACGAAAGGTTGCCGCGCGGGTCAGTGACTTTGGGAATGTCAATAATTTGTGGTTTAGCTGAGCTTTCCATTGGCGAGATGCATTAAGTATTGTCCGTAATCGTTTGATAACATTGGTTTGGCGAGATTGCGCAGTTGTTCGGCATCAATCAGGTGTCGGCGGTAGGCAATTTCTTCGAGGGCAGCAATTTTCAGCCCTTGACGTTTTTGTATGGCTTGCACAAAGTTTGCAGCCTCCATGAGCGAGTCGACGGTGCCGGTGTCGAGCCAGGCAAAGCCGCGACCAAAGCACTGCACGCGCAATGTGCCTTGCTGCAGATAGTGCATATTTACTGATGTTATTTCCAGCTCTCCGCGAGCCGACGGTTTTATGTTTGCGGCGACGTCAACAACGTTATTAGGGTAGAAGTATAGGCCAACAACGGCTTTGTCGCTCTCCGGCTCTTTGGGCTTTTCAACGATATTTGTGGGCAAACCCTCGTCGTTGAGAGTTACCACGCCAAAGCGTTCGGGGTCGGTGACGGGATAGCCGAAAACTGTGGCTAAGCCTTGTTTGGCATCGTTGACAGCTTTGTGCATCATGCCTGAAAATCCTTGACCGTAGAAAATGTTGTCGCCGAGCACCAAGCACACGTCATCGTTGCCAATAAATTCGCGGCCGAGTATGAATGCTTGAGCCAGACCGTCGGGGCTGGGTTGCTCTATATATGAAAATTTCATGCCCAACTTTGCGCCGTCGCCAAGCAAACGACGATATAGCGGCAAGTCGGTGGGCGTAGATATAATGAGTATTTCGCTGATGCCGGCGAGCATAAGCACCGACACCGGGTAGAATATCATTGGCTTGTCGTAGACGGGTATTAGTTGCTTTGAAATGCCCATCGTCATGGGGTATAGACGAGTTCCGGCTCCGCCTGCTAAAACTATTCCTTTCATATATATAGTTGTATGTTAGCGGTTTTCGTACATGAGTTTGTAATATTCGCGATATTGTCCGGAGGTGACAGCGCGAGTCCAATCGCGGTTGGCAAGATACCACGCTATTGTTTTGCGTATGCCTTCGCTGAACGGAGTGATGGGGTACCATCCGAGTTCGTTGGCAATTTTGTCGGGGCAGATAGCATAGCGCATATCGTGTCCGGCGCGGTCTTTTACGTATTTCACCAAGTGGTGTTGCAGAGGGGTGTTTGTGAGTTCGGCAACAATGTCAATCACCTCGTGCACAATGTCGATGTTTTGTTTCTCGTTAAAGCCGCCAATGTTGTAAATTTCGCCCACGCGACCGCGGCGTAGCACTGTGTCGATGGCGCTGCAGTGGTCGTCAACATACAGCCAATCGCGCACGTTCAGTCCTTTGCCGTAGACGGGGAGCTCGCGTCCTTCGAGTATGTTGTTAATGAGCAGTGGTATAAGCTTTTCGGGGAACTGATATGGGCCGTAGTTGTTGGAGCAACGTGTGATGTTTACGGGCATGCCGTAAGTGTGAGCGTAGGCCATGACCAGCATATCGGCCCCGGCTTTGGCTGAAGAGTAGGGTGAGCGCGGAGCCAGCGGAGTTGTCTCCACAAAAAAGTCGTGTCCGTAAGCTGCGGGCACATCCTTGCGGTCAGCGGTGACTGCAGCGGCATGGCCTGAAAGTTGCAGCGGTTGTGCCGAGTCAAAATCGCGAGAGAGCGAGCCATACACTTCATCGGTGCTTATTTGCAAAAAACGTTTGCCGTTGGCCCAAGCGCCGTCAGCGGCTTGCCAGCTGTGGCGTGCGGCATCGAGCAGAGACTGTGTGCCAAGTAAGTTTGTCTCGAGGAAGATGCGCGGGTTTTCAATTGAGCGGTCAACATGGCTTTCGGCGGCAAAGTTGACCACGAAATCCGGGTTAAATTCGGCAAAAATGCTTGTTACGGCAGCGTTGTCGTTTATATTAGCGTGCACAAATTTCACGTTCTCGCGCTTCACTTCGTCGGCAATACTCATTATATTTCCGGCATAAGTGAGGGCATCGAGCACCACAATTTGCACGTTGTTATCGTATTTATGTAGCAGATACTTGACAAAGTTGGCGCCGATAAAACCGGCACCTCCGGTGACAAGATATTTTTTGCAATTGTCAGTAGGCATACGTTTAAAGTTTACTTATATGATGCAAACGTACAACAAAAAAATGAGATTGCCAAAATTTGAGAGTTTTGCGGCCGAAAAATGGCCTAAAAGAGAGGCAAAAACGTGGTGTTGCAAAAAAAAATCATTGCAGTGAAAAATTTTATACAAATAACGATATGTAACATCTTATTTTTTTGTAAATTTGCACGATAAATCACTGTATAATTACATTCAAACAAACGGTCTATGTCAGAATCAAAATCTATCAAAACAGCACTTATTTCTGTTTTTTACAAAGACGGTCTCGAAGAAATACTACAAAAGTTGAACGCTGATGGCGTAAAGTTCTTGTCAACAGGCGGCACACGAGCATTTATCGAAAGCTTGGGCTATCCTTGCATGGCAGTTGAAGACCTCACCGGTTATCCCTCGATTTTGGGCGGACGTGTGAAAACTTTGCACCCCAAAGTGTTTGGCGGTATATTAAATCGTCGCGACAATGAAACTGACCGTAGTCAAACCGAACAATATCAAATCACCGATATCGACCTCGTGATTGTTGACTTGTATCCGTTCACCGAAACCGTGCGTTCAGGTGCTTCACAAGCCGATATCATCGAGAAAATTGATATAGGCGGCATCTCACTCATTCGTGCAGCAGCCAAAAACTTTAACGATGTTGTGATTGTGGCTTCAAAACACCAATACGCAGCGCTCTCAAAAGTGCTCAGCGAACAAGGTGCGCGCACCACACTCGACCAACGCCGTTGGTTCGCTAAAGAAGCTTTCGCTGTTTCGAGCGAGTATGATAGTGCAATCTTCAATTACTTTGACGGCACATTTGAGCAACCCTCAGCCTTGCGTTTCGCTGTTGATACCGTTAAGCCCATGCGCTACGGCGAAAATCCTCACCAAGCAGGATACTTCTACGGCAACCTTGACGAGATGTTCACTCAATTGCACGGCAAAGAAATTTCATACAACAACCTTGGTGACATCGACGCTGCCACAGCTTTGATTGCTGAGTTTGAAGGCGACACCACTTTCGCCATCCTCAAACACAACAACGCTTGCGGCTTGGCATCGCGCCCCGTGCTCCTCGATGCATGGAAAGACGCTCTCGCCGGCGACCCCGTGTCGGCCTTTGGTGGTGTGCTTGTTACAAATGCCGAGGTTGATGCAGAGACTGCAGCCGAAATCAACAAGATATTTTTTGAAGTGATTATCGCTCCCGCATACACCGCTGAGGCACTCGAGATACTCAAACAAAAGAAAAATCGTATTATCTTGGTGCAAAAGCAAGCAAACCGCACAGAGATGTCGGTGCGCACAGCTCTCAACGGCGCTCTCGTGCAGCAGCGCGACCTCAAAACCGAAACTGCTGACGATCTCAAGGCTGTGACCGAACGCACAGCTACCGAAGCCCAGATTGACGATATGTTGTTTGCTAACAAAATCGTAAAACACTCAAAGAGCAACGCCATCGTGTTGGCTAAAAACCGTCAGCTTTGCGCCGGCGGTGTGGGTCAAACATCACGCGTTGACGCCCTCAAACAAGCTATCGAAAAAGCACATTCATTCGGCTTTGACCTGAATGGCGCTGTGATGGCTTCTGACGCATTCTTCCCCTTTGCCGACTGCGTGGAAATTGCACACAAAGCCGGTGTTGACGCTGTGATACAGCCCGGCGGCTCAGTTCGCGACGGCGAATCAGTGGACTATTGCAACAAAAACAACATTGCAATGGTGATGACCGGAGTGCGCCACTTCAAACACTAATAATCACATTTCTACTCATCATTTATTTCAATCATTTCTGTTAAAATGAGACTTTTCTCTCTGACAAAAGAAATTGCAATCGACCTTGGCACCGCCAATACGATTATCATCCATAACGACAAAATCGTTATCGACGAGCCCTCAATCGTTGCTCTCGACAAACGTACAGACAAACTCATTGCCGTAGGTAAAGAGGCACAACAAATGCAAGGTAAAGAGCACGAAGGCATTCGCACCGTTCGTCCCTTGCGCAAAGGTGTTATCGCTGACTTTAACGCTGCCGAATTGATGATTCGCGGCCTCGTGAAAAAAGCCAGCTCTAAGAGCAACTGGTTCTCACCCTCATTGCGCATGGTGGTGGGCATACCCTCAGGCTCTACCGAAGTTGAAATCCGTGCCGTACGCGATAGCTCTGAGCACGCCGGCGGTCGCGACGTCTATATGATTTACGAGCCTATGGCTGCTGCACTTGGTATCGGCCTCGATGTTGAAGCCCCCGAAGGCAATATGATTGTTGACATAGGTGGTGGTACTACCGAGATTGCCGTTATCTCACTTGGCGGTATCGTCAGCAACAAGAGCATACAAATTGCCGGTGACGACTTGACCGACGACATCCAAAACCACATGAAGCGCGCTCACAACGTGAAAGTGGGTGAACGCACTGCCGAGCTCATCAAACTCAACGTTGGCTCAGCTCTCACCGAGCTCGAAAATCCCCCTGCCGACTACATCGTGCACGGCCCCAACCAAATGACAGCACTCCCCATGGAAGTGCCTGTGTCGTACCAAGAAATTTGCCACTGCATTGAAAAATCAATCTCTAAGATTGAAGCAGCAGTGCTCGGCGCTCTTGAGCAAACACCTCCCGAATTGTACGCCGACATCGTGCGCAACGGCATCTATCTTGCCGGTGGTGGCGCAATGTTGCGTGGCTTGGATAAACGCTTGACCAACAAAATCGGCATCCAATTCCACATCGCTGAAGATCCCTTGCTCGCTGTAGCTAAAGGTACCGGCGTAGCGCTCAAAAATATTGATAAATTCTCGTTCCTTATCCGATAAAACCGGGGGTAGACACTATCCCTAAGTAAAAATATAGTGCGCGAATTATTAAATTTTTTTATACGAAATAGCAAGTGGTTTGTCTTCGCCTTTTATTTGGTGTTGGCAGGCTGGTTGCTGTTTCAACATAATCCGTATCAACATCACGTTTATTTGACGTCGGCAGGAAAAGTGTCGGCGTCGATATATGATGTTGCCGGAAATGTGACCTCATACTTCAATCTAAAGGAGAACAACGAAGACCTCAACCGCCGCAATGCCGACTTGCAGCTTGAAGTGATTGCTCTGCGCGAACAAGTGCAACGCCTCAACGAAAAGCGCGCCGAGGAAAAATCAGACACTCTTGCTCCGTTCCAAGCATTGCGCCACTATCAATTTATAGTGGCACACGTGGTCAACAACTCAGTGATGCTTGCTCGCAACTACATCACCATCAACAAGGGCCAACTCGACGGAGTTAAACCCGAAATGGGCGTTATCGACCAAAACGGTGTTGTGGGCATAGTGAATGTGGTCAGCGACCACCATGCACGTGTGATTTCGTTGCTCAATCCCAACTTCAGACTGTCGTGCAAAATCAAAGGCAATGAAAGTTTCGGCTCGCTGGTATGGGACGGAAAAGATCCGCACTACGCTGTGCTCGAAGAACTACCCCGTCACACCAAATATCACACCGGCGACACCGTGATCACCAGCGGCTATTCGGCCGTATTCCCCGAAGACATTCCCGTAGGTGTGGTTGTCAGCGACAACAAAGGCCGCAACGAAAACTTCTTTGCCCTAAAAGTGCGTTTGCTCAGCGACTTTACCACGCTCAATAACGTGCAAGTGGTGGTCAACAACTACTCTGCCGAGCTCAAAGAGCTGGAAGAAGCAAACCAAGTGACCGAGGGCAAGACATCGCCCACCGAATAACAAAACATACTTGCTGACACAGGCAAACTAAAATATAAAAACACTTCACGCAGTAATGACCAAGTCATTGATAAACTACATATTGCTATTTATAGTGTTGATACTTGCACAAGCTGTTATTTTTAACAACCTAGTGCTCTTTAACTGTGCCATGCCCTTTGTGTTTATCTATTTCATCATAGCATTGCCCGTCACCCTCAACACCAATTGGTCAGTGACCGTAGGCTTTTTAGCCGGGTTGTTGGTCGACATTTTCTCAAACACATACGGCATCAACGCTATGGCATGCACATTGTTGGCATTCATGCGCAAACCTCTGTTCCACTTATATGTGTCGCGCGACGAAGACCTTGCCGGTCAGCGTCCGGCCATGCAGACCATGGGCTCTGCAACGTTCATGAAATATGCACTCACCATGATAGTGATATATTGCATATTTGCACTCTCAATTGAAGCGTTCACTTTTTTCAACTTCTTGCGACTGTTGCTGCGCATTGTCTCGAGCACGCTCTACACATTTATTATAATATACGCTATTGACAGTCTTTCAGTGAGCCGCCGTGAGAAAAAATTATAACTTAGAGAAGCGTAAATATGTGATTGGCGCCTTTATTGTTATAATTGCGTTAATCTACTCGCTACGTCTGTTTGAATTGCAAATCAGTGATGCAAAATACAAACAGTCGGCCGACACAAACGCCTTCCTCAAAAAAACTATATATCCCTCTCGAGGTTTGATGTATGATCGCAAAGGTGAGTTGGTGGTGTTCAATCAGCCCGCCTACGACGTTATGCTCATACCGCGCGATGTGGCCGATTTTGATACTCTCGACTTTTGCAACACTCTGAATATCACCAAAGAACAGCTTGATCAGCGCTTTGAGGATATGAAAGATAAGCGCAAAAATCCGGGCTATTCGTCATACACCCCGCAAGTGTTGATGACACACCTTTCGGCTCAAGACTATGGCCGTTTGCAAGAAAAACTATATCGTTTCCCCGGCTTTTTCATACAAAAACGCATACTCCGCCAGTACAACCACTTCGCTGCCGCAAACGTGTTGGGCAACATCCGCGAGGTAAATGCCACCGACATTGAGCGCGACCCTTACTATTCGCCCGGCGACTACACCGGCGACCTTGGTGTGGAGCGCAGCTATGAGGAATATTTGCGCGGTGTGAAGGGCGTTGAAGTGCTCATTCGCGATGCTCGCGGCCGCATACAAGGCCGTTACGAGAATGGTGCTCACGACATAAGCCCAATATCGGGACGCGACCTCAAACTCAGTCTTGACATACGTTTGCAAGAATATGCCGAGTCGCTCATGGTGGGCAAACGTGGCGCTGTTGTTGCTATCGAGCCCGAGACCGGCGAAATACTTTGCATGGTGTCGAGCCCCACGTACGACCCCACACGCTTGGTTGGCCGTGACCGCGGTAAAAACTATCGCGAGTTGGTCAACGACCCCGCCAAGCCGCTTTTCGACCGTGCTCTCATGGGCGCATATCCTCCCGGCTCAACATTCAAGCCCACACAAGGTTTGATATTCTTGCACGAAGGCATCATCAACCCGTCAACACCGTTCCCGTGCTATCATGGCTACATCAACGGCCGTTTGAAAGTTGGTTGTCACGGCCATGGCAGCCCCTTGGCACTGCAACCCGCCTTGCAAACGTCGTGCAACGCCTATTTCTGTTGGGGCTTTAAGTCGATGATTGACAAGCGCAGCAAATACGGCACCTCGGCAAATGCGTTTGAAATATGGAAAAAACACCTCGTGTCGATGGGCTATGGCTATCGCCTCGGCGTAGACCTGCCCGGTGAAAGCCGTGGTTTCTTGCCCAACGACCGTTTCTACAATAAATTTTACGGCGAAGGCCACTGGAGCGCTAACACCATCATCTCCGTATCTATCGGCCAAGGTGAAATACTTGCCACACCGTTGCAAATCGCAAACTTGTGCGCAACTATTGCCAACCGCGGTTGGTTTATCACCCCGCACGTGGTAAAAGAGATACAGGACACAGTGATGCCCGCCGACTTGATAGCAAAGCGCTATCCAACCATCAATGCCCGATACTATCCGGTCATCGCTGAAGGTATGCGTATGGCTGTGCTCGGTGGTACTTGCCGCCGCGCCGCCTTGCCCGATATTGAAGTGGCCGGAAAAACCGGTACCGCTCAAAACCCTCACGGCAAAGACCACTCGGCTTTTATGGGATTTGCTCCCTACAACAAGCCGAAAATTGCTGTTGCCGTGTATGTTGAAAATGCCGGTTTCGGCGCTGCTTTCGGTGTGCCCATCGGCAGTTTGGTAATGGAAAAATACCTCACCGGAACGATTTCACCGGCACGTAAAGGAATGGAAGAACAAATGCTAACCACAAAGCTATATTATGGATCGAAGAATTGATGCACCAAGCATGTTGCGAAGCATCGACTGGACGTTGGTGTTCTTATATTTGGTAATGGTTGTATGCGGTGTAATCAGTATTTACGCTGCCAGCTACGACTTTGACGATGCCGCAATACTTTCGTTCAGCGAATTTTCCGGTAAACAAGCCTTGTGGATTGGTTTGTCGTTCGCTCTCGGTTTTGTGCTGCTGTTGATTGACTCGCGCATGTACGAAACCTATGCCTATCCGATATACATACTGGTGCTTATAGTGCTGCTAATCACGCCATTTGTGGCGCCCGACATCAAAGGCTCGCGCTCGTGGATTGTGCTGGGCCCTATGAGTTTGCAGCCGGCAGAGTTCGCTAAGTTTGCCACAGCGTTGGCTTTGGCAAAGCTATTTAGCTCGTACAACTTTGTGCTCAATGCCAAGCTTTCTAACTATGGCAAAGCGTGCGCCATCATATTCATACCTATATTGCTGATATTGATGCAAAAAGAAACAGGTTCGGCGCTAACCTTCATGGCCTTGTTTTTTGTGCTCTATCGCGAGGGTATGAGTGGCTTGATTTTGTTTGCCGCTGTGTTTGCAGTGGTGATATTTGTGGTTGCCATCAAGTTCACCGAGACAACCATCATGGGTATAGCCTCAGGCCAGTTTTGGCTGATGGTGATAATCATGGCCGTGATGACAATCATGCTGTTCATCTTCAACAAGCGCTTTAACATTGTGCGCAACGTTGTGGCATGGTTTGCCGGAAGTGCTGTAGTGCTCTGGATACTTGCCGGAGTGTGCAACATCGACCTTCCCGGCATGCCCATCATGCTCTCAATTATCGGCATAGCCACTGCATACATCGCTTTTGAGGCTGTGAAATATCACGCAAACAAACTTTTCGTGCCCGTTATCACACCTATTTTGGCAATAATGTTTATGTTCTCGGTGAATGTGGCCTTCGACTATTTACAGCCACACCAGCAGCTGCGCATCAAAGTGGTGTTGGGCATTGAGGACGACATACGCGGCGCCGGTTATAACGTGAACCAATCAAAAATTGCCATCGGCTCAGGTGGGCTGGGGGGCAAAGGCTTTTTGAACGGCACTCAAACCAAACTTAAATACGTGCCCGAGCAACACACCGACTTCATTTTTTGCACCATTGGCGAGGAAGAAGGATTTTGGGGCACAATGCTCGTTGTGGTTGTGTATGTGTGCTTCATTTTGCGCATTATCACCATTGCCGAGCGGCAACATGGCATATTTGGTAGGGTGTATGCATACTGCGTCGCGTCATACTTCATATTCCACTTTTGTGTGAACATCGGCATGGTGATTGGACTGTGCCCGGTGATAGGCATCCCGCTGCCATTCTTTAGCTACGGCGGCTCATCGCTCTGGGGCTTCACACTCCTGCTGTTCATATTGCTGCGCATCGACGCCGGCCGCAAAAACATACTCTCTTACTAAAGTAAGGCGCCGCGCGCCAAGTAA
>CAYSLD010000064.1:0-7498 GCA_964431795.1 uncultured Bacteroides sp.
GCCGGTATTGTATATTAATACCGAAGATGCCACACCGGTGACTAGCAAAGAAACTTATATTGCCGGTACTTACTATCTTGACCCAATGGGCCATGATGATGTTAAGGCCTTGGGCTCTGTTGACGAGCCTCTGCCTTTGGAAATTAGAGGCCGTGGCAATTCATCGTGGAAACTTGTGAAAAAACCATATAAAATTAAATTGGGCGCTAAAACTTCCCTAATGGGCCTTGCCAAAAGTAAGCATTTTGCTCTATTGGCATGTGCCGGTGATCTTGATGCTTTTATAGGTAGTCTTGGTTTTGACCTGGCAAAAAAAATGGGCTTTCCATGGACACCGTCGCAAAAGCCTATTGAATTAGTTTTGAACGGCGAATTTCTTGGATTTTATTTAGTAACTGAAAATGTTAGAGTTGAGAAAAACCGTGTCAATATAAAAGAACAAGAAGACCTAAACACTGATGAGTCTACCGTTAATGGCGGTTGGCTTGTTGAACTAGATAACTACAAGGACGATTCTCAAATTGAGATTGATGAGCAAGAAGGGAAGAGCATGAGAATTTCATATCACTCACCTGAGGTCCTTAGTGATGTGCAAAAAGATTGGCTTACCAATGAGTTTACAAAGATAAATGCAGCTATATATAATCCTGATAAAAACTCGCATGAATGGGAGGACTATATCGACATTGATATGCTTGCTAGGTTTGTCATAGTGCAAGAAGTGATAAACAATTATGATGCTTATGTGGGCAGTTGGTATCTGAATAAAGATCTCGGCGAAGATAAAAAATGGATGTGCGGCCCCGTGTGGGATTTGCTGTGGGTTTATGAGAAATATAAATACAATAATGATTATGTTTGGAACTCACGCGAATTGCGCATAACTAAATGGTTGCCCGAACTTTGGAAATATCCTGCTCTTCAGAAAAAAGTTGTTGAAATTTGGTCTTCTCTTGATGACAGCGTATTCACAGAAATATATGCAAACAGTAAGGCTTTGTTAGCGCAGATTGCCGACTCATATAATTATGATTCTGTGATGTGGAAAGATTTGGGCCTTCGTAATGCTATTTACAAAGCCGCAAGTCGTCAAAATTATGCGCAATATATTGTTGAGGATAATGTTAAATGGCTAAATGATAAATGGAATGACACAGCCATTAGTTTCAACGATATATTTGCAAACTGCGACGAGAATGGCGCAATTACCATTGACGGTTTCGTTCACGACAAATACACTTTTGCCACAAATTCAACTGTTGAAGTTAAGTTTGCCCCCAACGAAGGCTATATGCTTTCGTCTGCTTCACTTGACGGAAAAAATATAATCAACGAATTGGTCAATAATACTTACACCATTCAGAGTATTGACGATGACCATACTTTTACTGCCTCGTTTGTGATTGATCCGAATTACACATCTGAAAGCTCGATAATCTACAACGAGGCGAGTGTGAATGTCGCCGGTCGCAATGTCCTCATCTCAAATGTTGCTGACGATACTCTTGTGTCAATTTACAATATGTACGGCACCGCCCTCTACCAAGGTTACGAGCGCTCTATCGCTCTCGCCCCCGGCATTTACATTCTCACTGTAAATAATAAAGCCTACAAATTTGTTATAAAATAAGGTCTCTTATTATAAACCATATAGGCTCCGGCTTTCCTGCTAGATGGGGATGCCGGAGTTTTGTTTTACTTGCTCCATGACAAATGAGCTCTCAACGTGGCTGATATTGTCGATGGTGCCCAGTCGGTTGATAATAAATTCTTGATACTCTTTCATGTCGTGTGCGTGCACTTTGAGCATATAGTCGAAATTGCCCGACACATTGTAACATTCCGTCACCTCGCGCATGGCGCGTATATTCTCAATGAAGTTTAGCGCCTTCTCTTTGTTTATGCGCTCAAGCTTCACATTGCAAAACACCACAAAACCCATATTGAGCTTGTCGGCGTCGAGCAGCGCAACATACTGTGAAATCACACCGTCTGCTTCCAATCGGTGCAGACGTTCATATACCGGAGTGGTCGATAGGTTAACCTTTGCTGCCAATTCTTTTATGGTCAGCTTGCAATTTTCTTGCACAGCACGCAAAATCTTTTTGTCAATGTCGTCAATAGCTGTCATGATGTAAACGAATAATATTCTATTAAGGTTGAATTTTATACTAAGTAAAAGAATAATATAATACTTCTACACTGCAAATGTAGTAATTTTATCCAATATTCAAAAAATATTTGCATAAAATTTCTAGCGACGTTAATTTTGCGATGTAAAACTTCTAATAACAAATTATACAACAAACTTAAAAAATATTCAGCCATGTCAGAAAAAAAATTACACTTTGAGACACTTCAATTGCATGTTGGTCAAGAACAAGCCGACCCCACCACTGACGCTCGCGCAGTGCCCATATACCAAACAACCAGCTACGTATTTCACAACTCGGCTCACGCAGCTGCCCGTTTCGGCCTCACCGACGCCGGTAACATCTACGGCCGCCTCACTAACCCCACCGAGGATGTGCTCGAACAACGTATCGCCGCTCTCGAAGGTGGTGTTGCCGCTCTCGCTGTTGCTTCAGGTGCAGCTGCAGCTACTTACTCGTTCTTAAACATTGCCGGTGAGGGCGACCACATCGTCTCGGCAAAAACAATATATGGAGGTTCTTATAACTTACTTGCTCACACACTGCCTACCTACGGCATAACTACAACTTTCGTTGACCCCTCAAAGGTTAGCAACTTCGAAGATGCTATCAAACCTAACACTAAAGCCCTGTTCATCGAAACACTCGGCAACCCCAACTCTAATGTCATCGACATTGAGGCCGTGGCTAACGTTGCTCACAAACATGGCATACCTTTGATTATTGACAACACCTTCGGCACCCCTTATCTTATCAGACCTATAGAATATGGCGCAGACATTGTATTCCACTCTGCAACTAAATTCATCGGCGGACATGGTGCTTCGCTCGGTGGTTTAATTATCGATTCAGGCAAATTTGACTGGGCAGCTTCGGGTAAATTCCCGCAGCTCTCAGAGCCTGATCCTTCTTACCACGGCATCCGCTTTATTGATGCTGCCGGCCCGGCCGCTTACGTCACTCGCATCCGCGCCGTCCTCTTGCGCGACACCGGCTCAACAATCTCGCCGTTCAATGCTTGGACTCTTATTCAAGGTCTTGAAACCCTCTCTTTGCGCGTGGAACGTCATGTTGAAAATGCGCTCAAAGTCGTCGATTTCCTCGCTAATCACCCCAAGGTTAAAAAGGTAAATCACCCCGCACTCCCTTCACATCCTGATCATGAGATTTATAAAAAATATTTCCCTAATGGTGGTGGATCAATATTCACATTTGAGATTTATGGTGGTCAAGAAGAGGCTCATCGATTCATTGATAGTCTGAAGATATTCTCTTTGCTCGCTAACGTTGCCGACGTTAAATCATTGGTCATTCACCCCGCAACAACTACTCACTCTCAGTTGTCGCCCGAAGAACTTATCGACCAAGAAATCTATCCCGGCACCATTCGCCTCTCTATCGGCATTGAGCATATCGATGACATCATCGATGACCTCTCTCAAGCTTTCGATAAAATTTAGTTAGACTCTCTCGCTCAATAAAGTAACTTATACCATGCTTACTTAGTTAGTAGTTTTGTTAATACCACATAAGTCATAACAGTAGTATATGAAAAACGGCGTCATCGTGGAGGTGACGCCGCTTTTTCTATTATTAAGCAATTCTGTTACTTTTTGAATGCTTGGCGATAGCCGTTGACTTTTTGCCAACCACCGCGAGTGAAATCGGGCACTTCTACCGGCTCGCAATCATTCTCTATAGAAAGAGCTGAGAGCGGAGAGAGGCAGCACCATTCAGCCAAGTCATATACATCCATGTCAAGGGGCAGACCGTTGTGCAAGCAGTAAACCAAACGATAGTCCATGATGTAGTCCATGCCACCGTGGCCACCTACTTCTTTTGCCAATTCGCCTACTTCTTTGATGAATGGGTGTGTGTATTTTTTCTCAAGAGCAGCACGTTGCTCAGCTGTGATCCAACCGTGACGGTTAAGATTTTCGTGGTCGGGCACTTCGTCTGAAGCTATTTGCTCGGGCTCAAAAGCATAGCCTTCTTTGGGGTATTTGTTAGCGAAACCTTTTGTGCCGGTGAGTTGGTACATGCGGCTGTAAGGACGCGGGTTAACAACATCGTGCTGAATTTGGATGGTTTTGCCTTTAGCAGTGCGGATGAGAGTCATGGTGTGGTCACCGTTTTTGTAGTTAGCACCACTCTTGCCTGTTGCTTCTTCATAGTCTTTAGGACCGTTGAAGGGGTCGGTGTCCATTGCCACAAGTGTGGTCATGCGGTCACCGCGGTGTATGTTGAGCAGTTGGCAAGCCGGGCCTACGCCGTGTGTAGAGTAGACGTCACCACGGTGCTCGTTGTTGTACTCTGAACGCCATTTTTCCCAATAGTAGGGCCAAAATTCTTTCAAGTTGTGAATGTATGAACCTTCAGTGTGAAGCACTTCGCCAAATAGGCCTTGTTGTGCCATGTAGAGTGTGTTGAGCTCGAAGAAGTCATACACACAGTTTTCAAGCATCATGCAGTGGCGGCGTGTGCGCTCTGAGGTGTTGATGAGGTCCCAAATCTCGTTCATATTGAGAGCTGCGGGCACTTCAATTGCTACGTGTTTGCCACATTCCATAGCATATTTTGCAATGGGATAGTGGTGCACCCAGTCGGTTGCAATGTAGATGAGGTCGATGTCGTCGCGCTCCACAAGTTTGCGCCACACTGCGGTGTCACCGGCATACGACTCAGCTTTCGGAAGACCTGCATTAGTGAGGAATTTTTGAGTTTTGTCTACGCGCGATTGTTCTACATCGCACAGAGCAACAACTTTTGTGCCCGGAATGTGAACAAAACGGTCTACTGCGTCAGGACCACGCATACCTAGGCCGATAAAGCCAACTCGTACTGTTTCGATGGGCGCAGCGGCAAACTCAATCATGTCGGTTTGGCCGGCGGGGCGCTCGGGCACGGGCACTGTGATTTTGGCACTGCAGCACAGTGTCACACAAGCGATTGCCAATGTAGTGAGAAATTTCTTAGTCATGATATATGTAAAAGATTGATAATTTATTTAATGTTTGTAGTCTTTCTTTATTTGTTTTGCACAAAATTACAAAATATTTTAAAATATGCAATATAATATTGAAGAAACTTTTTGATTTTCGTCACTAAATAAAAAAGCTGCGCCAAAACATTGACGCAGCCTATTGTTTCGTTTATTTATTTTTTCAACCAACGGTCAAACCAGCGGAAGAACAAGCGTTGCCATTGAACGGCATTTTGTGGCTTAAGTATCCAGTGATTTTCGTCGGGGAAGATTACCATTTCTGCAGGTATGCCACGCAATTTTGCAGCGTTGAAGGCTTGCATGCCTTGCGATGCAAGAATGCGGAAGTCATATTCACCATGCGAAATCATGATGGGAGCATCCCATTTGTCAACAAAGCGGTGGGGCGAGTTTGCAAATGTGCGTTGTGCTGCTGCATTGCTCTTGTCCCAATAGGCACCGCCCATATCCCAGTTGGCAAACCACATCTCTTCGGTCTCAAGATATTGTGCCTCGGTGTTGAAAATACCGGCGTGTGCAAAAAATGCTGCAAAGCGGTGGTCGTGGTTACCGGCTAACCAATATGTTGAGAAGCCACCATAGCTGGCACCTGTGCAACCAATGTGCTCAGCATCAACTGCCGGCTCGTTAGCTTTCACATAGTCAACAGCGGTCAGGTAGTCAGTCATGTTTTGACCGGGATAGTCTTTTGAAATTTGTTCTTCCCACTCGGTGCCAAATCCGGGTACACCGCGGCGGTTGGGCGCAATCATGATATATCCGTTTGATGCCATGAGTGCAAAATTCCAACGATAGCTCCAGAATTGGCTAACGGCACTTTGCGGGCCACCTTGGCAATAAAGTATTGCGGGATATTTCTTTGTATTGTCAAATTTCGGCGGATAGATAACCCAAGTGAGCATTTCTTTGCCGTCGGTGGTGGGCACCATGCGCTTCTCCACGTTGGGCATTGTCAATTGGTTGAAGATGTGGTCGTTCACGTCTGTGAGGCGTGTCACGCTGCTCTTTTTGCCTTTGCTGTATACATTATATATTTCGTTGGGGCGAACCATTGAGTGTTGCAGTGTGAGCACGTTGTAGTTGTCAACCACTTCAAGTGACGTGTAGTCGCATTGGCCTTCGGCAAGGGTGGTCACTGCTTTTGTTTTGAGGTCGATGCTAAACACCGGGGCTCCACCTTGATAGTAGGCAATAAACACTATTGATTTGCCGTCTGGACGCCATGCAAATTCCTCGATGGTGTAGTCCCAATTTGCAGTGAGGTCGGTTTTAGCACCGGTTGTGGTGTCGAGTATGAAAAGACGATTTTTGTCGGCCTCATATCCGTCGCGCTCCATCGACAGCCAAGCAACATACTTGCCATCGGGTGAGTAGGCCGGATTTGTGTCGTAGCCCATCATGCCCTCTGTGAGGTTTGTGGTGGTGCCGGCTGCTATATTATAAAGGTATAAGTCGCTGTTTGTTGACTCGGCATATTCGCGGCCTGTCTTTTTGCGCGAAACATATATAAGATTTTGTGAGTCGGGCGACCATGCCAGCGATTCGATGCCACCGAAGGGCTTCATCGGAGCCTCATACGGTTCGCCTTCCATGATGTCTTTCAGACCGCTAACCTTTGTGCCGTCAAACGAGCCGACAAAGGGGTGGGGTATATCTTTCACCCATTCGTCCCAGTGCTTGTACATCAAGTCGTCAATCACACGACCTGTGGCCTCGGGGAGGTCCGGGTAAATATCTTTAGCTTCTTTCACTGATTTAATGCTGCTGATAACCACAACCTTGCTTTGGTCGGGTGATAGCAAAAATCCGCTGATGCCGTTTTCAACATCAGTCACGCATTGGCGATTGCTGCCATCGGCATTCATCACCCACATTTGAGCGTTGCCGTCAGCATCGGGATAAATAAATGCTATGCGAGCACCGCCGTCAATCCATACTGCCTGGTTCTCGCTTTTCGGTGTGCGAGTGAGGCGTACCACATTTTTACCGTCAAGGTCGCTAACATATAGGTCGCGGTTTGAGCGATTTTGCTCTACGCTCTCATAAGCCACGCCATAGAGTAGTTTTTTCTTGTCGGGTGAGACTTTCGGTTCTGAAACTTTACCGAGCGCCATCAAAGCGTCGATATCAAAAATACCGTTTTCGCTTTTAAAATCTGTGCGATCAATGAGTGGCGCATCGTCTGCGGCATTGGCCGTCGGAGCAGAGGTCGCCAACATAAGTGCTGCTGCGCCCATTGCTATTGATTTTGTTACGTTCATAAATTTGTGTATGGTAGTTAGTATGCGCAAAAATACTATTTTTTTTTGAATTACGAAAAAATACACCCCACACATTACTC
>CAYSLD010000064.1:7598-11256 GCA_964431795.1 uncultured Bacteroides sp.
TTACTCATTACTTTTTACTTCTTACTTTTTACTCATTACTTTTTATTTTGTAAATTTGTGGTGTGAAAACGAAGATACTTATATTATTTGCATTTGCAGTGTGTTTGTGGGCATGTAGTCCGGTGAAGCATGTGCCCGACGGACAATACCTGCTCGACAATGTCACTATATCAGTCGATAGCGCTGCTCGAAGCTCTATCGACGCTACAGAGCTATATAATTTTTTGCGCCAATCGCCTAACCATAAAGTGCTTGGGTTTGCTAAATTGCAACTTAGCACTTATTCTCTTTCAGGTAAAGACTCAACTAAATGGGTGAACCGTTGGCTGCGCCGTTTGGGACAAGCCCCCGTGATTTACGATGACGAGCTCACCGAGCTTTCGCGCCGTCAGTTGCGTCAAGCACTCATCAACCGTGGATACATGGATGCTGCCGTTTCAGTTGACACCGTTGGCAACCTTGCTCGCAAGCGCATGAATGTTACCTACAACATCACTGCCGGTCAGCCTCACATCATTTCCGACATAAAATTTGAGTGCGCCGATACAGCTATCACTAATATAGTCATGGCCGACACCGCATCAACACTAGTCCGCCCCGGACAACTTTTTGACCGCAATAAGTTGGATGAAGAGCGTGGCCGCATCACCAATGACTTGCGCAATCGCGGATACTATGCATTTAACCGTGAGTATATCACTTATTTGGCCGACACACTCCCCGGCAGCAAAGAGATAGCGCTGACAATGACCGTGCAACCACCTCGTGAGGTTGAAGGCATCGCCCCGTCAACCACGCACACTCGCTACACCATTAATAAGGTGTATTTTGTTACCGACTACAACCCCTCGCAAACCGGCTTAGGCTACGACTTTGCCGGTTGTGACAGCGTGCAATACAAAGATCTCACTGTGCTATACGGCAAAGACAAATATATTAAGCCCGACATACTTGAAGAAAAATGCTTCATTCAGCCGAGCTGGGCTTATGATGCCTCGGCCGTTGAGCGCACATACGAAAGCCTCAGTCAGCTCACCATACTCAAATTTATCAATATTGAGATGAATCCGCTCAGCGTGATTGACGGCAATATGTATATGGATGCTTACGTGTTGCTCTCGCGCAACAAAAAACAAAGCATGAGCGTTGAAGTGGAAGGCACAAACTCTGAGGGCGACTTTGGTTTTGGTGTAGGACTCACCTACCAACACCGCAATATCGCTAAGCGCAGCAATGTGCTCACCGCAAAATTGCGCGGCAGCTACGAAAGTCTGAGCGGCAATTTTGACGACCTCATAAACAATCGCTATACCGAGTATGCCGGTGAGGTTGGCATCACGTTCCCGAAATTTGAAGCCCCATTCTTGTCGCGCAACTTCAAACAGCGCATAAATGCCAGCACTGAGTTCGCCATATCAGCAAACTATCAAGAGCGCCCCGAGTATACACGTGTGATTGCCGGAGCCGCTTGGAAGTATAAGTGGAGCAACCCGCATCACGCATACACAGAGCGTCGCACATTTGACCTCATTGACATAAACTATGTGTATCTGCCAAGCTCAACCATAAACTTCATTGACGAGATAGCGCCAACAAACCCCTTGCTGCGATATAGCTACGAAGACCACTTTATCATGCGCATGGGCTACACCTACTCACGTACAAATCGCCGCATACCCACGGCTACAACAAACTCATTCGCCATGCAGCCGTCTATCACCACATTCCGCGCCTCGGCTGAAATGGCCGGTAACTTGCTCTATGGCATTTCATCGCTGATTGGACAGAGCAAAAGTGACGGAGCTTACAAAATCTTTGGCATACAATATGCGCAATATGTGAAGGGTGAGGTTGACTACACTCATGTGCGCAATTTCAATAGCCGCAATGCATTGGCAATGCGCGCATCGTTTGGCATTGGCTATCCTTACGGCAACTCTACGGCCATACCGTTCGAAAAACGCTTCTATGCAGGCGGCGCAAACGGTGTGCGTGGCTGGGGCGTGCGCACTCTTGGCCCCGGTAGTTACGACTCTAAAAACTCTGTTATTGACTTCATCAACCAATGTGGCGATATCTCGCTAAACCTTGGCTTAGAGTATCGCGCAAAACTATTCTGGGTGTTCGAAGGTGCTCTGTTTATTGATGCCGGAAATATCTGGACTATCAAAAATTATGAGAACCAACCCGGTGGTATGTTCAAATTTAATAAATTCTACAAAGAGATAGCTGCCAGCTATGGCGCCGGATTGCGTATGGACTTCACATACTTCTTGCTGCGCTTAGACCTCGGTATGAAAGCGCACAACCCGGCAATGAATCAAGAGCCGTGGCCCCTCATTCATCCAAAATGGGGACGCGATGCAACTTTCCACTTCGCTGTTGGCTATCCGTTCTAAAACAATAATACTGAAAATTATGAAACAACTTGTGATATTAGACCTCGACGGCACTTTGCTCAACACCATCTCTGACTTGGGCACAGCTACTAACTATGCACTGCAACAAATGGGCTACAACACCCACCCAATTGCATCGTACAACAATATGGTTGGCAACGGTGTGATGAAATTGCTTGAGCGTGCAATGCCCGACGACGAGCGTAACAAACACAATCTCGAAGAGATGCGCAAGCACTTCATGGTCTATTACGATGCCCACCTTTGGAACAACACCACAGTATATCCCGGTATGCGCGAGTTGCTCGATGAATTGGTGCGCCGTGGCGTGAACATTGCTGTGGCTTCAAACAAATATCAAAGCGCCGTAAATCGACTGATAGAACATTTCTTTGGCGACCTTAAGTGGGCTGCAGTTTATGGCCAGCGCGAAGGTGTGCCCGTTAAGCCCGACCCCTCTGTGGTGTTTGAAGTGCTCACTGATTGCCCAACCGCTAAAGACGATGTGCTATATGTTGGCGATTCAGGCGTAGATATGGAAACAGCACGCCGTGCTTGTGTGGAAAGTTGTGGCGTCACTTGGGGCTTCCGCTCGCGCCAAGAATTGGCCGATACTTATGCTGACCATATCATTGATAATGCTGACGATATTCTCTCGCTGATATAACAAATCAAGGCAAATCAAGACCGATTGAATTATTAAATCAGGAGCCCTTATTAACCTAATATCAGCAGTTTGTGTTAAAAATCGGATGCAGAAATAATTGCAACATTAATTAACGAAATTTTTCGCTAATTCCTTTCCGTTTGAGGTAAACTTTTTGTAATTTCGCAGCGTACCTAAAATGACACATTCTCTAATATCTGCGGCCTGTATGGGTCACATAAAATTAACCTCCTGATATGCTAACTGCAATCGTAATCGTATTCATTGTTGGCTATCTTTTGATAGCCCTTGAACATCCGTTGAGAGTAGACAAAACAGCAACAGCGTTGTTGTTGGGAATGCTCTTGTGGGTGTTGTATGCCTTAGATGCCACAAACTTGGTACCCCAGTTTGCCGGCGCGAAATTCACAAACTACCTCGCCGAAAATCCGGCCTTGCAATCGCAAGATTTAGCTCACCAAGCGTTGAGCTATGTTATCAACGTTGACATTGTGGAGCATCTTGGCGATGTTGTGCAAACAGTGTTGTTCCTGTTGGGCGCTATG
Source organism: uncultured Bacteroides sp. (assembly GCA_964431795.1). Classification (GTDB taxonomy): domain Bacteria; phylum Bacteroidota; class Bacteroidia; order Bacteroidales; family Muribaculaceae; genus CAG-873. The sequence continues at coordinate 11,210 of CAYSLD010000064.1, forward strand.
ACTATTGTTGAGCTCATAGACATACACGAAGGCTTCACGGTTATCAC
>CAYSLD010000065.1:0-11239 GCA_964431795.1 uncultured Bacteroides sp.
TTAATAGTCGCGCTTGATGATGTAGTCAAGCAGCTCTATGAGCCATGTTTTTGTTTGCGATGCTGGGAAAATGCTGAGCAAAGCTTGAGCTTCATCGCGCATACGACTCATGCTTTCATAGGCATAATCAATGCCGCCATTGTTGCGAGCGTATGCCATGAGTGTTTCAATCTCTGCGTCGTTGAGGCTCTCTTTGTGAGCAAGTGCGCACATAGCCTCATGGTCGGGAGCTTGCTCGTTGAGCAACACGTGCAGCAACGGAAGTGTGATTTTGCCTTCGCGCAGGTCGTTGCCGGTGGGCTTGCCTACTTTTTCGTCGCTGTAATAGTCAAAAATGTCATCGCGCACTTGGAAACACAATCCCAACAGCTCGGCAAAGCGAGTGAGCGCCTGTGCACGCTCGTCATCAACATTTTGTGCATAGCAACCCATAGCTGCGCAGGCACGGAACAGAGATGCTGTTTTAAAGTTTATGACTTTGTAGTAAGCTTCCTCAGAGAGTGTGTGGCTGCGGGCATTGTTGATTTGGTCGAGCTCACCAACACTGAGTTGTTTGCCAAGCGAGCAAAGTTGATTGATGATGTTGATGTTGCCGGTAGCAATGGCGAGTTGCATAGATGTTGACACGTAGTAGTCACCAACAAGCACTGCAATATGATTTTGCCACACGGCGTTGATGGTGGGCTTGCCGCGTCGAGTTGATGAGCCGTCAACCACGTCGTCGTGCACCAACGATGCATTGTGCAAAAGTTCAACAGATGCCGCAGCATCGATAACGCGACAATTCACCTCACCCAACATGCGCGCGCAGAGCGTCACGATAATCGGGCGTATCATTTTGCCTGTCGTTTTGAGATTGGCACGTATTATTTGTTGCAGCAATGGGTTGTCTGTCGACAAACTTTCCTCTATTCGAGCGCTTAAGCGTTCGATATCCGGGGCAATTGCGGCGCGTATGGTCTCGAGTGTTGTCATAAGATTGTGCAAAATTACTAAACTTTTTGATAAAGTGTACTTTTTTCGAGTAAAAGTTAGTAAATTTACACACCTAATTAAAAATAAAAATTGAAATAATATTTGAAAATACCCGTTTCATATACTTATGGAAGAAAAAAAACTCTTTCTGATTGACGCTTTTGCGCTGATTTATCGAGCTTATTATGCCCTTATTCGTGCGCCGCGTGTAACCTCTGACGGGCGCAACACTTCGGCAATTTACGGATTTTGCAATGCTCTCGATGAAGTTATGCGCAAAGAAAATCCGGCATATATGGCTGTGTGCTTCGACCCCGCCGGCGGCAAAACATTCCGTCACGAAATGTATGCCGAGTACAAGGCGCAGCGCGACAAGCAGCCTGAAGATATCACCATGTCGATACCTTATATCAAAAAAATCATTGAAGCATACGGTATTAAAGTGATTGAAAAAGCCGGATATGAAGCTGACGATGTTATCGGCACGCTCTCTGTAGCAGCCGAAAAGGAAGGTTTTACCACGTATATGATGACTCCCGATAAAGACTACGGCCAGCTTGTCACCGACCGTGTGTTTATGTATAGCCATGTGCCAAAGGGCCAAGGCTATGAGCTGCGCACTCCCGCCGAGATTTGTGCAAAGTATGGCATTAAATCGCCTAATTTGGTGATTGATATTTTGGCACTTGAGGGCGATGCCAGCGATAACGTGCCCGGTTGCCCCGGTGTTGGCGAAAAAACTGCCGCTAAACTTATCAACGATTGGGGCGATGTTGACGGTATAATAAATAATGTGGACAAAATTAAAGGCGCTCTGCAAAAGAAAATTGCCGACAACATTGAGCAAATACGGTTCTCTAAAACTCTCGTTACTATCAAAACCGATGTGCCTTTAGATGTTACGCCGACCGATTTGCTCCGCGCCGAGCCTGATTGGGCCCGCTTGCGCGAATTGTTTGAAAGCTTGGAGTTCAAGTCGCTCATGTCGCGCTTGAAAAAAGTTGATACTCCAAAGGCAACACCGGCGGTGCCTAAAGTCTCTGCTGCCGAGCCTGCGGCTGACGGCATGGGCTCGCTCTTCGACTTTGATGCTCCCGACGAGGTAGCCCCGGCCTGCGTAACTTTTGACAGCTCTAAACTTCACATAGCGCAATCACTCGACGATGCAGCCGCAATAACTGCAAACGGCGATTTAGCTATATCTGTATATGCCGTTGGCGATGAGGCTATGACTGCCGACCTTGTTGGCGTGGGCCTCTGCTCAGGCTCTGACTACAATTACGTGCCCGCAATGTTTGTGGGTGCACTCAAGACGTTGCTTGAACGCCCTGAGTTGCGCATTGTCAGCCACGATGTGAAGCGCGATATCATCATTTTGCGCCGCCATGGCATTTCGCTCACCGACAACTATTTTGATACCGCCGTTGCTCACTATCTGCTCAAACCGGAGATGAAACACGATTTGCCCGACGTGGCAATGTCGTATTTGAACCTGCGTTTGCACGACTATGAGTTGAGCGCTACAGATCGTAAAAAGCCAATGAAGGGCGCCCACGACGAGATTGCCGCTAATGTGGCCGCTCGAGCATACGCTGTGATGCAATTGCAACCGGTGTTGCAAAGTGCTCTTGTTGCCGATGCTACTGACCACCTCATGGCTGACATAGAGCTGCCCATGGTGCGTGTGCTCGCTGAAATGGAATGGACCGGTGTGCGTATCGACACTGCCGAATTGGCCACAATGTCGCAATCGCTCACCGCGCGCATGAATTCGCTTGAACAGCAGTGCTGGGATTTGGCCGGCGGCAAATTCAACATCAGCAGCCCGGCGCAAGTGGGCGAAGTGCTGTTTGAACGCTTGCAAATCGACCCCAAAGCAAAACGCACTAAAACAGGTGCGTGGTCTACAACTGAAGAAATTCTCGAAAAGCATCGCCACGATTGGCCTATTGTTGACCTGATTTTGGAGATACGTGGTCTGAAAAAACTCCTTGCCACGTATGTCGATGCTTTGCCCCGACTCATAAATCCGGCTACCGGCCGCATTCACACCACATACAACCAAACGGTCACTGCAACCGGACGCCTGTCATCGGCAAACCCGAATTTACAAAACATACCTATTCGCACCGACGAAGGCCGCGAAATTCGCCGCGCCTTTATTGCCTCGCCCGGAAATGTCATTATGAGCGCCGACTATTCGCAAATTGAATTGCGCTTGATGGCTGAAATTTCAGGCGACCCCGTTATGGTGCAGGCCTTCCTCTCCGGCGAAGATATCCACCGCTCTACAGCCGCGAAAATCTATCATCTGCCCATCGACGAGGTGAGCGACAGCCAGCGCCGCAATGCCAAAACAGCAAACTTCGGCATCATTTACGGCATCTCTGCTTTCGGCTTGAGCGAGCGCTTGGGAATACCTCGCAGCGAGGCCAAAGAGCTGATACAAGGATACTTAAAGACCTATCCGCGTGTGGCTGAATATATGAACGAAGCCATTGAGCACGCTCGTGCCGACGGCTACGTAACAACTATCAAAGGACGCAAACGCTACCTGCCCGAAATCAATTCGCGCAATGCCGTGGTGCGTGGCTATGCCGAGCGCAATGCCATCAACGCACCCTTGCAAGGCTCGGCTGCCGATATCATAAAAATTGCTATGATTGATATCGCACGCGAAATGAAAGCTCTAAATCTCAAATCGCGCATGATAACTCAAGTGCACGACGAACTTGTGTTTGACGTGGTGCCCTCCGAACTTGAACAACTAAAAACGCTGGTTGTTACTAAAATGGAAGGCGCATACAAAGCGCGTGTACCCCTGACTGTTAGCGCCGGTGTCGGTGCCAATTGGTTGGAGGCGCACTAATTGCGTTTGTCTAATCGAATATTAATTACCAAAAATACTATAACTAATCATGAAACGTTTATTTTTAACCTTCTGTTGCCTCTTTGCTCTTGTCGTGGCTTGTGCCGCGCCTATCAAAGTGGCTTGCGTTGGTAACAGCATCACCTACGGTTTTCTCGTAGAAAATCGTGACTCGCTCAACTACCCCGCTCAGCTGCAACGCTTGCTTGGCGATGACTATGAGGTGGGTAACTTCGGCAAATCGGGTGCCACGCTTTTGCGCAAAGGTCACCGTCCCTACAATGAGCAAGACGAATATAAGGCTGCTATTGCCTTCGTCCCCGACATTGTGGTCATGCACCTCGGCGTGAACGACACCGACCCCCGCAACTGGCCCAACTACAACTCTGAATTTGTGGGTGACTACACCACGCTTATCAACGATTTCCGTCGCATCAACCCCAACGTGCGCATCATGGTGGCTCTGCTCACTCCTTTGCACGCTCGCCACTTCCGCTTCCGCACCGGCACTCGCGATTGGCGCTTGGAAATACAAGAAGCAATTAAAAATATCGCCAAATATAACAATGTAGAACTTATAGACTTCAACGAGCCGTTCCGCGACCGTCAAAATCTGTTTGTTGACGGCATACACCCCACTGCTGAAGGTGCCGGTGTGTTGGCCGATGAGGTTTTTAAATGCATCACCGGCAACTTTGGCGGGCTAAAACTCCCCGACTTCTATCAGTCAGGCATGGTGTTGCAACGCAACCAACCCGTGCACATTGCCGGACGTGCTAATGCTAACACTGATATCACCGTCACTCTCAACGGCCAAACTGCTACATCAAAAGCCTCTAACACCGGACATTGGAGCGTGGTTCTCCCGCCTCTTGCCACCGGCACAGGCTACAAAATGACTGTCACTGACGGCACCACAAACCTTAATTTCACCGACATTATGGCCGGCGAATTGTGGATTGCCAGCGGCCAAAGCAATATGGAGTTCACCCTCGGTCAGTCTATCGGTGGCAAAGAGACAATAGCAAATTGCTCTGACCCCTTGCTTCGCATTTACGACATGAAACCTATAGCTCGCACCAATGCTGAAAAATGGAGCGATGAGGTAATAAAAAAAATAGACCACAACGAGCACTATTTGCCCACCACTTGGCAAGCTATCAGCCCGCAAAATGCCGGTAACTTCTCGGCTGTTGCATACTATTTCGCCAAACAATTGCGCGATAGCCTTGACAACGTGCCTGTCGGCGTGATTTGCAATGCTGTTGGCGGCTCAAACACTGAGTCGTGGGTTGATATTAACACCCTCGAAATGGGTATGCCCGAAATTCTCATCAAGTGGCAAAGCAATGACTACTTGCAACCGTGGTGCCAAGAGCGCGCCAAACAAAATATCGGTGACAACCGTCCCCTCGGCCGTCACCCTTACGAACCGTCATATCTCTACTCAGCCGGTATGCGCCAATTTGAAGGCATTTCTATTGCCGGTGTGATTTGGTATCAAGGTGAGTCGAATGCCCACAACATTGAGGTGCACGAAGGCCTTTTCAAACTCCTCACTCAAAGTTGGCGCCGTGCTTTCAATAACGAAAATTTACCCTTCTACTTCGTGCAGCTTTGCGGCATGAATCGCCCAAGCTGGCCGCAATTTCGTGACAGCCAACGTCGCCTCGCCGATAGCATTCACGATGTGCACATGACTGTTATCACTGATGTTGCCGACTCGCTCGACGTGCACCCCCGCAACAAACGCCCCGTTGGTGAACGTCTCGGCCGCCAAGCCTTGAAATATTCTTACGGCCACACTGAGCTCTCTGCCGACGGCCCGCGTCCGCTTCACGCGGTCGCAAACGGTAACAGCATCACAATCTCTTTCAGCGATGCTGCCAACTTGCAAACAAACGACGGTAAAGACATACGCACTTTTGAAGTTGCCGAAATTGAAGGTTTTTACGTGCCCGCAACTGCAACCGTCACAGCCGACGGTGAGGTCACTGTTTCAAGCAGCCAAATCAGCCGTCCGCGCTACGTGCGCTACGCTTGGGAACCTTTCACCCGCGCAAACCTTGTTAACGGCGCCGGATTGCTCACTTCAACATTTAAACTTGAGGTTGAAAATGCAGACATTTACAACGTCGAGTCCGGATACGAATACGGTGTATCTGCAGCTTTTGGCGCCAACCTCAACGATGACGTGATTGTTGCCGGTGGCGCTAACTTCCCCGAAAATCCGCTTGCTGCCGACAGCAAAAAGCAGTTCTATAACGGTATCTATAAAGTTGACGGCACAACAACCACACGCATCGGCACGCTCCCTCAAGCCATAGCCTACGGTGCAACTGCAAAAACCGCAAAAGGTGCAGTGCTCATTGGCGGTAGCAATGCCGACGGCTCGCTCGCTGACGTGTATTTGCTCAATGTGAACGGCAACAACGTGAGCATTTCAAATCTTCCCGCACTCCCTGCCGCTCTCGACAATGCCGGCGCTTGCGCAATAGGCAATAAAGTTTATGTTGCCGGTGGCAATGTGAACGGCACTCCGTCAACACAACTCCTTGTGCTTGACCTCGACGCTGCTGCTCCTGCTTGGCGTAAATTAGCTTCGATGCCCGGCAATGCCCGCACTCAACCTGCTGTTGCCGCTACTGATGGCAAAGTGTATGTGTTTGGCGGCTTTGCTCCCAAATCGGGAAATAAGGCAGCTACGCTCAACACCGACGGCCTTTGCTACGACCCCGCAAAAAACAAGTGGACTAAACTTGCCGCTCCTTCAGTGAACGGCACTGAAATCTCTGTTGGCGGTGGCTCGGCTGCAACACTCACAAACGGCAAAATTGCCGTGGTTGGTGGTGTGAATAAAGATGTATTCTTACAAGCACTGCAAAATCAGCCTGCCGACTACTTGCAGCACAGCCCCGAGTGGTATAAATTCAATCAAAATGTGCTCGTCTACGACGCTGCTGCCAACACTTGGAGCGCGCAGCAGCAACCGGCTGCCGCTCGTGCCGGTGCAGTTGCCGTGCCGATGAGCAATAATCGTGTGTACGTGCACGGTGGCGAAGTGAAACCTCGCATACGCACTGCACAACCTCTTATCGTAGAATGTCGCTAAAAAACTTCGTTGCCGATGCGGTGAGCACCGTCTTGCCGTCTACCTGTGAGATTTGCGGGCGCAGTCTCACCGCGTCGGAGCATTGGCTGTGTTTGGACTGCTATCTTGCCTTGCCACGCACAAATGTGCACCGGCAGAGCGCAAATCGTGTGTCGGACCGCCTGCTGCGCTATCGCCCCGATGTGCGTGTGGCCTCGTGGTTTTTCTACCGCCGTCAAGGTCAGTATGCCGCACTCATTCACAGCATAAAATATAACGATCGCCCCTCGATGGGCGTCTACTTCGGTGAGCAGTTCGCACGCGAATTGCTTGCCGATAACTTTTTTGACGGCATAGACATCATGCTGCCCGTGCCGTTGCACTGGACTAAGTTGCTGCGCCGCGGCTACAACCAAAGTCGCAAGATAGCACAAGGTGTGCAGCGCGTGTGCAATTTGCCCATTGGCAACAACCTGTATGCCCGTCACACTCATGCCACGCAAACACGACGCACACGCGATGAACGTATGACAAACGTGCAGCACGACCTTTTCGGCGTGCGCAATCCCGCTGAGCTTGCCGGTAAGCGCGTGCTCATCATTGACGACGTTATTACCACCGGCTCAACCATTGAGGCTTGTGTGTCGGCACTCACCCGCGCAGTCCCCACAATTGGCGCCGTGCACATATTGTCGTTGGCAATGACTGAAAACGACTAACATTTGCTCGTTTGCCGAAAATGCAGTAATTTTGTGATAACAAACAACATAATAAAATATTATGCAAAATCTCACTATTCATGTTAGCAACGTTGACGAGTTGGCTGCTGCCGCTCATCAATTTGTTGAAGCTATGGGCGATGAAACCGTATTCGCTTTTTACGGCGAAATGGGTGCCGGCAAAACAACATTCATCAACGCTCTTTGCCGCGAGCTTGGTGTGGTTGACGATGTTACAAATTCGCCATCGTTCTCTATCATAAATGAATATCGTTCTGACACTACAGCCGAGTTGATTTACCACTTCGATTTGTATCGCCTTGAAAATCTTGACGAGGCTATTGATATCGGTGTTGAAGACTATTTCGACTCAGGCGCTCTCTGCTTGCTCGAATGGCCCGAACGCATTGAGCCGATGTTGCCCGACGACACCGTAAACGTCACTATCAAAGTTAACGACGATAACACTCGCGACATCATTGTCTCTGCCGAATAACCTGTTATGCAAATCGTAAAACTTTCTGAGGCAACCTCAACCAACACTGTGGCTGCCGAGATGGGCGACTCTGCCGCACACGGCACTGCTGTGTGGGCTCTCACTCAGTCGGCAGGCCGCGGTCAGCGTGGCAACACGTGGGAGGCCGAGCCCGGTAAAAATCTAACCTTTTCGCTTGTTTTGCGCCCGCAATATATCGCTGCAGCTCGTCAGTTTGAACTGTCTATGCTTGTGTCGATAGCCATTGTGCGTGTGCTTGAGCGACACCTGCGCACCGAAGTGCTCATCAAATGGCCAAACGACATCTACGTTGGCGATAAGAAAATTTGCGGCATTCTCATCGAAAATACCCTTTCAGGTACCTCTATTGACCGCTCAATCGTTGGCATAGGCATTAATGTGAACCAACAATTCTTTCAGAGCGACGCGCCAAACCCTGTGTCGATGATTCAACTCACCGGCAAAAAATATGACCTCGATGAACTTATTAATGAGTTTGTCGGCGCTATAGTTGATGCCATAGATGAATATGGCGACAACACTGAGCCAGACGAATTGCAAGCTCTCTACGCTCAACTGTTGTGGCGCAACGACGGTTGCCTATACCCTTGGCACGACGCTGCCACAAACACTAATTTTATAGCTGCCATCGACCACGTTGACGCAACCGGTATGTTGACACTCTCCGAGCCCGACGGCAGCCTTCGCACATTCGCTTTTAAAGAAGTTGCTGCTGTGCTCTAAATTATCACAGCAACAAGCATCATCAACGTATATACCAACATCATCACGGCGGTCATGCCCAACATTGGGTTGAGGCGTGCACCGCGGCGGTTGGTAACCTTAAAGTACATGATAGTATGTATTGTGCCATATACTATCGGAAAAACTAATTTCCACATTTCAAAATCAGACCACAGCGGCATGGTCAGAGCTATGCAGCTCCAGCCGTTTGTGAGATATATTGACGATATGCGGTGGCGACCGATGGCCACGGCAAGGGTGCGCTTGCCAACTTCAAGGTCTGCCTCCAAGTCGCGATAATTATTCACTATTAGCACATTTGAGCCTACCAAACCCAATCCGACCGAGGCGAGAAACACGTCAAGGTCCCAACTGCCGGCTTGTAGGTAGTACGTGAGGTTGACCGGTATAATGCCAAAGAAAAATACAACTGACAATTCACCGAGAGCATGATGCGATAACGGGTAGGGGCCGGCACTGTATGCCAACACGCCCAAGGCTATGCCGATGCCTACGGCTATCATCCACCAATCGCCCCAAAAGAGCAGTGAACAGCCTACCAAGCAGGCCAAAGCAAGTGTGACAAATGTGGCTATGCACATTGCACGCGGCGTGATGTCGCCTTCGGTCACTCCGCGACGTGGCCCTTCACGTCCCGGCTTGTCGAGCCCGGCTTTATAGTCAAAATATTCGTTGGCAAAGTTTGAAGCTATTTGTGCAAGCACGGCAAATATCAAGCACAATAGCACCGGGGCTGCTTGAAAGGTGCCTTTCCACAGTGCAAAGGCCGCAGCGGCTACAACTCCGGCTACTGATACCGGCAATGTGCGCAGTCGCATAGCTTCAATCCAGTATGCAATTTTTTTCATAAGCGTTTTTTGTGTTTTATGAGTGATTCATTGGTTAATGTTCAATTTAAAATGTGATGTTGTACTTTTTGAGTATAAACTCCGGATAGTACGATTGTTTTGCCCGTCGCAGCCCTTCGTCTCCGGCATCGTCTTGCCGATTTACGTAGCGCACTTGCTTGTGGCGTTGCAGCATTGACTCTGCAAACATTTTGGTGATTGACACACCGGCTCCGGGCACGTCGTGGCGCATCTTTTCGATGTGCACGTGCAAAGTGTCGCCTATCACCTCACCAAAGGTAAAGGCCACGATGTCTCCGCTTTCGCCGCGCAGCAAAGCTCCGTCAAAGCCCAGCTCATTGCCGGTGGCAAGCACACGGCTCACCATATTGGCCTCATATACGGCCATGAGCGACTCGTCGTCGGCCTCGGTGGCTGTCAGCTCTTTGAAAAATGTCGCAACTTCTTGTATGTTCTCCGATATGATATCTTCAAACCGATAGTGCGGATTTTCGGCTATAAATCTGTTCACGTGGTTACGCTTTTTCTGCAACTTTTTGCCGGCAAGCGTAGCCAAATGCTCAGCGTCGTACACGTAGTCGCTCCATGCCTCAAGTGGCTCAATTGTGCCACCATAACGGGCAAATTTGTCGATGCAGTCGTCGGGTATGGCTGACAGCACAAACTTCATGTTGTGCCGTGCGCAGTAGTTGCGCAGCAAGTGCATGGCGCTGTCTAAATTCATATCGCCAATTGGCATCGAAAATGCGGTGACATTTGCGTCACTTTCTGACAAACCTTTTATAAATAATGTGTTGTCGACAATGCAATACTCATAGTTAAACCAACCAATCCATAAGAACAGACCGCCCACAGTGTAGTCGCATGAGCGCGATTGTGCCCGCTGCAACACGGCTCGTATTTCGGCAACACTATCTACCGAAACAGGCTTAAATGTGAGGTCTTGCATCAGCTGTTGCTCAGCTGATTTGTTTAATAGGTCAGTAATGAGTTCCATATCAATTGATTGGGGACATGGTATTTTTTTGTCGACAAAACAGTAAGATGAATGAAAAGTTTAGTCCATGGCAAAGATACATAATTATTAACTAATAGCAAAGAAATGTCACAAAATTATTGCAAAATCTGCAACCGGTCAGTGTCAACCGCTGCATCCAAGGCCAAGCATAGCCTAGGGTAAGGCCGAGCTGGCACCCCTTGTGGGTGCTGCTGCTTAAACCGGGGGTTCATACCCCCGGACAACGGCCCTCTCTGTCTGTCAACCCCTTGTGGGTTGCATGTGATAATAATATGCAACCCGCAAGGGGTTGCGTTGTCTCTTTCATTGCTACCGGGGGAATAATCCCCCGGCTTAAGTTGTTGCACCCGCAAGGGGTGCATCACAGTCAGCTTACTTTTTACTCTTTACTTTTCTTGTTGTTTTTTTGCGGCGGACGATGATTGAGATGATTACCATTGCGGCGAGGGCCCAGGGAT
>CAYSLD010000066.1:0-11147 GCA_964431795.1 uncultured Bacteroides sp.
GAAACGTGCAAACACGTTTCGGCGTTTATTTGGCAACACAATTAGGTCGAAATTAAATTTGTCGTCTATCTTCAAACACTCTTGTTGAGCATTGGCTAACGTCAGTTCCTCTATGTTAAAAGTGAACTGTGGATAGCTCTTTGTGCAGTAGTTGAGCAGGGACTGCATGCCCTGTGTTTCGTTCGCTTCAAATGAGCGTTTCTTTCCCGGCACATGGGCGAGTGTCACCGTGGCTTCGCTGTCATTGAATATGCGTGACATTGTGTCGATAGCCAATATATCTTCTTGCTCCAAATTGCTAAACATTAATATGCTTTTGGGCTTGAAGGGCACGGCTGCCTCAAATGTTTCGGGTATGGTTAATAGTGTGATGCGGCATTTGTCGAGCACTTCGGCGGTAACACTTCCTATGAGCTCTGCCGACTTGCGCGCTGCTCCGCGTGTGCCCATAACAACAAGGTACGGTGCATTCTCTTTTGCGAAATCTACTATCGAATCCTCGGGCACACCCTCTACAACGTGGGTGCTGAATTTTACTGCCGGCAATTCGCTGCGCTTGATTTTCTCACGCACACGCTCGGCAAAGTGTTGCATCAAGTTTTGCGCTGTTTGCTCAATTTGCTTGCGGGCCTCGCTGTCTGCGGCAAGGTCAAAGGTGAGTGCATCGCTCAACTGCACATTGCCCGTCACATACGGGTCGATGTATGAGTGCAGAAACGATATTTGTGCTTTGTGCTGCAAGGCTATCTCAAATGCTATGCGCACGGCCTTGTTCGAGTGCTCGCTAAAGTCAACCGGCACAAGTATTGAGCGGGGTGCATCTTGTGGCGATGCGGCACGAAAAATATCAGGATTTTCGATTATTCGCAAAGCGAGCGGCAAATCATCCTCGTTGATGCGCACACGCACTCCCGACGACACCACCGGCTCCTCTAAATTTACGTTCTGAAGCACAGTCGCGATGCCTTCGCTTTCGAGCATGTTCTTCAATTCAAGTGCTCGGTCGTAAGTGTGTATGGCAACAGTGATTTGTCGCACGTCAGCTTTTTTTGTTCCTGGTTGTTATGCTTTTTCAACTGATTACTGATAAAGAAGAGAGAGGGAGAATGAGTGAGAGGTTGTAATCAGTTGATGAGTAAATTGATGATTTTGTTTGTAGGGCAAAAATCATTTTGATTCTTGCTCTTGGAGTATTTCTACTGCCATGTCATAAATTGTTGGATCATCAAGAACTACAATGCCACCATTTGGACCCGGTTCAATGTGCACACCTTGATTTTTGCCAAAGTTGTAATTGCTACCACCGAAATAATTGCGAACGGTTTGGACGGTGACGTTAAGTTTGTCTGCAATTTTGTGAATTGAACCGTCGGGCAAGCTGTCTTTGAGATGGCGCAGCTCGTTAAAAGTGATTGTCTTTGTCATGATGAGTATTGATTTAATTTGGTGAATTACCAGAGGTTTATGTTTTGTCCCAAAGTTAAGCCCTCTTTTTGAATTTTCCAAATAAATTGGCGAAAAAATTTTGCATGTTTTATAACATATTTGATGCTATACGACATGTAAAATTTTGTAAACTATTGATTTATAGATGTGTATAATGCAACAATGCGGTGCGAGATTGTTTTGTTAATCATGCACCGCATTGTCGGTTTATTTTATGCACAAAGTTTATATCCGTTCTACATCAGCCGAACTTACCCATGCACGTGTTGTGTTGTTGATTTTTACGTCATACCACATCATCGTGGCCGGGTCGTCGGGTGTTGCCAACGAGTCAACTATGATAAGTTTTGTGCCTTCGTGTATGGGCACAACTTTGTCGGTCTTTGACTGTGCTGTTTGCGGGGCTGAGCGCAGATTGGTTGTGGGCACTATCACAACTGCTTGCTCGTGGTCGTCAACGGCATCGGCCGATGTCTTGGCTATGCTCAGCACATACAAAAATACGAACACCAACACAATAGCACCAAAAAATCCGGCTTTGCGCACGTTGATGTTTGTGGTGAACAAGTAGACTGCCACTGCGCCAATCACCAGCACAAACAGTGCGAATGCTATCCACGCCCATGTGTCGGGCGAATGTTGCGACACTATGTTTTGGTGCACATTGCTCAAAAATGTGCTGTCATCTTCGGGCTTGTCTTGTATCTTGGTCTTTACAAACTCAAGATTTGTGCGGGCATCGGCATTCGACGGGTCAACCATCAGCGCACGTTCATAGTTGATAACGGCATGGCCCAGGTCGCCAAGTCGGTAGTAGGTGTTACCTATATTGTAGTACAAATTCGACGAACTACCTTCTTTTTGCAAGGCGGTGTTGTAGTGGTCGAGTGCTTCGGTATATGCGCTTTTGCTGTAGGCTGAGTCGCCTTGTTCGACATTGCTCAACGCTGATGAGGTTAAGGCTTGAATTGCCAAAACAGCTATAATCAATAACTTTTTCATTGTTTGTTGCGTTTTGTGGCCTCAAGGCCGTTGATAACATCGGTTGCATTTTGATACATTGTCGAAACTTCGGTGTCGGAATGTTCGGGTGTGAATCGAGCCATTTCGCAGTCGTCAATCACGTTGATTGTCTTTTCGATAAGCTCTTCGCTAGCTCCGGCCTCGGCAAGTTTCTCGCTCACATTGTCGCGGGTGAGCGCTGATGAGGGTATGCCAAGCTTGTCGCTGATGTAGCCCCAAAGCGCAGCAGATAGTGCAGTGTAGAATGCATCGTTGTTGTGACGTTGCATCTCGTTGCGAGCAAGCTTCAATCGTTTGTTGGCCACGCGATTTGCGCGTGCTGTGCGGCGTCCGGCAACGTCAGCATTGAGCTTGAGTTGACGACGATATACCACAATTGTTGTGATCAGTGCTGCAGCTACCAATGCGTATAGCAGCCAGTAGAGCGAGGTGTTGAATGTGCGTATATGCTCGTCTACCAATTCGCCTTTTTTCAGCGGTTTGATATAGAGTATATCGTCCATGCTCTTATCTATGCCGGTTTGTTGCACGGCTGTTGCTGCCGTTGCTGTACCCTTGGCAACGCGTCGGTTGTAGGCGGGAATGTCAAGACTTACGTACTGACGCTTTTCCGGGTCGAAGTACACAAATTTTGAGGCGGCAAGGTTAAATTCGCCCACTTGTTGTGGCACAATCGTGTAGGTGGCGGTGAATGTTCCGCTCATATCCGAACCGGTGAAGTGTGCATCGCTTTCGCTCTCGGGGTCGTACTCTTCAACGCCCGGGCCAAAGTCGAGGTCGGGAGTCTTGAGGTATTTAATGTTACCCGAGCCTTTCACCACATACGAGAATGTTGCGGCCTCGTTGGTGCGAAGTGTTTGTGGCTCAAGTGATGTGCTCACGCTGAATTTACCCACGGCACCGCTAAAGTCAGCCGGCTGTGGTTTTGGCAGCGGTGATACGTTCACACTCACTTTGTTTGATACGGTGGTGATATTTTGCTCTATGGGGCGACGTGTGATGAAAAATCCGTTTGAAATTTCCTCATAAGTCTCAAGTGTCACGTCATAGCGTCCTGAATTTATGGTGAGTGTGCCGTCCTTTTGTGGATAGAGCAAGCAACGTTTCAGCACAGCTGAATAATAGTTGTCGCCTCTGAAGTGCTCAAGCTTCGGTTGCTCTTTCACTTCAAGTTCTTCGCTCAAAAATCCATCAAACGAGGGTAGGGTGGTGGCGCGGAACGATGTGATGTTGTGCTTGGTGTACACTTTGATAGTGGCAATCACGGCCTCTTGCTCGTATATGTGATTTTTCGACAAGGTTACGGTAACAATGAGGTCATTCGGATTGATTTTCTTCACCGTGCCTTGTCCGGCATTTTGAGCCGGAGCTCCGTTTCCGGCACTTTGTCGGCTGTCTTGTTGCGCCGATTTGTCGGGCGGAAGTATGGTGATTGTCTTGGGTTGTGACTTGAGTGTCTTGCCACCCGAGCTTACGCTTATCGACGGCACTGTCACCGTGCCGGCTTTCTCAGCATAATATGTGAATGAGTAGTCTCGAATTACTGTTGACGACGATTTGCCATTAATAAATTCGTGGCTCTCCATGGTTGATAGTGCAGGGCCATAGCGCAGCACACAACCTTTCAACTCCGGGCCTTGTGACACCGACCCCTCGGCATTCACAAGACGAAATGTTACAGTGAAATTACGTCCCTGCACCACTTGTCCCGGAGCTTGCACCACCAGCGATGATTGAGCCATGCCCACCAAGCCGGTTAGTAGCATTATGAGTGTAAGTATGCTTGTTTTAAATTTTAATATCATGTTGTTTGCACCTTGTATGATTGGTGAATAATAGAAGAATCAACAGAAGTTATCGTTGTTACCACGGCTTGTCGGTTGTGCGACCGTAGGCCGGATCGGTAGGTTGCTTTTTGCGAGTTTTATTCTCTTTAGCTTGCACAGACTGCAAAATCTGTTTGTCATTTTGATTTTGTTGCTGTTGTTGCTGCTGTTGCTGCTGCTGTTGCTGTTGCTGCTGTTGTTGCTGTTGCTGTTGTTGCTGCTGATCTTTGTTTTGGTCTTGGTTGTCGTTACCACCACCGCCACCACCTTGTTCTTCGGGCGGAAGTTTCAGCTGAGCAACGCGCAGATTTTGCACGGCACGCAAGTTGTTGGGCTTTTTACGCAACAATGCTTTATAGTCTTCAATAGCTTGCTTGTAGCTCTGTGTTGACATATTTTTTAGCGAGTCGGCAAAATTTGCATTCTTGGGGTCTTCAGATGCCCTCTTCAGATAATCGCCAAGATACACGGCATCGTTGCCGAGGTTGTACAGCGCCTTTTCGCTTATCGCAGCATCGCCACCGCTTTTGGCCAATTGATTGAGCGCCAATCGCGCATTTTTTAGCGCTGTGGTGTCGGAATTGGTGCTGTGCAAAGCTGCAATTGCTTTGTTGTAGATGGCTGCTTCGCTGTCTTTATTAGCGTCGATGGCTTTGTCGTAATCTTTTATAGCTTCGTCAAACCGGTTCTTGCTAAAGTTGCGGTTACCCGACTTGATTGCATTGCGCTCAGCCTTGTTGCTCATGTCTGACTCGGTGCACCCGGTGATGGTTGCAGCCGCAAAGCTAAGGCAAACAAATGCTAATATATTTATGTAGTTGCGTTTCATTTTTCAGTCGGTTTTTTAGGTGTCTTGCTAAAGAAGTTGACGTTCTTGAGCCAGCTGATTTTGCGTTCGATTACCAATAGGTCGGCAACCAAAAGTATAAGTGCTAACCATGCGAACACTGGAAATTGCTCTGCGCTGGTTTTATATTTCACACTTTTGAGCTCGGTCTTACCAAGTTTGCTGAGTTCGTCTGACAACTTGTCGAGGGCTGCGGGATTGGCTCCGTTCACGTATATACCTTTACCGGCAGCTGCAATTTCAGCAGCCGCTTTCTCGTCAACGGCAGTGATGACCTCGTTACCTTCGTAGTCGGTCATGAACGATTTGCTGCCTTTGCCAAGCGGTATGCGTGCTCCTTTTGATGTGCCCACGCCAACCACATCAACCTGTATGCCTTGCTTTGCAGCTTCTTTGGCTACGTCAACAGCTTGACCTTCATGGTCTTCGGCATCGGTAATAAGTATGATTGCTTTGTGCACATCTTGTTTTTTGCTAAATGCATTCATCGACATTTGCAGTGCATCGCTGATGCATGTGCCTTGTGCTTGTATGATTGACGGCTCAAGGTCGTTGATAAACATTTTAGCGGTGTAAAAGTCTGTGGTCATCGGCATTTTTGTTTTCGCTTCGCCGGCAAACACAACTAGACCCACTTTGTCGTTGTCAAGGCGGTCCACAAGCTTTTCGAGCAATAGTTTGGCGCGACGCAAACGGCTGATGCTTTTCGGATCGTCGGTCGATGCTGCAAGCATTGAGTTTGATACGTCAAATGTCACCATAACTTCTATTCCTTCAACGGTCTTGCTTTCGTCTTTCTCACCAAAGCGTGGGCGCACAAGTATGAAGATTATTGCTATGAGCGCCAACAATTGAAGTGTTATTTTTATTGCGGGTTTATATTTTGAAGCGTCAGGCATCAAGTGCGCAAATACCTCCGGATTACCAAACTTTTTGAGTTTGCGTCGTCGCGACAGTTGCGCAAGTTCATACAATCCCCACACCACGGGCACCGCAGCGAGCAGAGATAATAGATATGGGTTTGCAAAATCAAACATATATAATATGTATATATTTTAATGTTTCAATAATGTTATGGCATGGTGCGGAACAAGGTGTAGCGCAGCAACAACTCAACACCAACCAAAGCAAATAGCAACCATGCCCACGGCATGTAGTTGTCTTCGGTGTGCGAGAAATGGCGCACATCCATCTTTGTCTTTTCAAGTTGGTCTATTTCGTGGAATATATCGCTGAGCACCTTATTGCTTGTTGCTCTGAAATACTTACCACCGGTGTTGCTAGCTATGGTCTTGAGCGTAGCTTCATCAATCACTACCGGCTGTTTGGTGTAAACAATGCGGCCAAATTCATCGTACGACGGACTATCGGCCATTCCGTTTGTGCCAATACCGATGGTATAGATTTTTACTTTCTCATTTTTCGCTATCTCCGATGCACTGATTGGCGCAACAAGTCCGGTGTTGTTCGAACCGTCTGTGAGCAAAATAATGCTTTTGCTCTTCGCCTTGCCCTCGATGATGCGGTTGAGCGCTGTGGCAATACCGTCACCTATGGCTGTTCCGTCTTCTAGCATGCCTAGTTTCAACCCTTTGATGTAGTTGATAACGGCTGCATGGTCGATGGTCATTGGCAGTCCGGTGAGGCTCTCGCCGGCAAAAATTACAACACCGATATTGTCATCCGGACGTCCCTGTATGAACTCTGATGCTACCTCTTTGGCTGCCTCCATACGGTCGGGCTTGAGGTCGCGCGTCAGCATACTGCCTGATACGTCTATTGCCAATACTATGTCTGTGCCTTCTGTCGACGATTTTTGCCAATTGTCTTTGAGCTGCGGGCGTGCCAATATGATGATTAGGCATCCTATTGCTGCCAAACGCAGCACAAACAGCAAATGTCGCAACATAGCTCGCAGCGGCATGCCTTGTTTGGCAAAGGGTGCCAAGGTTGAAATGCCGAGCGTGGGCCGAGAGTTGCGTTGTTTGATAATGTACCAAGCTATTAGCGGCACAAATATCAAAAACAGCCAGAGATATTGAGGATTTGCTAATTGCATGGTCTATTTCTTTTTATTTTTCTTGTTTTTAGAGCTTTTGCGTTTGCCACCTTTTCCGGTTGTTGCCTCTTCAGGCTCTTCAACAGGTTTGGTCTTTTCAACGAAATCATGCACCATATTGTATGAGCGTATGTTTTCGTCGGGCAACGGACGCACTTTCGCAAATTTCACAAAGTCGGCAGTCTCAAGCAAAGGAAGTATGTTTTCGGCTTCTTCTTTTGTCATGGGATTGGCGTGCATGGCATCGATGATTTGTTTTGATGTCATCTCGCGTGCATATATGCCAAAGCGACCTTCCAAATACTGACGAAGTATGTCGGTTAGCTCCGTGTAATATTCTTTCTCATGACCGCTCTCGGCTAGTTTCTGAGCTTTCAAGTGGTTCAAACGGTCCATAGCCAACACGTAGGGCGGCACAACTTTCTTGCGCGGCAACAGGGTGGGGCCGTTCTTTTTGTAGAGCATGGCAACTACAACTATCAACGCAATTGCTGCAGCTATAATCACTGCCCAATACCACCATTCGGGCACAAAGTCATACCAGCGTCCTTTTATCGACACCGGGCCTTCCATGGGGTTGATATACAGCGAGTCGCGCATCTCTTTGGACATTTGCGGCTCAAGCACTTTCAAACTTACAACCTCTGAATATACGGTGTCGTTACCAACTACGTATTTGAACTTGGGAAATGTGACATCGCCCACCTCAAACGGTTGCACCAATATGTTGTAGTTGAGCTGCATGCGGCCATTGTTGAGCGCTGTAGAGTCAACATTGATCTCGCGCACTTCCACGCCATGAAACTCATTGGGCTTGCCTGCTTCGAGCGCGGGCAAGCCTACGATAGCTCCGGCATGGCCGTTCTTGACCACTTCGATGCGCAACATTGTGCGGCCCGACATTGTCACCTGTGTTGAGTCGGCCTTTGCGTGTATCACTGTGGCCGATGCATTGACTTGTGCATCTGCTGTGAGGCTTGCTGCAGTGATGGCTGCTAATGCTGCTATATTTCTAAATGAAAATTTCATAAGTAGGTATTTCGGTTGTTGACTTTGGCCTTAGCGTGTGCCTCGATTTTTAAACAGTGCCATCAACGATTTCACATAGTTCTCGTCTGTGGCTATGCTCACAAAATCTACGCGGCTCGAACGCAAGGTCTCGGCCATTTTTTGCTGGTTTTCATACCACCATTTATCATAAGCTTTGCGCACGCTGCGGCTTGAGGTGTCAATCCAACGTGTGCCGCCGTTCTCGAGGTCAGCAAAACGCACAAGCCCTATGTCGGGCATCTGCGCATCGCGACGATCGTAAACTTGCATCGCCATGATGTCGTGTTTGTTGCGGGCTATTTGCAGTGGTTGCTTATAGTCGCTATTGTCAATGAAGTCGCTAATCAGAAATGCTGTGCATCGCTTTTTTGATGCGTTGGTGAAGTATTTGAGCGCTGCTGCCAAATCTGTGCGCTTGCTTTGTGGTTGAAAATCGAGCAACTCGCGGATAATCAGCAATATCTGCTTCTTACCCTTGTTTGGCGGTATGTATTTTTCTACCTTGTCGGTGAAAAAGATAGCGCCGATTTTGTCGTTATTTTGTGTTGCCGAAAAGGCCATGGTGGCCGCAATCTCAGCAATCATTTCGCGCTTTTCGGCACCGACTGCGCCAAACATGCCGCTTCCCGACATATCAACCAGCAGCATCACAGTGAGCTCGCGCTCTTCTTCGTAGACTTTCACGTATGGCTTGTTGTGTCGCGCTGTGACGTTCCAGTCTATGTCGCGTATGTCATCGCCATACTGATACTCGCGCACCTCGCTAAACATCATGCCGCGGCCTTTGAAGGCTGAGTGATACTCTCCGGCAAAAATGTTTTGCGATAGTCCGCGCGTCTTTATTTCGATTTTGCGAACTTTCTTGAGAAGTTCATTTGAATTCATAATTGCTTAATGAATGTTGTAGGTGTTGGGTGTGCACTTTTTGCCACGTTAGGGCACTTGCACTTTGTCGAGAATTTCTGTGATAATCTCGTCGGTGTTGATGTTGTTTGCTTCGGCCTCGTAGGTCACGCCAATACGGTGACGGAGCACATCGTGGCACACGGCAATCACGTCTTCGGGTATCACGTAGCCGCGTTGATGTATGAATGCATAAGCGCGAGCTGCACGTGCCAATGAAATTGATGCACGGGGCGATGCTCCGAATGCGATGATGCTTGTGAGGTCATTCAAACCATAGTCGGCAGGATAGCGTGTGGCAAACACGATGTCAACGATATAGCGTTCAATCTTTTCGTCAACATAGATTTGCTCCACAACCTTTTGTGCTTCGATGATTTCTTGGGGTTTGAGCAAGGGCACAACCTCATTTACCTCGCGTGCTATGTTTTGGCGCACAATGATGCGCTCTTCTTCTTTCGTGGGATAGCCGATTACAACTTTCATCAAGAAACGGTCAACTTGCGCCTCGGGCAGAGGATAAGTACCTTCTTGCTCGATGGGGTTTTGTGTTGCCATCACAAGGAACGGACGGTCAAGCGCAAAAGTTGTGTCGCCAATGGTGACTTGACGCTCTTGCATGGCCTCAAGCAGCGCACTTTGCACTTTTGCCGGTGCACGGTTGATTTCGTCGGCAAGCACGAAGTTCGCAAAAATAGGACCTTGTTTCACTTGGAATTGCTCGCTCTTAGCACTGTAAACCACAGTACCTACAACGTCGGCAGGCAATAAGTCGGGGGTGAATTGTATGCGGCTGTATTTTGCGTCGATGAGTTGGGCTAGTGTTTTTATGGCTAGTGTTTTAGCAAGACCGGGCACACCTTCGAGCAACACATGTCCGTTTGAGAGCAACGAGATTACTAATGATTCGATAAGGTGTTTTTGACCAACAATGGTGCGATTCATGCCGGTGTTAATCAATTTGATAAAATCGCTTTTTCCGGCTACGAGTTCATTAAGCTCGCGGATGTTTACAGTTTCACTCATAAGTGTTGTTAAACGTTATTGTTATTTGTGTTATATTATTTCTAAAGCAAAAAGTTGTTTACATGGTTTTCATGCAATAACTCTATGACAAAATTACAACTATAACGTTTAATGTCTTAATTGTGAATGTTAATTTTGTATATCAAACGTTTAAGGCTCAAAAAACTTAAGTATTTTTATCTTATTTATCTTTTGTACTTAGCGTAAATCACTGATGCACGCTGTTTTGCAGCCTTCAAGTCAGTTTCGGTATTACCGGTAAGATTTAGCTCTTCAGGGTAGGGAATGCGCACTTTTGTGCCGGGGCCTATGAGATTGGGGTTGCCAAGATTGTTGGCATCGTAAATATACACCCAATAGTCCATCTGTCCGTAGTATTTTCTCGCCAAGGTGGTCAGAAAGCATGTTGATGTGATGGTGTCGTAGCGCGGCTCTTTTTGCTCGGGCTCGGCTTTTGCCACAACTGCATCGTCTGATGCAGCTGCAGCTGTTGCTGAGGCTATTGTGTCGGTGTCTAGGTCGTTGGCATCGTCATCTTCATAGCTGGCCTCAATCGGAATGGGCGCTCCGGCTATGTAGTGGTTGATTTGTCGATATCCGAAATATCCGGCTGCCAAGCCTAGCAATAGTCCGAGCACAAAAAAGATTACCACCCAAAATACAAACAATCCTTTCGGAAAACCGGATGAGCGTTTGCTGTGTGAACTTTGATGATGATGGTGGTGGTGATGGTGATGAACGGGCTCTTCAACTTTTTGCTCCGGCTCGGGTTGCGGCTCCGGCTCGGGTTGCGGCTCCGGTTCAGGCTCGGGTTGTGGTTCCGGCTCCGGTTCCGGTTGTGGCTCCGGTTCCGGTTGTGGCTCCGGTTCCGGTTGTGGCTCCGGTACGGGCTCCGGTTGCGGTACGGGCTCCGGTTCGGTTTGTGGCTGGTCATTAAGCTCATTGTCAGAAAGTTCTACGGCTGAGA
>CAYSLD010000067.1:0-10788 GCA_964431795.1 uncultured Bacteroides sp.
CTTGCTCTATTCGCGACAATGCCGAGCAAAAAATTGTGCATCGCTTGGAGTATCTCGCCTCTCTGCGCCGCAAAAAATCAGGCAAACTCATTGTGGGCGTGATTGGTTGCATGGCTGAACGTGTGCGCCAAACTCTCATTGAAGACCATGGTGTGGACCTTGTTGCCGGCCCCGATAGCTATCTCGACCTCCCTGCTCTGTTTGCTGCTGCCGAAGAAGGCAAAAAAGCTATAAACGTTGAGCTCAGCACCACCGAGACCTATCGCGAAATTATACCCTCGCGCATCACCGGAAATCGTGTGAGCGGATTTGTGTCAATCATGCGTGGTTGCAACAATTTCTGCTCTTATTGCATTGTGCCCTACACCCGCGGCCGTGAGCGTTCGCGCCCCGTAGAGAGCATACTCGCCGAGGTTGCCGACCTTATCAACAAAGGTTTTAAAGAAGTTACCCTGCTCGGCCAAAATGTGAACAGCTACCGTTACACCGACGAGGACGGTAATGTTACCGACTTCTCTCATTTGTTGGCGCGTGTGGCCGAGTCTGCTCCGCAAATGCGCATACGCTTCACCACTTCGCACCCCAAAGATATGACTGACGAGACTATCGCAGTCATGGCTAAATACGACAACATTTGTCGCCACATACACCTCCCCGTGCAAAGCGGTTGCAACAAGGTGCTCAAAGATATGAACCGCAAATACACCCGCGAGTGGTATTTGGACCGTATAGCTGCCATTCGCAAGGCTATGCCTGATTGCGGCATCTCTACCGACTTATTCACCGGTTTTCACAACGAGAGCGAGGACGACTTTCAAGAGACTCTTTCACTCATGCGCGAGGTCGGCTTCGACTCTTCGTTCATGTTCAAATACAGCGAGCGCCCCGGCACTTTGGCCTCAAAAGTGATGCCCGACAATGTGCCCGAAGACGTGAAGATTGACCGTCTTAACCGCATGATTGCCTTGCAAAACGAGTTGTCGGCCGAGTCAAACCGCCGCGACATCGGCAAAACATTCGAGGCGCTGGTTGAAGGTGTGTCAAAGCGCAGCACTCAGCAATGGGTGGGCCGCACTCAGCAAAACAAAACGTGCGTATTCCCCCGCGGCAACTACCGCGTTGGCGACACTGTGAAAGTTCATGTCATCGATGCCTCATCGGCCACGTTGATATGCGAACTTGCCGAATAATAGCACAATAGGCCTAAAAAAAGTTAAAACAACAAAAATAACCCCTTGTTTTGATGTGCAACACCTTGACAAGGGCTTTTTGATGTTGTACTTTTGCAACTAGTTAGTTTTAACCTAGTTTTAACCAGTCCAACCGATGGCCCAGAAAAAATCCTTCAAGATTTCTACATTTGGTTCACAAGCCACATCTATAGTGAGCGTAGCACTGACCTTGTTGATACTCGGTCTGCTTGCGTTGACAATGTTGGCAGCTCGCGCTCTCACTAACACAGTGACTGAAAATGTTGCCGCAACAGTGAAGGTGGCTCCCGAAGTGAGCGACATTGCCCTCAATAAGCTTAAGCAACAATTTGCTAAAGCCCCTTACATAAGTTCTTACACTTACACTTCGGCCGACCAAGTGCTGGCACAAGAGGTGCAATACATCGGCGAGGAAATTACATCGCTACTCGACGAAAACCCGTATAGCGCAGAGTTTGAACTACATTTTAAACCCAAATATGCCAACAGCGACTCAATTGAAGTTATCACCGCAGAGCTCCAAAAAAATGAAGCAATCGAAGCTGTAGTGACCGATATGACCGTCGTTGACAACGTAAATCGCTCGCTCAACAAACTAACTATCGTGCTGCTGTCAGTGGCCGCAGCATTGCTGCTGATATCGTTTGTGCTGATAAACAACACTGTGAGCTTGGCCATTTACTCGCGCCGATTTATCATACACACAATGAAACTTGTGGGCGCAACACCGGGGTTCATTCGCCGCCCGTTCGTGCGTGCCGGATTGCTCAACGGTTTCGTGTCGGGAGTGTTGGCCTCGTGCATACTTGCCGGAGTGCAAGCCTATGCAATGAACCTTGATGCCGACGTTGCCGCCACACTCATGTGGACCGATGCAGCAGTGGTATATGTAGGGTTGGTAGTTGTGGGCATGATAGTTTGCGCCTTGGCCTCGTTTTGGTCAACAAACCGCTATTTGCGCCGCACATACGATAGCCTCTATCGCAAATAATTTTGATATTAAAACTTTACTAAATATTTAATTATGAGTGCTTCAACTAACTCAAATAAGCAAGATGTAAAACAGCAATCGTACGACACTCTGCCGTTGACACGCAAAAATTTCATATTTATGGCTGTGGCCGGCGTGATGATTGTTGTGGGATTTTTACTTATGCTGGGCGGTGGCTCGCAGACTGCTGCCGGCGAATTTAATCCCGAAATTTTCAGCACCCGACGCATTGTTGTTGGCCCGGCCATCGCTTTTCTTGGTTTCGCGGCTATGGCAGCAGCAATCATCATTCGCCCCGAAAACCTCAAAAAAGGCAAGTGATTGTCTTTGTTGAGCCCACATTTCTCTAAGCACAAAAATAATAATCCCAATCAAATAATAACACAACACCCCTTATGGATTGTATTGATGCACTAATACTTGGCTTGGTGCAAGGTCTTGCCGAGTTTCTCCCCATCAGCTCGTCAGGACACCTTGAAATATTCAATAAATTACTAAATCTTGGCATCAATGGCGCCGAGAGCTTGCAGTTTGATGCCGTTTTGCACGTGGCTACAGTGCTCAGCACCATTCTTGTGCTCTGGCACGAATTTTCAGGCCTATGCAAATCATTTTTCACCTTCAAACGCGACGAAAACTTCAGCACAGTGCTCAAATTGTTGGTGTCGTGCATACCCGTTGGCATCGTAGGCTTGCTCTTTAAAGACGCTATTGAAGGCTTTTTTGGCGCTAACCTCGCTGTTGTAGGCACTTGCTTGTGCATCACCGCCGCGCTTTTGGCTTTCGCCTATTTCACTCGCACTCGTTCAATCTGGAACCATCAATCACACATCGTGTCGGGCACTGCCGGACGCGACATAAACTACTTTGACGCCTTTGTGATTGGCGTGGCTCAGGCTATTGCCGTGTTGCCCGGACTCAGTCGCTCAGGCTCTACAATCGCCACCGGCATCTTGCTTGGCAACAAGCGCGACCAAGTGGCTCGCTTCTCTTTCTTGATGGCCATCATCCCCATACTTGGCAATGCAGCGCTCGACGCCCTTAAAGTGCTGAAAGGAGAAGACCCCATGGGCTCTATTGATATTTTGCCGTGCGTGGTTGGCTTTATCACCGCATTTGTGGTTGGTTGCATAGCTTGCAAATGGATGATTAACATCATTCGCCGCGGTAAAATGATTTGGTTTGCAGTTTATTGTGCTATCATCGGTCTAATTTGTCTGTTCTTTGGCTAAACTTTTCTATTATCTAAAGCGTTGTCATTATAATGAACTTTTTAGACGGAGAGATACTATATCTTGATAAGCCTTTAGGCTGGACATCTTTCGACGCTGTTAAGCGTACCCGCGGAGCTATTTTGCGCCGCTTGGGCTTGAAAAAAATTAAAGTTGGTCATGCCGGCACTCTCGACCCTCTAGCCACCGGCGTGATGATTCTGACAACCGGCAAAGCCACTCGACGCATCGAGCAACTTCAGGCCGGCGTGAAAGAATATATTGCCACCATTGCTCTCGGAGCAACCACTCCCTCGTTCGACCTCGAGACTGAGATCGACGCTACTTATGGCACTGACCATATCACCCGCGAGCTCGTTGAGGAAACCCTCAAAAAGTTCACCGGACGCATAGAGCAAGTGCCACCTGCCTATTCGGCAATTAAAATTGACGGTAAGCGTGCATACCACATGGCTCGAAAAGGCGAGCAACCTCAGCTCAAAGCCAAAGTTTTGGTCATTGACGAGATTGAGTTGCTGTCGTTTCAGCCCACACAAATAGTGGTGCGCGTGGTCTGCAGCAAAGGCACATACATCCGCGCCTTGGCTCGCGACATCGGACAAGCCCTCAACTCAGGCGGCCACCTCACAGCGTTGCGCCGCACACGCGTGGGCGACATCACTGCCGATATGTGCCACTCTGTCGACGACTTGGCAGAGCTCATACGCACCACTCCCATTGAGATGCCCGACGATGCCGCCGAGCCTCGCAACTAAACTTGTTATAAAGAAATTTGTTACGTTGAATTACATAATATAAGATAACTCACACATGAAACTGTCGCAATTTAAATTCCAGCTTCCCGAGCAATTGATAGCTCAATATCCGTCTGAAGAGCGTGACATGGCACGTATGTTGGTGCTTCACCGCAAAACCGGCCAAATTGAACATCGCATTTTTAAAGACATCCTTGAGTATTTCAACGAAGGTGACGTTATGGTCTTTAACGACACTCGTGTTTTCCCCGCTCGCCTTTATGGCAACAAAGAGAAAACCGGCGCACGTATCGAAGTGTTCTTGCTGCGTGAGCTGAATGCGGAAAATAAACTTTGGGACGTGCTCGTTGAGCCCGCTCGCAAAATCCGTATCGGCAACAAACTTTACTTTGGCGAAGACGAGTCGATGGTCGCTGAGGTTATTGACAATACCACTTCGCGCGGCCGCACTCTACGTTTCCTCTACGACGGCCCCCACGACGAATTTAAAGACGCCCTCTTTAAACTTGGCATGACTCCGCTGCCTGAGTACATACACCGCGACCCCGAGGCCGACGATGCTGAGCGCTACCAAACTATCTTCGCTAAAAACGAAGGCGCTGTTGTGGCTCCGGCTGCCGGCATGCACTTCTCGCGTGAGTTGCTCAAACGCCTCGAAATTAAAGGCGTGGAACGTGGCTTTATCACTGTGCACAGCGGCCTTGGCAACTTCCGCGAAATTGATGTGGAAGACCTCACCAAGCACCGCATGGACTCAGAGCAAATGAACGCTTCGCAACAACTTATTGACATTGTGAACCATGCCAAAGACAATGACCGCCAAGTTTGTGCCGTTGGCACATCTGTGCTCCGCGGCATTGCCAGCGCTGTTAGCATGGGCGGACACATGAAAGTTTATGAAGGTTGGACTAATAAATTTATCTTCCCGCCTTATGACTTCACTGTCAGCACCGCGCTCGTAACAAATTTCCACCTTCCTTACTCAACAATGTTGATGATGGTGACTGCGTTCGGCGACTATGACATGGTCATGAATGCTTACAACGAAGCTATCAAAGAAGAATACAAATTCGGAGCCTACGGCGATGCAATGCTCATCGTTGACTAACATAAAATAGCTAAACAAATAAATGGTGTGTCACATAAAAGTGGCGCACCATTTTTGTTTGTTTTTGCAGTGTCAAAATTTTGTGCTATTTTTGTGCCAAACTTAAATTTAATGATATGCCATTACTAGTTAGGATACTGATTGCGATGGCTGCCGGCATTGGCGCAGGGTTCTTTTTCCCCGAGTGGCTGGCATGCATCTTTGTGACGTTTAACGGCGTTTTCTCATCGTTTTTGGGATTTATCATCCCCTTGCTCATCGTCGGATTTGTAGCTCCGGCCATCGCCGATATCGGCAATCGTGCCGGAAAAATGCTGATATTCACAGCTCTGTTAGCTTATTTTGCAACGTGCTGTGCCGGGTTTTTCAGCTATTTCACCAGCAATGCCTTGTTCCCGAACATGATAGAGGCCTCGCACCACGTTGAAAAGGTGGTGGAGAATGCCGACCTTACGCCATATTTCACTATAAATATTGAGCCTATAATGTCGGTGATGTCGGCACTGGTGTTGGCCTTTACGCTGGGCTTGTGCGTGGCACGCCTAAAAACTACGGCTATGCGCAATGTGCTCAACGATTTTCGCGACATAATAGAGATGACTATACGCGGATTGATTATTCCGCTCTTGCCGCTGTATATCTTCGGTATATTTCTTGATATGACAATGGCCGGACAAGTGGCAACAATCATGGCCACGTTTGCCAAAATTATTGTCGTGATTTTCGTGATGCACGTGGTGCTGCTATTGGTGCAATACTGCATAGCTGCACTGTTCTCACACAAAAATCCCCTGAAGTGTTTGAAAATAATGATGCCGGCCTATTTCACCGCATTGGGCACGCAATCGTCGGCGGCAACCATACCTGTGACGCTGCGTCAGACAATAAAAATGGGTATTGATAAAGATGTAGCCGGATTTGTGGTGCCGTTGTGCGCAACAATACACATGTCGGGCTCGGCTCTCAAAATTGTGGCTTGTGCCATTGCCTTGATGATTACGCTTGGCCAACCATACGATTTTGCCATGTATGCCGGATTTATTGCAATGATAGGCCTCACCATCGTAGCTGCCCCCGGTGTGCCCGGAGGAGCTATCATGGCGTCGTTAGGCTTATTGTCGAGTATGCTCGGATTTTCTGATGCTGACAATGCGCTGATTATTGCGCTTTACATTGCTATGGACTCGTTTGGCACAGCTTGCAATGTGACCGGCGATGGCGCTTTGGCTCAGATTGTGAACAAATTTTTCGGCAAGCGAGCTGCCTAGAGTGTTATTTGAATGTGGGTACGTCGTAGATTGGCGTGCCTGCAAAGTTGCGTTCAACGTAGCGAGCAATGAATGAACGTGTGTCGTCGGCAATTTCGGGCGATGCACTGTCGAAGTGTGTGTTGTAGAGCACCGAATGTAGCTGTATGCCGCGCGCTTTTATTGCCTCGAGTGAGAGTATGGTGTGATTTATTGAGCCTAGTTTGCTGTTTGTCACCAACGATATGGGCAGTTGGCGAGTTTTCACGTAGTCAATAGCGAAAAAGTCGTCGGTAATGGGCACCATCAATCCGCCGGCACCTTCAACGAGCACCACGTCGTAGCGCTCAGCCAACACTGTGCGGGCGTGGTCAATAGCGTTGAGGTCTACTTCGCGGCCGTCTATGCGTGCTGCCAATTGCGCCGAAGCCGGATAGCTGAAAATTTGTGGAGCGGTGAGACCTTCGGCATCCTCGGGCATGGGGCCGGTGCCGCTCAGACGGCGGTGTGCGTCAATGTCCTCTGAGTAGCCTACATTTCCGGTTTGTATGAATTTTTGGGTAATCACACGTTTACCTTCGTTGATGAGTTTGCGTTGCAGCCAAGCTGTAGCGTATGTTTTTCCGGCATCAGTGTCGATGCCGCTAATGAAAATTTGCATGATATTCTGTTGTTTTATTCGTCAATTTTGCGGGCAATGAGATATAGCGGACGATAGGTGAGTGTACATTCGCCTTTGTCGTTGACCGGATAGTTTTCAAGTATGTGGCGTGCCAAAACTGCGCGATTGCGTCCGTAGCCAACTGCATTCACTCCTGTTTTGCGCAGATGTTCAAGCACTTCGCGTGGCGATTGGAATGTCATTGTCTCAAAACCTTGTTCGCACACTTGCACAAATAGGTTTTGCGGCATCATGCGCAGCCAGCCGTCGGCGGTGAGCAGTTGCAATCCGGTGCCCAGCAAGTCGGTGAGCTCTTGCATATTGCCGCGCACAAAGGTTGATAGCACTAAATATCCACCGGGCACAAGCACGCGCTCACATTCGCGCAAAAAGGCTCCCGGAGAGTTGAACCATTGCACTGTTGAGGCTGAAAATATGCAGTTCACGGTGGCTGTGGCCATGCGACGTATGTTGACCTCGGCATCGCATTTTTCGTACACACCATGCGGAGTGTGTGAGGTGTCGATGTCGGCAATATCCCACAGCCGGAGTGTGCCGTCGCTGTGGGTTGGGGCATACAGGCGTGTGAGTGCTCCCGAGCCTACACCGGCCTCAATGACGTTGCCGCGCAAGGGTTTGCCGCCCGACACGCGCACAAAGCGTTTGTAAAGCTCTTCGGCAATGTGACGTTGCACCGGAGCATTGTCGGTGTATGTGCCTTTGCTTTCGCCAAAACGGTTGCTAACCAGCTCTTTATCTATGATTAGGCGTGAGATTATCATTTGAAAGTCAGGCAGGTGCCCGGCATCCATAAATTGTATCGGTGCGAGCAATCGCCATGCGTTCACTTGATTTTGCATGGGGAAGATGCCGTCGCTGCGGCTGATTATGGCGAGGTCCCAATTTTCCACTTGTGGCACGTGAAAAAATGTGTGAGTCTCGATGGCTTGCAATTCCTCGGCAAGCTCATTGATTGTGCGTTTTGGACGGTTTGCATCGAAGTTGGCAAACTCGTCGGCAGACGTGCACATGCGTCTGTAGAATTTACGTAGTGTTAACGGTGAGAGGGTGTTGAGTGTGCCATGATAAATAGCCTCAGGGATGCCGTATTTAGAGCTTATGGGCTCGAGGGTGCCGTTCACGGCTATGCGTTTTGTGATGCGTGGCACAATTTCATGCACGGTGAGCGAGGCGGCAAAAACGCCCATAGACCATGCTATGAGGCATATTTCGTGATAGTTAAGTAAAGGTTGCCAATTGAACGTGAGGTCGCGATAATCCCATATCACCATAATGTCATATCCGTCGTGAGCGAGGTCTTTGAATGGACGCCAGTCCATGCCCCAGCCCGCGAAGATAAGAATCAGGCGACTGTTTTGGTTGCGGCAAATATATTTTGATTGCATAATGAAATGTAGGTGATGATGGGCTTATTATTGTGTGCAGCGGTGTTATAGCTGCTCAATTCGTGCTCGTTTTTGAGCTATCAGCTCGTCGGCGTTGTTTATGTTGTTGGCTATCGGTTGGAGTTTCGGTGGTAAGGAAGTTTGTTGTATGTAGTGCAGCACGCACTCATAGTCGGCTATCCAAGGTTGAGAGAAGAGCTTGTTGACCTCGGCTTGAGTTTCGTCAGCGCTGTGTGCTTGGCAAGCGTTGTCAATGAGGTGGCTCAGCCGTTGCGCCGCGGCATAGCATTGTTTCACCATGTAGGCTAGCTGTTCGTCGTCGATATCGTCGTTGTTGCTCACTATGTGCGCAAATTCGTTGAGTGAACATTCGTCGAACTGCACATTGGTGGCTATGATAGTCTCAACTGCCTCGTCTGTAGATAGTTGCTCGCCTTGAGTGGGCCGGTCATTAGACGACGAACGCCCACAGCCCCACAAGAGGGCTGCGAGCATTATCGCTAATAATTTATTTGTGCGGCTGCCGGCCATAAAATTTTTAGTCGGCAATGAGGTCTGTACCGGTCATTTCGGCGGGTTGTTGCAAGCCGAGGATGTGGAGCAAGCTGGGAGCAACATCAGCGAGGATACCGTCTTTCACTTTTGCGCTTTTGTTTTCTGTTACGTAAACAAAGGGAACGGGGTTGAGTGAGTGTGCGGTGTTCACGCTGCCGTCGGGGTTGAGTGCGTTGTCGGCATTACCGTGGTCGGCGATGATGATAACTTCGTAGTCATGAGCTTTGGCAGCTTCAACAACGTCGCGCACGCAGTTGTCGATAGTTTCTACTGCTTTTTCGATAGCGGGGTAGATGCCGGTGTGGCCAACCATGTCGCCGTTAGCAAAGTTTACAACAACAAAGTGGTATTTTTCGGTGCCGATGGCTTCTACCAATTTGTCTTTAACCTCATAAGCGCTCATTTCGGGTTTGAGGTCGTATGTTGCTACTTTGGGTGAGGGCACGAGGATGCGATCTTCACCTTCGTAGGGAGCTTCGCGGCCGCCGTTGAAGAAGAATGTTACGTGAGCGTATTTCTCAGTCTCGGCGATGTGAAGTTGTTGTTTGCCTTGTTTTGAGAGGTATTCGCCGAGTGTGTTGTCAACATTCTCTTTGTTGAAGAGGATGTGCACGCCGGTGAATGATGAGTCGTACGGAGTCATGCAGTAGTATTGCAAACCGGGGATGGTGTGCATACCTGCTTCGGGCATGTCTTGTTGTGTGAGGGCGATGGTGAGCTCTTTGGCGCGGTCGTTACGGTAGTTGTAGAAGATAACAACGTCGCCTTCTTTGATGGTGCCGTCAACGTTTGCGTTAACAATGGGCTTGATAAATTCGTCGGTAACGTCTGCGTCGTAGCTTGCTTGCATTGCAGCAACCATGTCGGTAGCTTTTGTGCCAACGCCGTCAACGAGGAGGTCGTAAGCTTCTTTCACGCGTTCCCAACGTTTGTCGCGGTCCATAGCGTAGAAGCGGCCAACGATTGATGCGATTGTGCCGGTTGTTTTTGCGCATTGTGCTTGCAATTGTTCGATGAAGCCTTTACCTGAGCGGGGGTCGGTGTCGCGGCCGTCCATGAAGCAGTGCAAGAATACGTTTTTCAAATCATAATCTTTAGCGATTGAGCAGAGTGCGAATACGTGTTCGAGGCTTGAATGCACGCCACCGTTTGAGGTCAAGCCCATGAAGTGCATGCTCTTGCCGGTTGTTTTTGCGTATTCGAATGCGCTCTTGATTTCGGCGTTGTCTTTGATTGTGCCTTCTTTGATGGCTTTGTTGATTTTAACCAAGTCTTGATAAAGCACGCGGCCGGCGCCAATGTTGAGGTGACCAACTTCGCTGTTACCCATTTGGCCGTCGGGCAAACCTACGTTTTCGCCTGAGGCTTGAAGTTGTGAGTGGGGGTAGTTTGCCAACAACCCGTCCCAGTAGGGAGTGGGGGTGTTGAAGATTACGTCACTTTTTGATTGGTTGCCTATGCCCCAACCGTCGAGAATCATCAATAAAGCTTTTTTTGCCATGATTTATTGTAGTTTTTATGAATTTTAGTCTGTATCGTTTATATGTGCAAAGTTACGATAAAATTGTGAATTGTACACGCTCGTATCGCCAAAATT
This sequence comes from uncultured Bacteroides sp., assembly GCA_964431795.1. Lineage (GTDB taxonomy): Bacteria > Bacteroidota > Bacteroidia > Bacteroidales > Muribaculaceae > CAG-873. The sequence goes on from CAYSLD010000067.1 coordinate 10,764, forward strand.
ATATAACACACATATATAAATATGG
>CAYSLD010000068.1:0-10682 GCA_964431795.1 uncultured Bacteroides sp.
GGTCGGTTTCTTTGTCGCTGACGGGGTCGTTACGGCTCCATTCGAGCAATAGGTTTATTGCCCAAGTGGAGAGAGTGGGATAGGTGTTTTGCGACACCATGTAAGTTTTTGCCCAGGTGTAGTCTTGATATGCAGTGACCATGTAGAAGTATGTGCGAGCGAAGTCGCCTTTGTATTGGTCGGCGGGTTCGAAGACTTGAGCGCAACCGCCGCCTTGACCGGCCACGGGGTATCCGACTTTGCTGACGCCGTTGTCGAAAATGGCAGTGCTGACTTTGCCGAGGGGATAGTTGCTTTTAGCCATGTTTGCATTGCCTTCGGCGGGGTAAAGGTGGTTTAGGTCAACGTATGCGTTTACGTTAGTGAGGCCGCCCCACCAGCTTTTTGGGAAAGAGTGTTCGCGGTGAATGTTAGAGCCCCAAGCCGAGTAGTAAACCTCGTCGGCATACATATCCCAGATTTGAGTGGAGTTGGGGTAGTGGTCGGTTTGCGCGAAGTATGTTTTGAGGGCAGTGTATGTGTTATCGTAGCTAGACGATAGAGTTATGTTCTTAGAGAGGTTGTGCACTGCGGTTTTAAGTTCGGCAGAGCTTTTACCGTTAAGAGAGTTGTAGTATCCGCTGGGAATATCGGCATTAGCGCACACGGCGATGGTGAGCGCTACGGCAGCGAGATATAAGCGTTTAAGTCGGTTCATAGATTCAAATAAAGTTTAGATATATCAGAATAGTTATTAATCAAATGTTTTTAGCCCATGCGCGACGACGGCGGTGCTGACGGCGCTCAAAGTATTCCCATTGTTTTTGCACGTTTTCGTTGCCTTCGAGCTCAACGTTGCTTTCGGCGAATTTGTAGCCGTGCGCGTTGTAGGCGGGGATAAGATGGCTGAACAGCAGAGCGTTCACGCCTTTGCCTTGATATTCGGGTGCGATAGCCACGAGGAGCAGGTCAACGACGTCGCTATGGCCTTTTATGGCGCGCAAGAGGTTGTACCAGCCGAAGGGGAAAAGTTTGCCGCCGCAGCTGCGCAAGGCTTTAGAGAGCGAGGGCATAGATATGCCGACGCCGATGATGTTGTCGGTGTTGTCGGCGATGACGCATACGTCCTCAAGGCGGAGCAGGCCGAGGTACATATCGACGTAGTAGTCAATTTCGGCGGGAGTGAGCTCAACGTAGCCGAATAGGTCTTTGTAGCAGTTGTTGATGAGGTCAAAGAGAGCTTGGCCGTATTTTTGTTTTACGACTTTACGGTCTTTGAGTTCAACGATGTGGAGGTCGAATTTGCGGGTTACGATGTCGGCAATGCGCGAGATTTTGTCCGGGCATTTTTCGGGCACAGTCATGCGAAATTCAATCCAGTCAACGGCTTTTTCAAAGCCGAGGCGCACCATGTGGTTTTGGTAGTAAGGGTAGTTGTAGATAGTAGCCATTGTACCCATTTCGTCAAAACCTTCGATGAGCATACCTTCGGGGTCAAGGTCGTTAAAGCCGAGCGGGCCTTCAATTTTTTCCATGCCTTGATTTTTGCCCCAGGCGATAACAGCATCAAAAAGGGCGTCAACAACGTTGTTGTCGTCGATAAAATCAATGAAACCGAAGCGCAAAGTTTTCTCGTTGTATTTTGTGTTGGCCGAGTGGTTTATGATGCCGGTGACGCGGCCCACGGGTTTTCCGTCGCGGTAGGCCATGAAAGACTGGGCCGAGCAGTGTTCGAGCGAGGGGTTTTTGCCGGGGATTAGGGTGTTGATAGCATCATAAATCAAGGGTGGCACAAAGCAAGAGTTACCTTTGTAGAGGTCGATGCCAAATTGCACGTATTTGCGCAATTCTTTGCGCACGGGGTTGATTTTACGTATTTCGATGTTGTTAGTATTCATTTTTTGCAAATAGTTATTGAGCAGAGTTTGCAGTCATCCAAGCGAGGACGATAGAGAGGATAGCGAGGATAGCAATGATGACGATGTAAAGGCGCTGGTTAGAGCGGCCGCGGAGGGCAATTTGCAGGGCTTGCACGTCGGCATAACCATTGCGGCTAGCGCGCTCGGCAATGCGATGAATGTTAGCGTCGTGGCGTCCTGTTTTTTTGAGGACTTCGAGCATAATTTTGCCGAAGTTTACGATGTCGTCAGAGGTATCTTCGTGGCTGAGAGAGCGTTTTTGGTCAAAGCCGACGTCGATAAGTTTGAGGTTTCCGATATCTTCGGTGAAGATAATAGTTTCGGGGCGAATGGGGTGATGGGCGATGTGGTTTTGCTGTATGTACTCCATAGCGAGGGTCAAGCGGGTGAGTAGTTGCTCGTAGTGCTTGTCGGTGAGTTTGTTGTTGTCGAGCAAAGTGCGCAGCGACTCGCCGTAGACGTCGTCGGTGATGATGCAGCGGCCCAACCCGGGCACATCCTCGTAGTCGTTAATCATAACGATGTTAGGGTGCGAGAGGTTGTATCGCACATCAAACTCTTTCTCAATCATAGCGCGAAATTCGGGGATGTCGCGATATTGGGGTTTAAGAGTTTTGAGCATCACCCATTTGCCAAATTTCTTAGCTTGGTAGACGTCGTAATACTCTTCGTCCCAAGCGGGGAGTAGCTCAATATCGGACCAGCGGTTTTGCGGGTCGATATTTTTAGCGGTATTATCTTGTTCGCTCATTGAGAATAGAGATTAAATGTTAGTTAAAAGAGAGGGGGCACGCGCCGTCACGGTGTGACGGCGTGTGTATGTATAACAAATAACTTGTTAGTTTAGGTCACCGAAGTCAATTTCGGTGCCTTTTTGGGTTGAAGCGGCGCGGCCGTTGTTTGCAGCGTTTATGTTGTTGCGCAAGGTGCTGTTGAACGACGATGAAACGTTGGGGCGATTGCGTTTGAAGGCAACAGTTTCGGCTTCGGCGATAGCTTCGTCGTTGTCAAGATCTTCGGGGTTTAGCACTTTTGTGCGAACGCCTGAAGCACGGCGGTTGAGAGCGTCGGCAGCTTCTTTGCCGTATTCTTTTTCGATGAGTTGGTTAACGGCTTTTTCGCTTTCAATTTTCTTAGTGTCGACGATAGGACGCGGAGTGTTTTCGTCAACAGTGACGTCAAAACCGGAGGCGAGGATTGTGATTTTAACTTTACCTTCGAGGCCGGGTATTTTGTAGAGGCCCCACATCACGTCAACGTCAGAGTCGATGTTGCTGACGAAGTCGGTGAGTTGGTTAGCTTCGCTCATTTCGAAGGGATATTGAGGGTCGTCGCTGACGTAGAGCACCATGAGGAGTTTCTTCGAGCCGAAGATGTCGGTGTTGCGAAGGAGCGGAGAGTGGAGAGCGTCTTGAATAGCTTTTTCCACACGGTTTTCGCCTTCGCCGTAACCTGAAGAAATGATAGCGGTGCCGCCTTCGCGGAGGGTAGTGTCAACGTCGTTAAAGTCGCGGTTGATGATACCGGGGATAGTGATTATCTCTGTGATGCCTTGAGCAGCGTTGAGCAGCGTATCGTCGGCTTTAGCGAAAGCGTTGAAGATGTCGAGGTCGCTGTAAATTTCGGTTAGGCGTTCGTTGTTAATCATGAGCAGAGCGTCAACGTTTTTGCTCATTTCTTGAGCGCCTTCGAGAGCTTTAGCCACTTTCTTTTTGCCTTCGAAGAAGAAGGGGATAGTGACGATGCCGACTGTAAGGATGCCAAGTTCTTTGGCGATGCGAGCAACAACGGGAGCAGCACCGGTGCCTGTGCCTCCGCCCATACCGGCGGTGATAAATACCATGTCGGTATCGTCGTCGAAGAGTTCTTCGATTTTAGTAGCAGAAGCTTCGGCATATTCTTTAGCGCGCTCGGGGCGGCCACCGGCACCGCGTCCCGGACCGATGACAATGCGAGTGGGTATAGATGATTGCTCGAGGGCTTGTTTGTCGGTATTGATAAGGACGAACGAGACGTCTTTGATGCCTTTGTTGAACATGTGGTTAACGGCGTTGTTACCACCGCCGCCCACGCCGATAACTTTGATGCGTTGAGCCGGGGTGTTATCAAATTCGTCGAAGTCGTGGATAGATGAGATATCTTCAGGGGTCATAGCTGCTATATTTTCGGGGAGTTTATATTAAAATTTGATTAGAGAGGGATGATATGTTATGGGTTTTCATCATTGTCAAAGTCGTAACCGTCACCGTCGCCTTCGCCGTCGATGAGGCTTTTGATTTTATCGCTGAGGAAAGAGACAAATTTGTTTTGTTTGCGAGCGGCTTTTCGTTCGAGTCTCTTTTGCTCTTCGATGATTTTTTTTCGTTGCTCTTCGAGTTGACGTTGGCGCAGAGCTTTGAGTTTGTCTTCTTCGTCGCTGTCGAGGAGCAGGCCTTCTTCGTCGGTTTGTGCGGCAGGTTGTTCGGGTTGCGGAGCTGCGGGCTCGTCAACGGGTTGGTCAAGCTCTTTGTCGGTGTAACCGCCAAACGCGGGTGCGCTGGTGTAGTCGTAAGGGTTGAAAGCCGGTTGCTGCGGCTGTTGTTGTGCGGCAGCAGGAGCGACAGCGGGCGCGGGAGTAGCCGGGGTTTCGGCCACGGGTTCGGGCTCGGGTTGAGGCTCGGGTTCGGGGAGCGATACGCATTGCACGGCATCGTCTTTGAGACTGCGCGACACGGCCTCTTTGGCAATAGCGAGAATGTCGATGTTGTCGCTGGGGTTGATAGCGGGGTCAGAGATGTGTATTGTGCCGGGCATTGTTGCTACGCGCACGGGCAGACCGCTTTGGGCTTGCAGGAGTTGGCTGAAGTTGCGTAGTTTAGAGCCGCGACCGGTGATGATAATGCCGGCGCAGATGTCAGACGTCTTGTATTCGGCAAAACGAATGTGTGCGATGATGTTTGCAATAATTTCAGTTACGCGAGCTTGCACGTAGTTGTCAATTTCCACTTGCTCGTTGGTGAGATTATTGTTGTCGGAGATAGCGTTGCCGAGGCTGATTTTAATACGTTCGGCTTGTTCTTCAACCAGACCAAGGCCGGCAGCGAGGTCGCGAGTGATGTTTTGCGAGCCGAGGGGGATGGTAGCGAGGTATTGCAGTGCGCCATCTTTGAAAATGGCGACTGTAGTAGTCTCGGCGCCGAGGTCGACGAGCATACATCCGGGACGAGTTTCGTCGTCGGTGAGGGTTAGATTAGCAATAGCCAGGGGGCGCACCACATAACCACAAATGTCGAGGTTTAGGCGCTCAACGATCACGCGCTCAAGGTTGCGTTCGTTGAGTTGAGAGCAGTAAACCAGGGTGAAGTCGGCTTTCAGGCGAGTGCCGAACGAGCCGACGGGGCGTTTTGTGACAACGTCGTCGAGCACAAAACGCAAGGGGATAATATCGAGAGCAACTTTACCTTCGGGCACTTGAAGCATAGCTTCGTTTTTTAGGCGCTCGATGATGTCGTTGGTGATTTCAGATTCGGCGGGGAGAGTTATTTCGGCGAAAGCTTTACGCGAGGCGAGCGAGCGTCCGCCGATAGCGGTGTATACGCCGGTAATTTGGCGAGGGTATACGCCGGTGCGACCGCTGAGGCGGTCGAGAGCGAGGAGGGTATGGCGAGTAACGTCTTCAACGTTTTGAATGCGACCGTATCGCACGCAATTGTTCAGATGTTCTTCTTCGATGGCAATGACAGTGACCGGAGCTTCGGCGCCAAAAGCGGTGTCGAACGATGCAGCTCCGATTTTAGCAGCAGAGCTGCCAATTTCGAGTGATATCACATAGTTTTGTTTCATAAACGTGATTGTGGGGTGTGGTTAAAGTGGTGCTATGTGTAAAAATTTTTAAGGTCACGTATTTGAGTCAGCAGCTTGCTGAGGTTGAGAGTTGTCGGTGGTAGTTAGCATAGTGCCGTTGTCGAGCACTTCGTCAACAATGCCATCGAGCTCAGTGAGGGGACGGTCGTCAATAACTTTTTTGGTACGGCGAGTGGCCACCAGGCGGCCGCGCCATTTCACAGAGAGGGTGTCGTAGTAGTCCCAGCCTTTAATGCGCATAACTTCGTGGTAGAATTTGCGCAGGCGGCTGAACTTATCGGCAATCATAGTAGTGTCGCCGATGTTTATGACATGTCCCACCACCGAAGGGACAACGATAATGTCGCCGCGTTTGTTTTTAGTGACTTCGGTGACTAGCGCGTCATACTCGGGGTTTCGGCGGATGAAGTCGAACATGGGGAGAAGTTCGGCAACGTCTTCGCCAGAGTCGAACCTACCGTAGACAATAGGGACATCAACGTGGTAGCGGGCATCGGCATTTATGCGTTTGCCTTTGTTGTTGATGTAGTATGAAGTGTGGCCGTCAAACACACGGGCAACGGGCTGCATTGGCACTACATCGACTTGGAGAATGCCATTGTTTAAGATAACGCAGTGGGCATCTTCAATTTTGTCGAGGGCGCGAAGTTTGCGCTCGATGTCGTGAGTGTTGAGGTCTTTATGTCTGGTTTTTTTTATATTTTTGCTGAGGTCGCCAAGCTCAAAGTCGATATCTGCAGCCGTGACAAAACCGTTACCGGTTGTGTCTTCGATGCAAATTTTCAGACCGGCAAAAGCGTCAGAGCGCTCACCGGAGTGGGTGAACGAGGCCGCAATGACGATGTATGCAATCAACACCACCGAAAGTGCGCAGTAAATAATGTTCTGACGGCTCATGTTAACAAGAGTTTAAGATTGAGTTTTAGCGATATCAACGAGCTGGGGCAGGTAATTGTTAATATCGCCTGCTCCGAGTGTTAATAGAATGTCAAAGTTAATATTTTTTATTGTTTCAACCAAGTTTTCTTTGCAAATCATCATTTTTTCTTTTGTTTTTACGTCGTCAAAGATGATTTTAGAAGTGACACCGGGTATGGGCAGTTCGCGTGCGGGGTAAATGTCGACGAGCACGAGAGTGTCGGCGGCAGAAAGGGCCTCGGCGAATTGCGGGGCGAAGTCGCGAGTGCGGCTGTATAGGTGAGGTTGAAAAGCCACGGCAAGTTTTTTGCCGGGATAGAGAGCTTTGACTGAAGCGATGCTTTGGCGCACCTCGTCGGGGTGGTGAGCATAGTCGTCAATTATTACGTGACCGCCGGGCAGCGGCTCTTTGAGCCAGAATTGGAAGCGACGTTCGGCGCCTTTAAAAGAGGCCATAGCCGAGCGCACAGTGTCGGCATTGAGGGTGCCGGTGACGTAGCAAGCGGCAATTGCGGCTACGGCATTTTCGATGTTAATTTCCACGGGCACACCAAGTTCGATGTCGTTGATGACAGTGCCGTCAAAGGCAACGAAGTCGAAGACGATAGTACCGTTTCCGCGGCGAATGTTAGCGGCATGAAAGTCGCCTTCGTCGCGAGAGTAAGTGTAAGTTTTCACGCCGGCTTGGGGACGTGGGCGCAGCTTGAGGCCGGTGTGCACAATGAGAGTGCCGTCTTTGTCGATAAGCTCGGTGAAGTGGGCGAAACTTTCAAGATAGGCTTCTTCGGTGCCATATATGTCGAGGTGGTCGGGGTCGGTAGCAGTGACCACGGCGATGTGCGGCGACAGGCGGTGGAAAGAGCGGTCATATTCGTCGGCCTCAACAACGGTGTAAGGCGAGGTTTCGCTCAAAATGAGGTTAGAGTTATAGTTGCGTAAAATACCACCTAAAAATGCATTGCAACCAATTTCGTGGCAATTTAAGAGGTGAGCGGCCATCGAAGAAGTTGTTGTTTTGCCATGTGTGCCTGAAAAGCAGATGGCTTTGCTGTTGCGAGTGATGAGGCCGAGCGCTTCAGAGCGTTTCATCAGTTCAAAACCGCCGTCGCGGAAGAACGAAAGGGGCACATTGTCGTGCGGGATAGCCGGGGTGTATATTACAGTTGTGTTATCGGGGTTGCGAAACTCTTGAGGGATAGCGTCCATAGAGTCTTCGTAGCTGATAGCAACGCCTTCGTTAGAGAGGGCTTTAGTGAGAGCAGAGGGGGTGCGGTCATAGCCGGCCACGTTGAGAGAGCGGCTGATGAAGTAGCGTTCGAGGGCGGCCATACCGATGCCACCGGCGCCAACGAAATATATGTTTTGTTTCATGTGTGGAGTGGGGTCAAATAAGTTGTTCGAGGCGGTCAACAATTTTTTGAGCGGCGTTAGCGAGAGCCATTTTTTTGATGTTCTCGCTCATTGCAGCGCGGCGGTTGTTGTCGGCCAAAAGATCAATTGTGGTTTTGCCAAGTTGCGCCACAGCGTCGGCGTCGAGAATCATGACGGCAGCGTCTTTTTCGACGAGTGCGAGTGCGTTTTTGCGCTGATGGTCTTCGGCCACGTTAGGCGAAGGCACAAGTATGGTGGCGGCGCCAAGCAATTGCAGTTCGCTGATAGTTCCGGCACCGGCGCGCGAGACCACGAGGTCGGCGGCACGATAGGCTACGGCCATGTCGCTGATGAAAGCTTGTGCGTGCACATTGTCGAAGCTGCCGGCAATTGTAGCGCAGTCATTGGCATATATTTTGCCGGTTTGCCACAGCACTTGCACGTCATGTTGTGCGAACAGCGGCAGTGCGGCCGAGATAGCTTGGTTGACAGTGCGAGCGCCGAGGCTGCCGCCAACCGAGAGCACGAGTTGTTTGTCGGGGTCAAAGCCGAGAGCTTTTTTTGCTTCGGCTTGTGTGAGTGTGCATGAGAGGATGTCGGCGCGCACGGGGTTTCCGGTTTTGATGATGACGTCGGCGGGGAAAAAGCGCTCCATGCCGTCGTATGCAGTGCAGATAGCTTTAGCGCCTTTAGCCAACATTTTGTTAGTTACGCCGGCATACGAGTTTTGCTCTTGCAGCAGAGTGGGGATGCCTTTTTTCTGGGCTTGTTTGAGCATTGGGCCGCTGGCATATCCGCCCACGCCGACAGCAACATCAGGTTTGAAGTCGGCGAGCACTTTGCGTGCCAAGCGTAGGCTTTTGTAAAGTTTAATGAGGACTTTGAAGTTACGCCACAGACGTTTACGGTCAAAGCCGGCTACGGGCAAGCCAACGATTTTATATCCGGCAGCGGGGACGCGCTCCATTTCCATACGGCCGCGAGCGCCCACAAAAAGTATTTTGGCGTCCGGGTGGCGGCGACGCACCTCATTAGCGATGGAAAGGGCGGGGAAAATGTGGCCGCCGGTGCCACCACCTGATACGAGCACGCGCAAAGGACGAGAGTTTGAGTTATTCATTATTATATATGTGTATATGCAGATTATTACGAGAGTTAGATGTGCACAGCGTTGTCGGGCATATCGCTATCGGAGAGTGCATTGATGTTGTCGTGCACCTCCTCTTTAATGCCTTTTCGTTGAGCGAAGCGGCTCACACTGAGCATCATGCCCAGGGCAATTGACGTGACAATCACCGAGGAGCCGCCTTTAGACATGAGCGGTAGAGGCTGACCGGAGACAGGCAAGCAGCCGGTCACGATGCCCATGTGGAAAAGAGCTTGGTAGACGATAAACACAGCCATACCGATGACGAGCAGAGCGGGGAATGCTTTTTTGCAAGTCATGGCAATGCGTCCGGCGCGAGCCAGCAGCCAAAGGTATAGAGCGAGCAGCAACATGCCGCCCACCAATCCGGTGTCTTCAATCACGATAGCGAAGATGTAGTCGGAGAAAGCCAGGGGCAAGCGGGCGGTTTCGCGCGAGTTGCCGGGGAACACACCGATGATGCCACCGTTGGCTTGAGCTATGTAAGAGTATTGTTCTTGTTGGTTGTCACTATTGATAGTGTCGAGATATTTGTCGGTGCGCAAGAAGTCGGTGAAGCGTTTCATACGCATTTTTGTGCGGTCGTGCTCTTCGCCGGCTTTAAGTTCGACGTAGTTGTTTTCGTCGGCGGGAGTTTGGGCATTAGCAAGTTGCTCGGTTTTGTCGCTGCCTTTGAATTTGTCTTCGAGGCAGACCTTGTAGACCACCACAGCACCGCCAATGAGGAAGTAAATGCCGACTACCACACCGAGTTCTTTCCACTTAACACCGCCAATAATCATCATAGACAGTGAAATGACCATGAGCAGAACGGTGTTGGTGAGACCTTGTTTGATGAGGAGACCGCCGAAAAAGAGCACCATGAAGGCTACCCAAGCCACCAGCCGTCGGTCGTATCGTTTGTCTTCGTCCTCGTGTCCGGGGCGATAGTAGACCACGTAGTTACAGAGCACGCGGGCAATGAACAGGGCCGCGGAAAATTTGAGCAGCTCTGACGGCTGCACCGACATGCCGAAGAACGAGAATGAGCGTCGCGCACCGTTGATAACGTCACCGAAAAACATGGTGTAGAACGTGGCGAGGATGCTCAGCGTGACAATAGCCCAAGTGTAGCGGTAGAATTTGCGATAGTGCACACGTTGCAAACCAATCATGATAAGAAAGCCGAGGCCCAACAGAGCAACGTGACGCAGCAGCGGGCTGAGAATGTTGCCGGCTACGACCTCGCGGCTCGAAGCGCTGTAAAGCTCGATGATAGAGAAGAGTACGAGCGCAATGTATATGCCCCAAATCTGTTTGTCGATGCGAACTTTGGGGCGCACAGCTTCGATATCGCTGAGCAAGCGGTCTTTCTTCTTGTTAGAAGTTTTTTTGCTGCCGTTGACGGCATTTTCGTTATCAAGATCGGTCATTGTGTGGGAGTGTTATTTTAAGGCTTTAACAGCGTCTTTAAATTTGCGGCCGCGGTCTTCGTAGCTTTTGAAGAGGTCGAAGCTGGCGCAGCA
>CAYSLD010000069.1:0-10644 GCA_964431795.1 uncultured Bacteroides sp.
TCAACCACGACCCCGAAGATGTTGACGAAAACATTGACTATACTCTCAACTTCACATTTAACCAAGCACAAAAACGCACCGTTCGCGCTGCCCTCAGCAACTCGTTCGGCTTTGGCGGTCACAACGCTACAGTTATCGTCAAGAAGTTTGAAAAATAATCTCATAAGCCTAAATTAAGGCCCTAAAAATGCAGTCCGAGCACCTTTTTGCCCGGACTGCATTATTTTTTTTACCTTAATTTTTGTTTAACCGAAAAAAATTATTAAATTTGAGGCCCGTAAACTAAGATCTATACCTCTTTAGGTAACTCTTTTTTAACTGTATAAACTAATTAATCATGGATATGCGTGAACCCGATTTGAATGCTACCGAACTCGGTGCAGAAAATCAACTCTCTCCGGTCGACGAAACACAATCCGACCGTCTCGAAGACGTTGAAGCTATTGTTAACCAACCCGCTGCTGACGAAGCCGAACAGCCCGCCGAGGTCATTGATGCCGACGATGCTCCCGCTACAGTTGACCAACTCCTCGCTCGTGCTGCCGAAGTTGAAGCCCGCGATGCCGCTGATATCTCTCGCGACGACGTGAGCCGCCTTCGCCTTCAGTACAGCGCCTTGCGCAAAGCTCAATCTGAAGCCGCTCGCTCTCAATTTATTGCCGATGGCGGTGACCCCGACAAATTTGTTGAGCCCGCAGCCGATAGCGACGACGAATTTAAACGCATACTCAACAACATAAAAGACAAAAAAGCGGCCCACCTCGCAGCTCTCGAAACCGAACGCGCTGCTAACCTCGACCGCAAAAACGCTATCATCGACGAAATTATCGCTCTCGCCGACGATACCGATAACGTTAACCGCACATTCCCCCGTTATCGCGAATTGCAAGACCAATTCAACGCTATCGGCGATGTACCCGCTACTGAAGAAACCGGCGTGTGGAAACGTTTCCAAGACGCTCGCGAACGCTACTCTGATAACCTCAAAATCAACAAAGAGCTTCGCGACTACGACTTTAAGAAAAACCTCGAGCAAAAAGAACTCCTCATCTCTGAGGCTACAAAACTCAACGACGAAAAAGATGTTATCGTTGCCTTCAAGCGCCTGCAAGAACTGCACTCTAAATGGCGCGAAATCGGCCCCGTAGCTAAAGAAATTCGCGACGAGGTGTGGCAACGTTTCAAAGATGCATCTATCGAAATTAACAAACGCTACCAAGCTCACTTCGAAGAGCGCAAAGCTCGCGAAGCCGAAAACGAAGCCGGCAAAACTGCCATCTGCGAACGTGTGGAGGCTCTCGACTTCTCTTCTCTCAAAAGCTTCGCTGCTTGGGAACAAATGACTAACGAACTCAAAAAAGCACAAGAAGACTGGAAAAAACTCGGCTACGCTTCACGCAAAATGAACAATGCCCTGTTCAACCGCTTCCGCGCTACTTGCGATACTTTCTTCGTGCTCAAAGCTGCTTATTTCAAAAACGTAAAAGAAGAGCTTGCTCGCAACCTCGCTCGCAAAAACGAACTCGTTGAAAAAGCCGAAGCTCTCAAAGACAGCACAGAGTGGAAGAAAACAACCGATGCACTCGTAGCTCTGCAAAAAGAGTGGAAAACAATCGGCACAGTTGCTAAAAAACATAGCGACGCCGTTTGGCACCGTTTCCAAGCTGCTTGCGACCACTTCTTCGAACAAAAGAAAGCCGCTACTTCTGGTGTGCGTCAAACCGAACAAGCAAACCTACAGGCCAAACGTGACCTCATCAAAGAACTTGATAACATCACCGAAGAGACTCCCAAAGCCGATGCTGTTGCTCTTATCAACGACTTGCAAGAACGTTGGAAATCAATAGGTCACGTGCCTTTCCGCGAAAAAGATAAAGTTTACGAAGCTTTCCGCACTCGCATCAACGAAGTGCGCACAAAATTTGACCTCAGCGACCGTCGTGGCCGCCTCGAACGCTTCGAAAATGCTATCAACGAAGCCGGTGACGACGAAAATAAACTCTTGCGCGAACGCGAGCGTCAAATGCGTCTGCTCGAAAACCGCCGCGCTGAGTTGCGAACTTATGAGAACAACCTCGGATTCCTAAGTGCCAAAAGTAAAAGTGGCAGCACTCTGGTGCGCGACTTTGAACGCAAAATTGAGCGCTTGAAAGCTGACATCACATCTCTTGAAGAAAAAATCAATCTTATTGACAGCAAGCTATCATAAAGCGATCTCGTCGCCGGTCTCTTTGTGATACCTGCGTTGTGATTAGTTTGTTTATGATCAGACAACGACGTGGCCAATACGGCCGATACATACCGGATATCCTCACGATTGCCGACTATGTACTGCTCAACATGCTATTTATCTTAGCCTACTGGCTCAGTCCGGATATGGCAACAACGCCAAATGTGCGCCAAGTGTGGCTTTTGGTGAATGTGGCCTATCTGCCGGTAGTCTTTTGGCAACATTCAAACTACCATAACAATCGCGCGATTGTTATGGACCTCACCATTATGCACTCTTTTCGTGCTGTGGGTGTGCATGCTTTGTTTTTTGCCGCTTTGATGGAGTTTGTTGGCGGTGGATTGTCGCTACGGTCGTATGCTTGCTTCTATAGCCTGATGATTGTGCTGTTGCCGCTATTGTGGACTGTTGACCGGCGTGTCATCAAAATCATGCGCAGTCGTGGCAAAAACTTCTCGCGCGTTGTCATTGTCGGCACAAATGAAAATGCCGTACGTCTGTACGATGAATTGCAGTCTGACGCCGGTTTCGGATATCGCGTGTTTGGCTTTTTCGACAAATTCAAGCGCCCGGGCTTTGAACTCAAATATTTAGGCTCGGTCGATACTCTCGAAGATTTTATCAAAACCCATGCTATCGACGAGGTCTTTTTTGCCCTTTCCGGCGAAGACGAAATGCTGCGCCAAGTGGTGAAAATCACTGACGATAACGTCATGGCCTTCTACTATGTGCCGCAGCTTTCAAAATACGTGAACCGTAATTTCGCGATTACCAGCATCGGCGCTATGCCCGTGCTCTCGTTGATGCACAATCCGCTGAAAAATCCGTTGAGCAGCGCCATAAAGCGTGCCTTTGACATAGTTTTTTCGGCCGTATTTTTGATATTCTCACCACTGATTTTCATCCCTGTGGCCATCGGCATAAAACTGTCATCGCCCGGCCCTATATTTTTCAAGCAAGAGCGCACCGGCTATCTAGGCCGCTCGTTCTACTGCTACAAATTTCGCACCATGCGCGTAAATGCCACTGCCGACAGTGCGCAAGCTACTAAAGACGACCCGCGCAAAACCAAGTTCGGCGACTTCTTGCGCCGCACCAGCATTGACGAGCTGCCGCAGTTTTTCAATGTGCTCCGCGGTGATATGTCGGTGGTTGGCCCTCGCCCGCACATGCTCAAGCACACTGAGCTCTATTCGTCTATCATCAGCTCATACATGGTGCGCCACTTTGTGCGCCCCGGCATAACCGGTTGGGCGCAGGTGAACGGATATCGCGGCATTACTGACGAGCTATGGAAAATGGAGAAACGTGTGGAGCACGATGTGTGGTACATTGAGCACTGGAACTTCTTCCTCGACCTTAAAATCATAGTGCGCACGGTGCTCAACGCCATCGGCGGCGAAAAAAATGCATTCTAACATCACTAATGTGTACCCTTTCGGTAGACATTCGTACAGTAAGTATATAAAAAAAGAGCTGTCTCACGACAACTCTTTTTCCTTTAAACCTTTATCTTAATCTAATACTATGAAAAACACACTTGCAAAGGTAACCAATTCTTATGATTTGACCAAATATTAAATATGCAATTTAAACACTTTTAACGGAAAAATGCTCCAATTTTGCGTGGAAAAATGCTCGCAGTTACAATAATATTGGCAAAATATTACAATATGATAACAACTACCGTTCTGATACATATAATGTTAATATAATTCAAAAATACAATAAGTATTGCACACCGTTTTTTGTGTATAAAAAAGACAGAAAGTCAGCGTTTGCGCCGACTTTCTGTCTTTTTGCAAGTGTTATGTTCAGTAAAATATGGTTACTTGATAGTAAGTGACACCGGGCAGTGGTCACTGCCAAGTATGTCGCTATGTATGGCGGCATCGGTCACGCGGTCAAACAATCGTTGTGAAACGAGGAAGTAGTCAATGCGCCATCCGATGTTCTTTTGACGTGCGCTAAATCTGTAGCTCCACCACGAATATTGTTGCTCGTTGGGATGCAGCGTGCGAAATGTGTCAACAAATCCGGCGCCCAGCAATTGAGTGAATGCATTGCGTTCTTCGTCGCTAAATCCGGGGTTTTTGTGGTTTGTCGCCGGATTTTTCAGGTCAATCTCGTTGTGTGCCACATTCATGTCGCCGCAGACGATTACGGGTTTTTTGGCATCGAGTGCGCGGAGATAGGCAGCAAAGTCGCGTTCCCACTCCAAGCGATAGTCCAGTCGTGCCAATTCTTGTTGTGCATTAGGTGTGTAGACATCCACCATGTAGAAGTCGTCAAATTCAAGTGTCACCACGCGACCTTCATGGTCATGTTGCTCAATGCCTATGCCGGTGGTCACGCTCAGCGGCTTGCGGCGAGTGAAGGTTGCTGTGCCGCTATATCCCTTCTTCTCGGCATAGTTCCAGTACGATTCATATCCCTCAAAAGCGAGGTCTATTTGTCCTTCTGATAGCTTAGTCTCTTGCAGACAGAAGATGTCGGCATCAAAGTCGGTGAATATTTCGGCAAATCCTTTTTTCACCACGGCGCGCAGGCCGTTCACGTTCCAAGATACTAATTTCATATAAGTTGTGATTTTTGTTTTTTTTATTTCGGCATGGGCCAGGCGAAGTCGCGCAGTTCGCGCTCAAAAGCTGCTTCGCGGCCTCCGGTGTAGCTGTCAACCAAGGCGTGAAAGCGCGGCGAGTGGTTCATCTCTGTGAGGTGCGCGAGCTCGTGGCACACCACATATCTGCGCAGATGCTCGGGCAAGAAGGCCAGGCGCGAGCTGAGCGCAATCTCTTTGCGTGTGGAGCAGCGCCCAAGTGTGCGCAGTCCGTTTGAGATGGTGTATTTAGCCGGGTAGATGCCCAGTCGTTTGCTCTCGTCGGCGGCAATGTCGAGCACCAATTCTTTGGCCAGAGAGTGGGCCACGTGTCCTATGGCGCTGCTTATGGCTTTTTCGATGGTGATGCTTGAAAAGTCGGCATCGCGCGATACGCGCACCAAACAAGGCCGCACGTCTGTATTAAATGAATACATGTTTTTGCGGTCAAGCGTAGCCTCAATGCGTATGCTGAAACTTTCAAAGTCAAATTGTTGCCCGTCGTGGTAGCGCAATGCCGGCTTTCGTGCTATTATCTCTTTGCGAAATTGCTCGAGTAGCTTCTTGTATTCGTCGGTTGTGGTGTCGGCAGGCAGCGAAATCAATAGCTCCTGGCCTTTCCAGCGTGCGCGAAATGAGCGTGTGTTGCTACGCGCCACAATCTTTATCACCCCAATCTCAGGGTCTAAATACCGTTGTGATATGATGTATCCCATCTAGTTGAACATCAATTTGTTGCGTAACACATCTTGAAATTGCGAGCCGTTGAGCTGCACTATGAGTGTGCTAAATCGTGCTTTGCGTAGCTTCACTGTGCGCTCAAACGGCACTGTGGTTGAGCGGCCATCGAGGGTGAGGCGGAATGTGTGGCCGCGGCCTGTGATGCGCACCTCTATCAGTGAGCTGTCGCTGATCACCAGCGGACGCATGCCCAATGAGTGCGCTGCGATGGGCGATACCACCCACACCGGGGCTGAGGGCTGCAAAATCGGGCCACCTACCGACAGATTGTATGCTGTGCTGCCCGTAGGTGTTGAAACTATCAGTCCGTCAGCTTTATACGTGGTCAGCTCTTTGCCGTTGAGATATGCTTGCGCTGAGATTATTGCTGCCGAGTCGTCTTTTGACATCACCACCTCGTTGAGCGCATAGCGCCAACCGCGCACCTCCGGGGCAAACACCTCAATGAGTGTGCGCTCGTCAATCTCATAATTTCCGCTTAGCAAGTCGTTGACAAAATCGCTGAGTTGGTCAATCGACACCGCCGATAGATAGCCCAAATTGCCTGTGTTGATGCCGGCTATGGGCACTTGTGCATTGCCCACCCAGGCTGCTGTGCGCAAGAATGTGCCGTCACCGCCAATGCTGAGCACAATGTTGGCATCGCGCGGAAACATTTCGGCGGCATTCACTCCGGGCAGTGACAGGCCCAGGTCATCGGCAAGGTGGCTGTAAAGCTTGGGGTGCATAACAATCTCGGCGTTGCTCAGTGCCAAGCAGCGCAACAGTGATTTTATTGAGTCGGCAAACGGAGCTTGTCGGCGGCTGCCGTATATCGCTATCTTCATGATAAAGAGTGTGTTGCTATGGTTGTAAGTTTAGTTGTTAAATCGACAAGAAACGCTCTAATGCAGACATTTCAACTGCATCGTCGCCCTCGTCATTATCGCTAATCTTGACATCAAGCGGTATGACCGAATAGCCGTATCGCTCCAGCGACCGTATCACCGACACGGCATTGCGATGCTCCACGCGCAAGTCAACCACCAAATCGTCGCCATACGTGTCGTGCAACTTCTCGGAGGTGACATTCAAGTTGAGCACATGCGCATCGCAATCTTCTACGGCGTGAGCAATGCGCGAGGCTGAGTATTCACCCCTTTTGCAAATCACTTTAAACCGTGAAGATTCAGGATTTTCGGGGTAAAGACACAATAAATCTGTCATATTATAATTTTTTGATGTCAATTGTTTCGCAGTTTTATTTATTCTGACTATTTTTGTACTCTAAAATACAATCACAAATATACAAACAATTATTCAAACAACATCCAAAAATAATTACAAACAGCAAAATAGCCTTTGCTGAACTTATTATAACCATGACACAGTTAAGTGTAAATATCAACAAAATTGCCACTTTGCGCAATGCGCGAGGTGAAAATAACCCTGATGTAGTCAAGGTTGCCATTGATTGTGAACGCTTTGGCGCCCAGGGCATCACAGTGCATCCACGCCCCGACGAGCGTCACATTCGTCGTGCCGACGTCTATGACTTGCGCGGCATTGTTAAATCTGAATTTAATATCGAAGGAAATCCCACAAAAGAATTCATCGAACTCGTGGTGCGCGTGCGCCCCGAGCAAGTTACTCTTGTGCCCGATGCCGCTAACGCTCTAACTTCGAGCGCCGGTTGGGACATCGAATCAAACTACGACTTCCTTTGCGAAGTGGTTGAGCGATTCCGCGATGCCGGAATTCGCACTTCTATCTTCGTCGACCCAAATATCGACACCATACGCCTCGCCGCCAAAACCGGCGCTGACCGTATTGAGCTCTACACCAAACCCTATGCCGACAATTATGCCGCTGACCGTGACGCTGCCGTCGCTCCCTACGTCGAAGCTTCGCAAGCTGCTCACAACCTTGGCCTCGGTGTGAATGCCGGTCACGACCTCAGCCTCGAAAATCTCGAGTTTTTCCACGACCGTGTGCCTTATCTCAACGAAGTTTCGATAGGCCACGCCCTCATCTGCGATGCCCTTTATCTCGGCCTCGAAGAAACAATCAAGCGCTACCGCGCTTGCTTGGCTAACAAAAACAAATAAAAATCATTAAAATCTACTCTAAAACTAAACTCTGAAATGTTACTACTCGACGCAACCACAGGCCCCGAACTCTCTCTTTGGCAATTGTGCCTCGACGGCGGCTGGATTATGATTGTTTTAGCCCTCCTTTTGGTTATCTGCATATACATGTTTGTTGAGCGTGCTATCGTCATCGGCATGGCTTCACGCGAAGACAAAACTTTCATGCAACGCATCAAAGACTACATCCACGAAGGCGAAATTGAAAGCGCTGCAAACCTTTGCCGCAGCACTAACACCCCCTACGCTCGCCTCATCGCTAAAGGTATTTCACGCATTGGCCGCCCCATGAGCGACGTGCTCGTTACTATCGAAAACACCGGTAATATCGAGGTCGCTGCCCTCTCTAAAGGCTTCACCTGGTTGGCTACTATTGCCGGTGCCGCTCCAATGATTGGCTTCCTTGGCACTGTTATCGGTATGGTCGAATCGTTCTACGCAATCTCGCAAAGCGGTAGCTCAGCTCAAATCGGCGACTTTGCCGGTGGTATCTACACCGCCCTCGTCACAACAGTTGCCGGTCTTATTGTTGGTATCGTGGCTATGTTTGCCTACAACTTCCTCGTTGGCCGCCTCAACAAAGTTATGAACCGCCTCGAGGCTCGCACCATGGACTTCATGGACCTCCTCAACGAGCCCGCTCACAAATAATTATCCCGAATACAAGCAATCAAAAAAATATAAACGCAAATGGCTTTAAAACGTCAACAGAGCGTGCTCTCAACATTTTCCATGTCGTCTATGACCGACGTGGTCTTTTTGCTGCTCGTATTTTTCATGGTGACGTCGACATTCATTTTCCCCACTGCCCTTGAGGTGAACCTACCTCAAAGCACCGAGCAAACTCAGCTAAAACCCATGACTCGTGTTTACGTCATGGCCGACAGCACGCTCTGGGGTGCCTATGACGACGCCGAGCCCACTCAGCTTGCTAACAGCCAAGCTCTCGTCGATTTCCTCAAACAAGTGCAAGAGCAAGACCCCGAAAGCGGCATTGCCGTCTACGGCGACGCTTCGGCTCAATACGGCCGTATCATCGACGTGCTCAACCTTGGTGCCGAAAACGACCTCAAAATGGTGTTGGCCACAACCCCGCGCCCAATGCCCCAAACATCCACTGCATCATCAACTGAAAACTCTACCACCACTACAACCGAACAATGAAACGGTCAAAGGAAATAGCGGCTCTCGTCACCCTGCTCTTCGTCTTTCTGATGTCGATTTGGCTGGTTAACGCCAAACTGCATTGGAACCCGTCGCAGCCGTGGCCTCCCGAACCCGAGCCTTACATTGAGCTCGCCGTTGAAGAGGAGGAGACTTTCGTTGAGCCCGAACCAATACCTCTGCCTGAAAAGGTGCCCGGCGACCTCGCCGCTCCCGCTAAGACTGAGGAACCTTCGCACGTTGACAGCAAACTTGCGCCCGAAACCGGTACGTCTATCGCTAACGTTGGCAAAAAAGCCACGCCCGCAAAAGAAGTGACCACAAAAAAAGAGTCACCCGTCAAAATCACCGAGACTAAGGAGAAACCCAAAGAACAAGGCCCCGCTGTCGACACCAAAAAACAAGCTCAAGAGGCTACTGCTAAAAAAACTAATGCCTCTGTCAGCAACGCTTTCGCCAACGCTTCGGCTAAAAACAATGCCAACAACGGCAAAAACGACGATGGCAAAAGCGGTCGCCCCGACGGCCAAACTAACTCGGCCGGCCCCTCTAACTCTAACTCTGTGACTGCCGGTATTGCTCACGGCACCGTGGGCGGTGGTTGGCAATTCCCCGCCTATAGCAACAAAATCCCATCGTCTGTGACCGGCTCGGTGAAATTGTCACTCACAATCGACAAAAACGGTAATGTCACCTCTGCAAAAGTGATTGGCGGAAATGCCCCCGCCGGAAGTAACGCCACCGTGCAAGCACGCTGTATTGCCGAGGCAAAAAGCAAACGCTTCACTCGCACCGGCGGCGAAGCCCCCGACGAAGCTACGGCCATACTCACTTTCATTTTCAAGTAATCATTATAACTGCATCCAATACAACCTCGAATAATTTAAACTACAAACTTAACGATATGACCAAATTCAAACGTACTCTCATCACCACCGCTTTGCCCTACGCAAACGGCCCGGTGCACATCGGCCACCTCGCCGGCGTTTACGTGCCTGCCGACATCTATGCTCGCTACTTGCGCATGACAGGCCAAGAATGTTTTTTGGTAGGTGGTAGCGACGAGCATGGTGTGCCCATCACTATCAAAGCTAAAGCCGAAGGCGTGACGCCCCAAGACATCGTTGACCGCTATCACAAAATCATCAAAGACTCGTTTGAAGAGCTTGGCATCTCGTTTGACGTTTACTCGCGCACTACCAGCGACATTCACGACAAAACTGCCTCTGAATTCTTCAAACGCCTATACGACAATGGCGAATTTATTGAGCGCACTTCTATGCAGCTCTACGACGAGAAAGCTAACCAATTTCTCGCCGACCGCTACGTCACCGGTGAATGTCCCCACTGCCACAACCCTCGCGCATACGGCGACCAATGTGAGGCTTGCGGCACTTCGCTGAACGCTACCGACCTCATAAACCCCACCAGCGCCATCACCGGCAACAAACCCGTGTTGCGCGAAACAAAACACTGGTACCTCCCCCTCGACAAATGGGAGCCCAAATTGCGCGAGTGGATTCTTGAAGGCCACAAAGAGTGGAAAACCAACGTCTACGGCCAATGCAAATCGTGGCTCGACCTCGGCTTGCAACCCCGTGCCGTGTCGCGCGACCTCGATTGGGGTGTGCCCGTGCCCGTTGAAGGCGCTGAGGGCAAAGTGCTCTACGTGTGGTTTGACGCTCCTATCGGATACATCTCTAACACCAAAGAAGCTTTGCCCGACACCTGGCAAACTTGGTGGAAAGACCCCGAAACTCGCATCATCAACTTCATCGGCAAAG
>CAYSLD010000070.1:0-10487 GCA_964431795.1 uncultured Bacteroides sp.
GGCTGCGCAGCTGCCCGTCCCGTCGAAAAGTTATCAACAAAAATGTTCATAACTTGTTCATAACTCTGTTCAAAACCCATTCAAAACACTGTTCATAACTTATTCCAAATGTTCATAACTATTTTTTCTCGTTGATTATTCGTATTGTTGATAACTTTTTGTTAGCTTTGTATGTTAATTAACTAAAAGACCTATTGTCATAACTTATCTTTGCTTTTTTATTATGGCAAGCGCTAAATCAAAAACCCCAGGCAAAAAGCAATTGCAGCAACTGCACTCTGCTATCGACCAATTCGTTAACATCCAACAAAGCAACACTTACAACTACAAGCAAGTGTCAGCTTTCCTCGGTATTGATGCTCCGGCCTTTCAACGTGCCGTGGCTCTTTATCTTGCTGAATTGGCCTTCGACGGTATCATTATAGAGGTGGCTCCCGGTAAATTCAAGTCTCCGCAGCGCGATGCTGTGGCTACGGGCACCTTCGTGCGTCGCTCTAACGGCAAAAACGGCGTTATCACTGACCAAGACGGTGAAAGCATTTTTGTGGCCGAGCGCAACTCTATGCACGCCCTCAACGGCGACAAAGTGCGCGTCACCATTGCTGCCACACGCAAAGGCGTGGAGCCTGAAGCTGTTGTCACCGAGATTATCGAAAAATGTGAGCAAACTTTCATCGGCACTATCAAAGTAGACAAACAATTTGCCGTGCTCAACACCGACTCTAAGTTCCTCGCTTCTGATATTATCATACCTCGCAAGAACCTTAAAGGCGCTAAGACCGGCGACAAAGCTATTGTGCGCATCACTGATTGGCCCGATGACGACAAATCGCCTCGCGGTGAGGTGGTTGACGTGCTTGGCAAAACCGGCGAAAACACTGCCGAAATGCATGCTATTCTTGCCGAATACGGCTTGCCTTATAAATATCCGGCTAACGTTGAAAAAGCTGCCGACAAAATTGACGCCGGCATCACTGACGATGTTGTTGCCGCACGTCGCGATATGCGCAAAGTCACCACTTTCACCATCGACCCAAAAGATGCCAAAGATTTTGACGATGCGCTGTCAATACGTAAACTTCGCAACGGTAACTACGAGGTGGGTGTGCATATTGCTGACGTAACTCACTACGTGCAACCCGACTCAATCATTGACCGCGAAGCCCAAAATCGTGCTACATCGGTCTATCTCGTTGACCGCACTATCCCGATGTTGCCCGAACACCTCTCTAACGGCATTTGCTCACTTCGCCCTAACGAAGAGAAACTAACTTTTTCTGTTGTCTTTGAAATGACTGCCGATGCAAAAGTTGTGAAATCAGACATTTGCCGCACTGTCATTTGCAGCGACCGCCGTTTCACATACGAAGAAGCTCAGCAAGTTATTGAAACCGGAAAAGGTGACTTCGCTAAAGAAATATTGGCTCTCGATAGCCTCGCTAAAATACTGCGCAAACAACGCTACGAAAATGGCTCGGTTGACTTTGACCGCGTTGAGGTGCGCTTCGATATTGACGAAAACGGTCATCCCGTTGACGTTTATTTCAAACAGTCAAAAGATGCAAATAAACTCATTGAAGAGTTTATGTTGCTCGCTAATAAAACCGTGGCCCAATTTGTTGGCGACCCCGGCCCCCGCAAAAAACCGAAAGCTTTTGTTTATCGTGTGCACGACCAACCCGACCCCGGTAAGCTTGCCGACCTCTCGGCTCTCTCGCGCAACTTTGGCTACAAACTGCGCACGTCGGGCGATGCCAAAGATATAAACAGCTCGCTCAACAAAATGCTTGCCGATATCAAGGGTAAAGGCGAGGAAAATTTCCTCTCTACGCTTGCCGTTCGCGCTATGGCCAAAGCCATTTATACCACAACAAACATAGGTCACTACGGCCTCGGCTTTGACTTTTACACTCACTTCACTTCGCCCATACGTCGCTATCCCGACATGATGGTGCACCGCTTGCTCGACCGCTATCTGCACGGCGGCCGCTCTGTCACTATCGACAAACTTGAAGAGCTCTGCAAACACTCTTCTAATATGGAGCAACTTGCTGCCAGCGCTGAGCGCTCATCAATCAAATACAAGCAAGTTGAGTATATGAACGACCACCTTGGCGAGGTTTATGAAGGCGTGATATCAGGTGTGACCGAATGGGGACTGTTTGTAGAAATCAATGACAATAAGTGCGAAGGCCTTGTGCCCATGCGCGATCTCGCCGATGACTACTATGACTTTGACGAGAAAAACTATTGCCTCATTGGCCGTCGTCACGCAAACCGCTATCGCTTGGGCGACAACGTAAAAGTGCAAGTGGCTAGAGCAAATCTCGACAAAAAACAACTCGATTTTGTTCTCGTTGACGAGAAAAATCCGGCTCGCACACTCGACCAACTCGGCGAAAAAGTGTCTGTGCCTCAAGCTCTCAGCCGCAAATCTTCAAAAACAAAAACATCAAAGAAAAAAGCAAAAGCCACTAAGACTAAAACAAAAACTAAACAAGCTAAACGCTCAAAGAAACGTTAAGTATGACCATTACACAAACCTATATCACTATTGAGGGGCTGCAAATGTATGCTTATCACGGTGTGCTCCCAATTGAGCGCACCGTCGGCAATATGTTTGAAGTTAGCGCACGCTTGTGCTACGATGCCACCACTGCCATGAGTAACGATAATATTGCAACCGCGCTTAACTATGCATCCGTAATCTCTGAAATCACACAAGTTATGGCTGTCCCGCAAAGATTGCTTGAACATGTGGCTCACAACATAATCACTCGTCTCGATTACATTTTTCCCGAAATCACCTCAGGTACGCTCACGGTGAAAAAGCTAAAACCGCCTATTGACCAACAACTTAAAGACGTTAGCTTTACCGTCAGTTGGCATCATTAACGGTCATTATATTCGTAGAGGGGATAGCAATGCAAGTCATGCAAGCTATCCCCTCTATAATTTTCTATTTGCCTTCGCGGTCTTGATATACCGACGGCAACACTCCAAACTCTTGTTTGAAGTAGTTGCTGAAATATTTGGGGTTGTTAAAGCCTACACGATAGGCTATTTCCGACACATTCAGCTGACTCTCGCGCAACAATTGTGCCGCACGTTTCAGTCGCATCACGCGGATAAACTCAATAGGCGTCTTTCCGGTGATTTGGCGCAGCCGCTTATACAAGTGCACGCGACTCATGCCCAGCTCGCGGCTCATCTCCTCAACTGATAAGTCGGTGCGCGACATATTTTTCTCTACATATTTCACTGCGGCCTCAATCAGTTTCTCGTCGAGCGACGTAACTTGTATTGGCGACGGTTCGGGCTCTATCAAGTGACGTTGCACACCTTTATGGCTGAGCTGCAATAACTTGCGTATGCGCAAATTGAGCACATCGCAGTTAAATGGTTTTGTGATATAGTCGTCAGCGCCGATTGTGAGTCCTTCTACTTTCGACTGCTCATCGTGCTTAGCCGACAACACAATCACCGGAATAGCTGAGTATTTGCTGTCAGCTTTCAGCCTGCGGCATAGCTCTATGCCGTCCATTTCAGGCATCATTATGTCTGTGATTATGATGTCGGGCATGGTGTTGTGCATCTCTTCTAACGCTAATCGCCCGTTTGCTGCTGTCACAACTGTGTATGTCGGTGATAGTTCGCCGCGAATGAATGTCAGCAAGTCTACGTTATCATCAACAACCATCACAATCGGCTTTTCTGATGTTGGCGCTTGTGCAGTGTCGGCCTCTGTTGGCTGGTCGGCTTGTTCTGCGTCTTTATGCCGTATCGGAATAGTTACAACAAACACTGAGCCGCCGCCTTCGTTGTCAATCACATTTACAGCTCCGTCGTGCAATTTAACGTATTCATTCACAAGACTTAGTCCTATGCCCGAACCACTCGATGCGCTTGAGTCGGTTTGATAAAATCTCTCAAATATGCGCGCCTTTTCGCTGTCGGGAATACCGATGCCGGTGTCGGCTACTTTGATGATGAGATTGCCGCCGGCAGTGCTGAGCGACACGTCAACACGGCCTCCGTCAGCTGTGAACTTGAATGCATTTGACAGCAGATTGATAATTATCTTTGACAACTTATCACTGTCAAAAAGCATTGGCAATCTGTTTGTGTCGCCCGTAAATGTTAATTGTATGTTCTTATTCTCTGAGTAGCCGCTGAAATTGTCGCAAATGTTCTTCACAAACTGCACCACATCGCCCTCTATTGGCAAAAATTTCAATCCGGCTTGCTCGTTCTTGCGGAAGTCAAGTAATTGATTTACAAGATACAGCAAGCGGTTGGCATTGTTGTGCATGATTTGCAAACGCCCCAATTGCTTTGTGTCTTTAATCTCTGAGAGCATTGCTTCTAGCGGCGAAAGTATCAGCGTGAGCGGTGTGCGCAACTCATGACTGATATTTGTGAAAAAGCGGAATTTCATTTGTGCCAATGCTTCTTCTTGTTTTGCTGCTTCGGCCTTCTTCTGCTCGGCATATTTTCTGCGCTCGCGTCGTTTGATTGTGCGCACAACATAATAGACAGCCAACATTGCCAACAAAACGTAGAGCGTCTTTGCCCATCCTGTCAACCAAAACGGCGGGTGTATAACTATTTGAAGCGTTGCAACCTCTTTCGACTCTGTGCCGTCATTGTTCACCGCCTTCACCTCGAGCGTATAAGTGCCCGGGGTGAGGTTGGTGTAAGTCACCTGATGCAGATTGCCTTGACATTCTTGCCAGTCGGAGTTGAATCCGGTTAGGCGATAGCGGTAAACGGTTTTTTCCGGTATCAAGTGACTGTCTGTAGTAAAATATATGGTAAATTCGTTCTGTGAATGCTTTAGGTTTATTGTCGCTCCGTCAATGAGTGATTGCTCTAGCACAACCATACCGTCATAGCTTTCGCCCACGCGCACCGGCTGATTGAATAGGCTGATGTCGAGAAACAGCACCTTTGGCGCGCGGCGGTCGTGCTTGATGAGGTGGGGGATGAACGTATTCACTCCATACAGTCCGCCCACCAAAATCTCGCCGCTGCTCATGCGGCAAAATGAACGCTGATTGAAGTCGCCGGGCTGCAGGCCGTCGCTATGGGTGTAGGTGTGAGTGTGAAATGTGACTGCATCGGGCTGCGACTCTTCGTCAATTTGTATTTTCACTATGTTTGACCCGATTGTCGCCCACATTTCGCCTTGCAAATCTTCTGTCAAGCCAAGCACATACGAGTTTGGCCGTGTTGCGCTCAAGCTGATTTGTTGCACTTTGTCGGTGCGTTTGTCGTACACATATAGTCCGTCAGGCGTGGCCACCCACAGCAATCCGCGGCTGTCTTCAAGCAACTGCACTATGTTTGGCACCGAAAATGATTTTGCTCCGTCGTTTGTGCCGAGTTTGTTGCTCATTTTGTGCGTTTGCACATTCATCACTGTCACTCCTTGTGTGGTGCCAATGTATAAATCGCCTGATTTTGAGAGATATAATGTGTTTACGAAATTGTCCGGAAGTTTGGAGTTTGATGTGTTGTAGGTCACAAATTTTCCGTTAGCGGGGTTGAAATATTGCAAGCCGCCGCCCAAGGTGCCCAACCACAAACATCCTCTCGCATCTTTGACTATTGACCACACGTTGTTTGAAGCCAAGCCGTTGCTAACATTATAATCAACAAAATTGCCGCCTGTGAAGTGGCGCAATCCTCCGCGGTATGTGCCAATCCAAACACCGCCGGTATTGTCGGCACACAAACAAGCTATGGCTTTTGTGCCGGGGTAGGTGATTGATTGCCCAGTGCTGCGGTTCCAAGCTATCAGCGCTCCCGAGTCGGTGCCTATCCATGCGACGTTGTTCGATGCGTCTGCTATGCAGTTCACATCCGGAAAGTCGTGCAAAAAGAATTTAAACATATTCTCATTGTACTGATACAGACCTTTTTTGTCTGAGCCTATCCACACGTTGCCGTCATTGTCGGTGTAGAGCGATGCTATTGTTTTGTTGGTCAAACTTTGCTCTTCGCTGAGTGTGAGAAATGCTCCGGACTGCGGATTGAGTATGCTCAGCCCAACTTGGTCTTGTCCTATCCAAATGTTGCCGTTATTGTCTTGTGTCACTGCGCGCACAATTTTCAGCCCGGCAAGCGTTTGTGTGAGCGCATTGTCCCACGTGCGTAAGTTGCAGTCAAACACCCAAATGCCGTCAACACTGTTTATCCATAAACGGTTTTGGCTGTCGGCATAAACAGTGTACGTTTGTTGTGTGAATGTTGGATGTCCGTGGCGCAACGTTGAGTTGCTCCACACTATATTGTGACGATTTTCATCTACAGCTATGATTTCTCCGTTTTTGTTCACAAAGCAAATGGTTTGCTCAATTTGCGCCACATCGCTTATGTCGCATCGTCTTAGCAATCCTGATTTGTCGGCCACTTTCTTAGCTTTTTTCTCTCCGGCTTTCACATAATAAAGTCCGCGACTTGGGTCGTAAGCCCAAATAGTGTGGTTTGTGTCGATGTAAAAACGGGTGGGGTAGATATCCTCGCCGTGCCATTCTTTAAACCGCGCGTTGACGTTGCGCACAAAACGGTCGAGCTTCCTATTATATAGAACGTATGTGTCGCCGCAACCAATCAGCAGGTTGCCGGCGGCATCTTCTTGTATGCTCTCTATGTAGTTGCCCGACAACGACGTTGTGTCTGACTTCACACTGAAGTAAGACTTAAAATCGTACCCGTCAAAACGATTAAGTCCTGACGGTGTTCCTATCCATACTAAGCCACGCGTATCTTTATATATGCAATTTACGCGATTGTTTGAAAGACCGTTTTCTACGTCGTAGTTCTTGTAGCGATATTCTTGTGCTAGGCTGAAGATTGCAGTGAATAAGGTCAAAATGGCGGCAAGAATCTTTTGCATCAAATGTATATTATGTTATATGGTATAAGGCTTTGCCTTCTGACCACAAAATTACACAAAATCATACAAGAAACAACATTTTTGATAGATAAATGACATATAATCACCTGGTTTTAACATAGATTATGAAATTTTGAATATCCGCGAATTAACAAATTATGCATAAATAGTTATCATTTGCGCTGCCCCTTATAACGGATTATTGCCCTAACATTGACATTTTAACCTTATTATTATATAAAGACACATTAAATTTGTGTTCGTATTATGCTTCTTAGCCTATGACCTATGTTCATCACTTGCTAACTGCATACTAACTGCATACTAAGGAAAAAAAACAATTTTACAAAAATTGCCTTAATACTCAAACATTTAACCTGTAAAACTAGTGTATCAATGAACAGAACGCTAAAAAATCTATGCCACGGATGGCATATCTGTCGCGTTGCCATGATTGCTCTACTTTTCTTGATGGGTGTGGGCTCTATCAGTGCTCAATCTCTCACCGTGAAAGGTGTTGTGACCTCTGCTAGCGACAACGAACCGTTGATTGGTGCCTCTGTTGTTGTGAAGGGTTCTTCTTCTGGATCTATCACTGACATCGACGGCGCTTATTCAATCGCAGCTAAAGTTGGTCAAACCCTCGTTTTCTCTTACGTCGGTTATGTGACCCGTGAAGTGACCGTGTCGGGCGAAAGCCTCGACGTTGCGCTCACCGAAACTGCTGACAACCTTGAAGAATTGGTTGTAGTCGGTTATGGTGTGCAAAAAAAGAAACTCGTCACCGGCGCAACTTCACAAGTTAAGGGCGATGACCTCGCCAAACTTAACACCACCAGCCCCCTCCAAGCTATGCAAGGTCAAATGGCCGGTGTTACTATCGCTTCTACTTCAGGCCAACCCGGCTCTGACATGAAAGTGACTATTCGTGGTCTTGGCACCGTGGGCAACGCTAGCCCTCTTTACCTTATTGACGGTATCGGCGGTGACATCTCTACTCTTAACCCCAACGACATCGAGTCGATCGACGTGCTCAAAGATGCTGCTTCGGCTGCCATTTACGGTGCTCAAGCTGCTAACGGTGTGGTACTTATCACCACAAAACAAGGCCACGAAGGCAAAGCTAAAGTAACCTTCGACGCTTACTTCGGTTGGCAATCTGCAGCTCGCAAAACCAAGATGCTCAACGCTCAACAGTACATGACTATCATGGACGAGCAAAACGTTAACGACGGCAAATCTCCCTATGACTGGTCTAGCATCAGCAGCATTTGGAACCGCGACGCTGACGGCAATGCTACCGGTGTTATCGACACCGATTGGGTTGACTCAATGTTCAAAAACAACGCAACTACTCAGAGCTACACTCTCGGCATCAGCGGCGGCAGCAAAACAAGCACTTTCGCTATGTCGCTCGGCTACATGAACCAAGAAGGTATTGTTGGCGGCTCAGACGTGTCTGACTACTCTCGCTACAATTTCCGCATCAACTCTGACCACAAAATCTTTGGTGACATCCTCACCGTTGGCGAACAAGCCGGTTTTGTTTACGTGAAAAACAAAGGCATCGGCGTTGGTAACCAATATAACAACACTTTGCGCAGCGCATTCGGCACTTCGCCCCTCGCTCCAATCTACAGCGACAACAACTATTTTGACAGTCCCTACAACGACACATCAAACTCTGATTGGAACAACTCTGACGGCAACCCCTACGGATCTATGATGACTTGCAATAACAACATCACTAAAACCGCTACCTTCAACGGTAACGCTTACGCTCAATTGCAACCCATCAAAAACCTCAAAATCCGCACCGTTCTCGGCGTAGTTTACGGCAATAGCGACTATCGCAGCTACACCCCGAAGTATCACTTCAGCTACTACGACGACGCTTACGACTCTGCTTACACCAAAGTTAGCCAAAGCCAAAACAACAGCCTTGGCATCACTTGGACCAACACCGCTTCTTACGACTGGAAAATCGGTGTCAACTCTTTCAACGCTTTGTTAGGTATGGAATCATACCGCTACAGCGGCTCTTACCTCGGCGCTAGCCAAGCTTACCTCAAAGAAGGTTTCGACGATTGGGAACACGCCTATATTAATAATGGTACTGCTGCCACTACCGATAAAGGTCTTGGCGCTTCTGGCAACCCCCACGACGAATCACGCTCTGTTTCTTACTTCGGCCGCTTAGGTTGGAACTTCAACGAGCGCTACATGGTCAACCTCACTGTTCGTCGCGACGGTTCTTCTAAATTCGCTTCAGGTCACCGCTTCGGTACTTTCCCCTCAATTTCTGCAGGTTGGAACATCACCAACGAAAAATTCATGGAAAATACCCAAAGCTGGTTGAACTTCCTCAAACTCCGTGCTAGCTGGGGCCGCGTAGGTAACCAAAATATTGACAACTATCAATATCTCGCTCCCATCAAATCAACCAACACTCACTACTACTTCGGCAGTGCTATCGGCGCTAACGGCGTTTACGACGGCAGCTATGCCACTAACATCGCTGACAACTACGGCGCTTATCCCAGCCGCTTCGCTAACGAAGACATCACTTGGGAAACTTCTGAACAAACCAACATCGGTTTCGACGCTCAATTCTTGCACAGCCGCTTAGGTGTTAACTTCGACTTCTATATCAAGAACACTAAAGACTGGTTGGTTGAAGCTCCTATCCTTGCTTCTTCAGGTAGCGGTGCTCCTTATATTAATGGTGGTAACGTTAAAAACACCGGTGTCGAACTCAATCTCTCTTGGCACGACAACATCGGCGACTTCTCTTACAGCATCGGCGTCAACGGCGCTTGGAACAAAAACAAAGTCGGCGAAATTCCTAACGAAGATGGTATCATCCACGGCAACACCGGCGAGCTCTATGACAACGCCGGCGAATTCTATCGCGCTCAAAACGGTTATGCCATCGGTTACTTCTGGGGCTACCAAACTGCCGGTATCTTCCAAAACGAACAACAAATCAACGACTGGATTGCTGCAGGTAACGGCGTGCTCCTCAGCGATGTTCGCCCCGGCGACGTAATCTATGTTGACCAAAACCACGATGGTGTTATCGACGATAACGATAAAGTTGACCTCGGCAACGGTATGCCTAAATTCACTTTCGGCTTCAACATCAACCTTGCTTACAAAAACTTTGACCTCGGCATCACTGCCAACGGCAATGCAGGCAACAAGATTGTTCAATCTTACCGCAACCAAGTCAGCAAATACGCTAACTACACAACCGCAATCCTCGACCGTTGGACCGGCGAAGGCACCAGCAACACTATGCCCGCCGTTTCTAACACTAACCGCAACTGGTTGTTCTCTGACCTTTACGTGAAAGACGGTGACTTCTTGCGCATCAGCAACATCACCCTCGGTTACGACTTCGCCAAACTCATCAACCTCAAAGCCATTTCTCAAGCCCGCTTGTACGCTCAAGTACAAAACCCCTTCACATTTACAAAATATGACGGTATGGACCCCGAAATCGGTTACGGTACTTCTGACTGGGTTTCAGGCGTAGATGTAGGTTACTATCCACGTCCCCGCACATTCTTATTTGGTGTTAACC
>CAYSLD010000071.1:0-10457 GCA_964431795.1 uncultured Bacteroides sp.
GGCGTGCTCGGTTACAGCTACACTCACACACGTTCGGTTACCGACCAAATTTACATTGCCAACCGCAACCTCAAGTCGGCCAACTTCCGCATAAATCTGTTTTCAATAACCTTTGGTTGCACATTTTATATATAATAGCACGCAAACAACATGAAACAAATATACAAACACATATTTAAATTGGTGATGTTGCTTGCGGTGATTATCGTTGCAACTGACACAGCTGCGGCACAGTTGATTGTGCGCAAAGACTCGGTGGCGATTGCTCGTCGCGCCGAGCTCGAAAAAGAAAAAGTGATTGTCGGCGATGACACGGTGAGCGTGATTTTGCCC
Organism: uncultured Bacteroides sp.; assembly: GCA_964431795.1. Taxonomy (GTDB): domain Bacteria; phylum Bacteroidota; class Bacteroidia; order Bacteroidales; family Muribaculaceae; genus CAG-873. Next base: position 334 of record CAYSLD010000071.1, read on the forward strand.
GAACGTAACTTCGGACGTTACGACCGCGGCCTCTACAACTATCTCTTCATCCCTAAAGGAAAGTGGGCAATCGGCCTCACTGCAAGCTACGGCGAGCTCAATACCGAAGACTCGCAGCTGCTCGACATTCTGTCTGACCTCGATTTTAAAGGTAAACTTTACTCTATAAACCCAACAATCAGCTATTTCATTCGCCACAACCAATCAATAGGCTTGAAATTAACCTATTCGCGCGGCGTGGCTGATTTGGCTAATTTGTCGGTAGACTTTGACGACGATCTTAGCTTTACCATTCGCGACATGAGCTACTACACCGAGAGCTTTGCCCTCGGCACTTTCTATCGCAACTATGTGGGCCTCGGTTCGCAACGTCGCTTTGGTGTGTTCAATGAGGTGAGCTTGATGTTTCAAACCGGTAGCTCGCGTTTCAAACGTTTGTACAACGATGAGCCGCGCGACACACGCACCACAATCACTCAGGGCTCGCTCAACTTCAGCCCCGGCTTGGCCGTATTCTTGCAGCAAAATGTGGCGTTCAATGTGTCGTTTGGCGTGTTCGGTTTGAAACTGCGCCACGAGTCGCAAGTCACAAATGACACTGACGAAGGTTCACGCACCACTAGCGGCGCAAACTTTAAATTTAATATTTTCAACATCAATTTCGGCCTCTTAGTGGTTATATGATTAGAATAGATATGAAAATTACGAAATACATATTTGCGGCACTATTGTCAATGCTCCTCGCAGTGTTGGCAATGACGTCGTGTTTGAACAACGATATACCTTATCCGCACATTCAACCCAACTTCGTGACTTTCGAAGCCGAGGGACAGTCGCGCAGTGCTGTTATTGACACTGTAAACCGCACGGTGACTGTGTATCTGCCCGAAAACGTAGATATATATAATGTGAACATCTCAAACTATTCAATCTCTGACAACTCTGAGGTGGTTGACAACGCGCTATCTAAGCCGCTCGACCTCTCCGAGTCGGCAGTTGTGCAACTTCGCAACTACTATGATTGGGATTGGACAATCTCCGCTGTGCAATCAATTGAACGCTATTTCACCGTTGACGGACAAATTGGTTCGAGCGTGATTGATATCCCGGCACGCCGTGTCATAGCTTATGTCAATGAAGCTATGGACTTAAACAACTTGCGCGTGCTCACCTGCAAACTTGGCGTGGATGGCGGCACCGAAAATCCGAGTCTTGCCGGCCAAACCGTTGATTTCAGCCACTCTGTGCAAGTGGTAGTGACAAACTACGGACGCCGCGAAGTGTGGACCATATACGTTGATACTACTGAGGCAACTGTCACTACATCGCGTGTTGACGCGTGGACAAATGTTGCGTGGGTTTACGGCGAGGCTGAGGCCGGCGCTGAAAATACCGTGCAATATCGCATTGCCGGTGACACTGATTGGACAACCGTGCCCGACTCGTGGCTCACTCACAACGGCGGTAGCTTCTATGCCCGACTCATTCACCTCAGCCCCGGCACAACTTACGAGGCTCGCGCTGTGAGCGGCTCTGACGTTGGCGCTGCAATCGAATTTACAACCGGCACCGAACAGCAAGTGTCGAACAGCAGCTTCGACGATTGGTGGCTAAACGGCAAAGTGTGGAACCCCTGGGCAGAAAACGGCACCCCGTGGTGGGATACCGGCAACAAAGGTGCCACCACACTCGGCCCGAGCAACACTCAACCTACCAGCGACACTGCCACAGGTAGCGGCCAAGCTGCAAAACTTGAAACAAAATTTGTGGGCGTTGGTTTGCTTGGCAAACTTGCCGCCGGAAACATATTCGTTGGTAGTTACGTGGCTACCGACGGCACAAACGGCATACTTAGCTTCGGTCACGAGTTCACTCAACGTCCCACTCGTGTGCGCGGCTACTTGAAATATCAAACTGCACCCATTTCATCTACGGCCAGTGGCTTTGAAGATTTGAAAGGCCAACCCGACACTTGCATAGTGTGGTGTGCACTTATTGACCAAGACTCACCGTTTGAAATACGCACACGTCCGTCAAACCGTCAACTCTTTGACTCAAACGGCTCGTATGTTGTAGGTTACGGCAAAATTGAGTTCGGCCACGACGTTGACTCGTACACCAAATTTGAGTTTACCATCGACTACAACTCAACCTCGCGCGTGCCCAAATACATCTTGCTGACAGCCTCGGCAAGTAAGTATGGCGACTACTTTGTGGGCGGCGACGGCGCTGTGTTATACCTCGACGAACTCGAACTTTTATATGACTACTAATAACCGAATATATCAAACTCAAACTCTTAGCAAAAATGAGCGATAATCGTTATGACTTGCGCGGCGTATCTGCCTCTAAAGATGATGTGCACAACGCCATTAAAAATGTTGACAAAGGCTTATATCCTAAAGCTTTTTGTAAAATTATCCCCGACATTCTCGGTGGTGACCCCAATTGGTGCAATATCATGCACGCTGATGGCGCCGGCACTAAATCGTCGTTGGCTTACATCTATTGGCGCGAAACCGGCGATTTGAGCGTGTGGAAAGGCATTGCTCAAGATGCTTTGATTATGAATATCGACGACCTGCTTTGCGTGGGCGCTACCGACAACATCCTCGTTTCGTCTACTATCGGCCGCAACAAAATGCTTGTCCCCGGCGAAGTTATCTCGGCTATCATCAATGGCACTGAGGAGCTTCTCGCTCAACTCCGTGAGCAAGGCGTGGGCGTCTATAGCACCGGCGGCGAAACTGCCGACGTTGGCGACCTCGTGCGCACAATCATCGTTGACTCTACTGTGACTTGCCGCATGCCTCGTGCCAACGTCATCAACAATGAGAATATTGCTGCCGGCGACGTGATTGTAGGCCTCGCTTCGTATGGCAAAGCTGCTTACGAAACCGAATACAACGGTGGTATGGGCAGCAATGGCTTGACAAGTGCTCGCCACGATGTCTTCGCTAAAAAATATGCCGAGCTCTATCCCGAAAGCTACGATGCCGCAGTGCCCCAAGAACTTGTCTACTCAGGTTCACGCAACCTCAACGACGAGGTTGAAGGCTCGCCCATCAATGCCGGTAAACTCGTATTGTCACCCACTCGCACTTACGCTCCCGTCATCAAAGCTTTGCTCGAAAAAATGCGCAGCAAAGTGCATGGCATGGTGCACTGCTCGGGTGGCGCACAAACTAAAGTGTTACACTTTGTCACTGACAAACACGTCATCAAAGACAATCTCTTTGACGTGCCCCCATTGTTTGCTATGATTGCCAAAGAAAGCGGCACTGATTGGAAGGAAATGTACAAGGTGTTTAACATGGGTCACCGCATGGAGATTTATCTCGCTCCGGAAGATGCGCAAGCTGTTATCGACTTGTCTAAGTCATTTGGCATTGATGCCAAGATTATCGGTCGTGTTGAGCCCTCAACCACCGGCAATCACTTGACTATCAAGTCGCAATACGGCACATTCGAATACTAATATTTATCACCTTCTCTCCACCGTGCGCAGCACAGCAACATTATTGGCGGCAAGCGTCATGCTCTCCGGAGTGTATGCTTGTGGAAGTGGTCAAACTTCTGATCACCAAGCTGATAGTGTGGCTGCTCAGCTGCCCGACACGTTGAGAGTTGCCACCCTTTATAGCCCTACCTCTTACTTTATTTACAAGGAAGAGCGTATGGGCTATGATTATTCTTTGGTTGACACTTTCACTCGCGAAAAGGGTATTGTGCTCGACTTGCACGTGGCTTCAAGCCTCGAAACAGCTGTGGCTATGCTCGACTCGGGGCTTGTTGATATTGTGGCTTACGAGGTGCCCGTAACCGACCAATACAATAAAAACGTGGTCTATTGCGGACCACAGAGCACAACAAGCCAAGTGCTCGTGCAACCGCGTGCTCAAAACCGCATCAGCGACGTCACTCAGTTGGTGGGCCAAGATGTATATGTTGAGAAAAACTCAAAATATCAGCAGCGTCTGCAAAATCTCAACGATGAACTTGGCGGTGGCATAAAAATTCATGCCGTTGACCGCGATACACTCATCACTGAAGATTTGCTTGAGATGGTGTCGAAGGGCGAAATACCACTCACTGTTGTTGACAGCGACATTGCTCGCCTCAATAAAACTTACTATCCGCAACTTGATATTACGCTCGAACTGAGTTTTAAGCAACGCGCACAGTGGGCTGTAGCTCCAAACAAAGCATGGCTCGCCGACAGCATCGATGCATGGTTCAGCGGCGACCAACATCGCCAAAGCCAAGATATGCTCTACAAACGCTACTTCGAGCTTAGCAAAGCGGCCCCAACCCCGATAAATGTTGACCTTTCAAAAGGCCGTATTTCACCTTACGACCATCTTTTTAAACAATATGCCAAGGAAATTGGTTGGGATTGGAGATTGCTCGCTGCGCAAGGTTATGTGGAAAGCCGTTTTGACAGCTCTGTGGTGTCGTGGGCAGGCGCTCGCGGCATAATGCAAGTGATGCCAAGCACGGCTCGGGCTAATGGCTTTGACCCGGCTCAACTTGTCGACCCCGAAATATCAATTCGTGTGTCGGTCAAGATAATAAAAGCACTCGACAAAACGTTTGCTTCTTATGTCAAGGACTCTAAACAGCGTCAACAATTTGTCATTGCTGCTTACAATTCGGGCGGTGCTCACATACTCGATGCTATCGCCCTGGCTCGCAAATTCGGCCGCAATCCTGAGGTGTGGCCGGCTAACGTTGAGGATGCGTTGTTGCTCAAAGCTCATGCCGAGTATTACAACGACCCTGTCTGCAAATATGGCTACTTCCGTGGCCGCCAAACCGTAGAATATGTAAACCAAGTTATGACATTCTACCAACAATGTGTGAAACATATCAAACTATAAACCAAAATAAAAATTTTATCAATGAAAAAGAAATTTTTGAGTGTTGCTCTTATCTGCACTCTCCTAGGTTCAACCACACTTACGTCTTGTATCGGCTCTTTCACCCTCAGCAACAAACTTTTGTCGTGGAACAAAAGCGTGGGTAACAAATTTGTTAACGAATTGGTGTTCATCGCCTTCTGGATTGTCCCCGTTTATGAAGTGTCTATGCTCGCTGACGGCATCGTGCTCAACACTATCGAGTTTTGGAGCGGTTCAAATCCCGTAGCAAAAGGCACAAAAGTTATCGACACTAAAGATGGCCGCGTGCTCGTGCAATGCGACGGCAAAGGCTACACCATCAAAAACGAAACTGACGGCAAAGAAATTCGTCTTGATTTTAACGCCGACACTCAAGAGTGGTCTACAATGATTGAAGGCCAACGCGTGGTGTTCCTCTCATTCATCGACGACACTCACGTGAAAGTTCCCAATGCTAAAGGCGATATGCAAATCGTTGAGCTTTCGCAATCAGGTGTTTACGCTTATCAACAAGATATGCTCAAAAGCAATCTTGCCATCCGCTAATCTCATTTAACTCCCCGTATATAAATAAACAAAATCGTGCAATCACATCAACATTTTGTAGGACTCACTGATGCCGAGGTGCAAAAAAGCCGCCTCGAGCATGGCGAAAACGTTCTCACCCCGCCCGCAAAAGACCCTCTCTGGCTGGAATTTTTGCGCAAATTTAAAGATCCGCTTATTGTCATTTTACTTGTTGCCGGTGTGCTCTCTGTGGGTATATCTATCTACGAATATGTAGCGCTTGGCGACGGTGTCAAGGTGTTCTTTGAGCCTATCGGCATTTTTGTGGCAATCTTATTGGCTACGGGACTTGGCTTTTATTTTGAAGCTAAGGCCGGCAAAGAGTTTGATGTGCTCAATCGTGTGAACGACGACGAGCCCGTGCAAGTGTTGCGCAACGGCACCGCAACTGAGGTGCCCAAGCGTGATATTGTGGTTGGCGATATTGTTTATTTAAATACCGGTAACGAGGTGCCGGCCGACGGCACTTTGCTCGAGGCCGTGACGCTGAGCATTGACGAGTCAACTCTCACCGGCGAGCCTATTTGCAGCAAAACCACCGACCCAGCACTCTTCGACAAAGAGGCCACGTTTGCCTCAAACTTTGCTTTGCGCGGCACAAAGGTGATGGAAGGTCACGGTGTGATGCAAGTCACTGCCGTTGGCGATGCCACCGAAAACGGCCACGTCTTTACCGCCACTCAGCTCGACGACAATGTGAAAACTCCTCTCGACGAGCAATTTGACCGTCTTGGCACTATGATTACGCGCATAAGCTACGTTTGTGCCGCTGTGATTTTGCTGGGACGTATGTTCTTGTTCTTGCACACGCAACCGTTTGATTGGATAAGTTTTGGCACGTATATGCTGCAAACTCTCATGATTGTCGTTGCTCTCATTGTGGTGTCTGTGCCTGAAGGCCTGCCCATGGCGGTGACTTTGAGCTTGGCTTACTCTATGCGTCGCATGCTCAAAACTAACAACTTGGTGCGCAAAATGCACGCTTGCGAAACTATGGGCGCTACAACGGTTATTTGCACCGACAAAACCGGCACGCTCACCCAAAATCGCATGCAAATCTACAAAACAAACTTCTATGCCGACCAAGCCTTGCACCCGCACATAGTGCAAGGTATTGCCGTAAACTCTACCGCTAAACTTGACCGCTCGCAACCCGATATGCCTAAAGTGCTTGGCAACCCCACCGAGGGCGCCTTGCTGCTATGGATTGACGGTCAGGGTATTGACTACGAGCAGCTCAAAGAGCAGTTTGAAGTTGTGAGCGAATTGCCGTTCACCACCGAGCGTAAATATATGGCTACGGTGGTGCGCAGTGCCGATAAAAAACTATTCCTTTACGTGAAGGGTGCACCCGAAATTGTGTTCAATCTATGCAGCGAATTGCCCGCAGGTCTCACCCGCGAGATTGTTGACAACCAATTGCTTGAATACCAAAATCAAGCTATGCGCACACTCGGCTTTGCTTTTGCCGAAATTGCCGAGGGTGATGTTGTGATTGCCGACAATGCCGTGAACTGCAGCAAACTCTCATTCCTTGGCATTGTTGCCATCAGCGACCCCGTGCGCAGCGATGTGCCGGCTGCTGTTGCCAAAGTGACTGATGCCGGTGTTGCCGTCAAGATTGTTACCGGCGATACACCCGGCACGGCTAAAGAAATAGGCCGTCAAATAGGTCTGTGGCACGACGACACCGATGGTGACAAAAATATCACTACCGGCGCTGATGTTGCAGCTATGACTGACGAGCAATTGCGTGAGCGTGTGCAAGATTTTAAAATCATTGCTCGTGCTCGTCCTATTGATAAAAAACGCTTGGTCGAAGCATTGCAATATCGTGGCGAAGTTGTAGCAGTTACCGGCGACGGCACAAACGATGCTCCGGCACTCAAAGCCGCGCAAGTAGGCCTGTCTATGGGCGATGGTACCGCCGTTGCAAAAGAAGCCAGCGACATCACTATCATTGACAACTCATTTGCCTCTATCGGCCGCGCTGTGATGTGGGGCCGCTCGCTCTATCGCAACATTCAGCGCTTCATCATGTTCCAAATGACTGTGAATGTTGTTGCCAGTCTTATTGTGCTTGTTGGCGCGTTTATCGGCTTGCAATCTCCGCTCACTGTCACGCAAATGTTGTGGGTGAACCTTATTATGGATACGTTTGCCGCAATGGCTCTTGCAGCCTTGCCGCCAACTCCGTCTGTGATGCAAGAGAAACCGCGTGCGCGCAAAGCTTTCATCATCAACAAATCTATGTGGCAGCACATCATCAGTGTCGGACTGATTTTCTTCTTCGTACTGTTGGTTATGTTGCTCTATCTGGGCTCTCACACAGTTGAGTCAATGAGCTCATTCTTCAGCGCTGAATATGATGTTAAGAAATTGGGGCTCGAACCTTACGAATTAACCGTATTTTTCACCACATTTGTGTTCTTGCAATTTTGGAACTTGTTTAATGCTCGCGCATTCGCTACCGGACGCTCTGCCTTGCATTTCAAAGATTGTGGCGAATTTGTGCTCGTGTTGGCAATGATACTCATTGGCCAAATCTTGATTGTTGAACTTGGCGGCGCATTGTTCAATGTTGTCTCAATCAGCGCAAAAGATTGGCTAATAATCATCTTGGCAACCTCGCCGGTCCTCATCATCGGCGAGCTCATCCGCTTCTTCCGCCACTAAAAAATAGTATAATATATCCCATAAAATTGTATAATTTTATCCAATTTTATGGGATGTCTTATATTTTATTAATAATCAATGTGTTATGGTTTTAGTTGCACCATTCCAGGACTTCGCAAATGTTAAATCTGCACCATTCCGGGGTTTTGTGTATGCGCAAATTTACACCATTCCAATGATAACTGCAAACTTTTGCGCTAATTTTTGTTTATTTTGACGATGGCGGTTGTGGTTGCGCGTCCAAGGTATGACACCAAAGCGCCAAGCTTGTTTTTCAGACGCACACGTGGATTGATGAGCGAGGCAAGGCGTTGTTCGCGTATCACTGCCCAACAGCGTTGGCAAATATCGGCGCGATTGTTTTTGGCTGCAAGAATGAAAATATTGAAATAAGCGCTGAAACGGCGGTCGGCAGCCGCGCGTTGCAAGGCTTTCGTGCCGTTTTTCGACATATATTCAACCATGTTATCAACCACGGTCAAAACGTCAAGCCTTTTCTCTGACCATCTATGTAGAAAGCTATTGGGATTAGCGCGGTAGAAATATGTTATTTCACGGGTATACGCAATGTTATTGGCGCGAGCGTATATCTTATAGAAGATGTCGAGGTCTTCGTAATATAGGTTATTTGTAAAACGCAATCCGTCAATTAGTTTGCTGTTTATGAGCGTGTTACATATCGAATTTAATCGGTTTTTGCGTTGATAGAGCACTAGTTTTATGGCTTCTTCGGGGCTTAGTTCGTTGCACTCGTAAAAGTCCAGCTCTTCAAACTCATAATCTTCGCCATACAGTGTGCCGCCAATGCAAATGTCAGCTTCGGAGATGCGGTGCATCTCCAAAAGTTTTGCTAATGCCGAATGGTGCAGCACATCGTCAGCGTCAACAAAATAGATGAAGTCGCCGGTGGCTTTGTCTATGCCGGCATTGCGTGCGGCCGACAATCCGCGGTTTTCTTGGTGTATCACCGTGATGCGGCTATCTGTGGCTGCATAGTCATCACAGATTTGAGCGCAGTTGTCGGTTGAGCCGTCGTCAACTAATATCAGTTGCCAATTCTGCTCAGTTTGGTTAATAACGCTATCAATGCACGGCTTCAACCATTGCTGTGCATTGTAAATCGGAATAATTATTGAGACGGTTTTCATGGTTGTTTGCTTGTTTTAGAACACCTTGTTGCGGGGTTTTGTGGCTTGAAATTCTTTGAGGTATGTTGGCACACTGTATGCCAAGTCAATGAATTTGCGTTGTGCGTAGTCGCGCTCTGCCAAGGCAACCATGTCTACGGCCACCGGGTCAACTTCTGGCACAAACACAGCATTATCTGCCTTGATAACTGCTTTCGATTTCTCCATGCCATCGCCAAAGAACAATACCGGGCGGCCGGATGCAAGAATGTCGGCATAGCTGTTTTCGTCGAGAATGAGTGGTTGCGGAGCCAATAGGGGCGATAGACCGAAATCGTAGGCTGCAGTGTAAACCTCCATGCGGCGTGCATCAATCATTGGCACGAGTATGCTGTCGGGGTCTACGCTGTCGGTTGAGAACATCACGCGTGTGGCCATCAACTCAAGTGTGCTGATGCCGATAAGTGGAATGTCGAGAGCATAGCACAAGCCTTTAGCTTCGCTCATGCCTATGCGCAAGCCTGTGTAGCTGCCCGGACCCATTGACACGGCAACGGCCTCGGGTTTTATCTCTTTTTCGGCTGCGAAGTCCAAGCAACCTTTAATAAAGTCGCTGAGCAGTGCAGCGTGGTTGCGGCCGTCAAAATCTTCGAAGTGACGCAAAATTGTTCCCTCGGCGGTAAGTGCTGCCGAGCACACACGTGTTGATGTTTCTATATTTATTATTACAGCCATAAGCTTTTCGGATTTATTGCATCTGCAAAGTTAGTTAAACTTTTGCAATTAGCGCGCACTGCGCTGCAAACAATTATCATTTTATGATGCGCAGGTTGGCCACGCCGGCCATTTGTGC
>CAYSLD010000072.1:0-10449 GCA_964431795.1 uncultured Bacteroides sp.
CATTAATACCAATTTTTGTCATAGTTGTTTTATTGAATATTTTGGGTTTATAACGATGTATGCTATAATGTATAAAAACGGCTGATTGTTTAGCACAAATGCTTGATATGTTGCGCGTTGCAACAAGGAATGTGCTATAATCGGCTTTCGATGTGCAAATTTACTACTTTTTTTTAAAAAAATGGAGTTTTGCGATAAAAACATTATTATAAATAACTAAAAAATAGCAGAAGCTAATTTGGGCGAGCGAGGTGAGCGAGCCGAGTGAGTGGAGTAGTGCGGAGCGTTTTGTTAACAATTGAAAGAAAAAAGGTTGATTTTGTGACAGTTTTGCCGTAAAATCTAGACTATGTGGTATTTTTTTATTAATTTTGCAGTAAAATAATTATAGTATAACCATTTATTCTCAGTGATATGAAAATAGCTATTGTTGGTGTGAGTGGTGCTGTAGGACAAGAATTCCTTCGAGTGCTTGACTCACAAAATTTTCCTATTGATGAGCTGCTATTGTTCGGTTCGCAACGTAGTGCCGGCACAACTCAAACATTCCGCGGCAAAGAATATACCATAAAATTGCTGAAACACGATAACTCAGACTTTGAGGGTGTAGACTTTGCCTTTGTATCGGCCGGAGCAGGTGTGTCGCGCGAATTTGCCGAGACAATCACCTCAGGCGGTGCCTTGATGATTGACAATTCAAGTGCCTTCCGCATGGACACCGATGTGCCTTTGGTAGTGCCCGAAGTGAACGGTGACGATGCATTTAATGCACCCCGCAACATCATCGCAAACCCTAACTGCACAACCATCCAAATGGTGGTAGCGCTCAAAGCTATCAACGATTTGTCGCCCATCACTCGTGTGCATGTTGCAACATATCAAGCAGCATCAGGTGCCGGAGCATCTGCCATGCAAGAGCTTGAAAATCAATATGCAGAAATTGTGCGCGGTGAGCAGCCCACAGTTGAAAAATTCGCTCATCAACTTGCATTCAACGTAATTCCTCACATTGATGTGTTCACCGACAACGGTTACACCAAAGAGGAAATGAAGATGCACTTCGAGACCAAGAAGATTATGCACGCTCCCAACCTCGAGGTTAGCGCAACCTGCGTGCGCGTGCCCGTGATGCGTGCACACAGCGAAGCTATCTGGGTAGAAACCGAGCGCGAGCTTTCACTCGAAGAGGTGCGCACAGCATTTGAAAATGCTGAGGGTGTAGGCATCATCGACAATCCCGCTGAAAAGCAATATCCCATGCCCTTGCACTTGGCAGGTTGCGATCCGGTGTACGTAGGCCGCATACGCAAAGACTTGGCAAACCCCAAAGGCATCAGCTTCTGGAGCGTGAGCGACCAAATTCGCAAAGGAGCAGCTCTCAATGCTGTGCAAATTGCGCAATACATGCTCAGCCATAAGAAATAATCGTTGCAAAACTTATAGCTATCTCGGCCAATCAGACCACGGTCTGATTGGCGGGATTTTTAAACGACTTCTTACCTTTTCCGCCCAATCCTCCACCCGTAACCTTTACCAATATGATAATGTTAGCGCAACATCCGCTAGTGACACAACCGGTGCAAATATTTTTCATTGTGCTGGTGATAATTCTGCTTGCGCCGCTGCTGCTCAACAAGCTGAAAATACCCCACATCATAGGTCTCATCGTAGCCGGAATAATTATCGGTCCGCATGGATTCAACGTGCTCGACCGCGACTCGTCGTTTGCCATATTCGGACAAGTGGGCTTGCTCTACTTGATGTTTTTGGCCGGCTTGGAGATTGATATGTTCCACCTGCGGCTCAACTTGAAGCGAGGGCTGTGGTTTGGTGTGCTGACGTTGGTGGTGCCGTTGATATTGGGTGTGCTCACGAGTGTGTATGTGCTGCATCTTGATTGGCTGACCTCGTTTTTGCTGGGCTCAATGTATGCCTCGCACACCTTGTTGGCCTATCCGGTAGCGGTGCGCTACGGCATCACGCGCAATCCGGCGGTGCTGATAGCGATTGTGGGCACTATAATAGCCGTGATAGGCGCATTGGTTGTGCTCGCAGTGACCGTGAATATACGTCGCGACGGGGTGTTTGATGTGCTTTCGTTGGTGAAGTTATTTGCGTTGATGGCGGTGTATTGTGTGGGAGTGCTCTATGCCTATCCGCGCATCACGCGGTGGTTTTTCAAAACGTATAGCGATAAAGTCACGCAATATGTATATGTGATGGTGATGGTGTTTTTGTCGGCATGGTTGTCGCAGGCCATAGGCTTGGAGCCGGTGCTGGGCGCGTTTTTTGCCGGCATAGTGCTCAACCGATTTGTGCCGGGCTCGTCACCGTTGATGGGGTCAATAGAATTTGTGGGTAACGCATTGTTCATTCCCTACTTTCTAATTTCAGTGGGAATGATGATAGATTTGCGGGTAGTATTTAAGGGCGACACATTGCTCATTTCGTTAGTGATGTTGGCAGTGGCCTTGCTGAGTAAATACATACCGGCTCTTGTCACACAAAAGTGGAATAATCTGGCCAAGCCTGCCCGTGGGGTGATTTTCGGACTCACCACAGCTCACACGGCGGTGGCATTGGCTGTGGTGACATTAGGTCACAGCATAGGAATGTTTGATGAGCGCATACTCAACTCAACAGTGCTTGTCATCTTGATAACGTGTGCAGCAGCTCCGGTGATTACGGGCATATATGCTGCGCGATTGAAATTGGTGATGCTGCAGCGTGAGGATGAGTTGGAGGGCACTAATGCGCGAGCCACACGTCGCAATCGTGTGAACAATACGCTTATCCCGTTGGCAAATGCGCGTACGGCTCCGCAATTGGTAGAGCTGGCAGTGCTCATGCGTAACGACGTGGGCCGCCACGATATGTTTGCCTTGCATGTGCGCAGTGACAACTCGCCGGCGGCGCGCATGGAGAGCGAAAGTGCGCTCAAATCGGCACAGCATACGGCAGCTGCCGCCAACGTTGGCATCACTCCGCTTGACCGTTATGATTTGAATATTGCTACGGGCATACTCAATGCTATCAATGAGCGTGATATCACTGAGGTTATCATGGGTTTACACCGCCGCCAAACTATCATCGACTCGTTCTTTGGCAGCAAGGTTGAGCAGTTGCTCAAAGCAACAAATAAGATGCTCATCATCACGCGTTGTTTTGCTCCGGTCAACACAACCACGCGCATAGTGGTGTATGTGCCGGCCAAGGCTCAGTATGAAACCGGATTTAGCCGTTGGGTGCGCTGCATTTCGCGGCTCACTCGTCAGCTTGGTTGCCGAGTGCTGTGGTGCTGTCCGTCAGACATACAGCCGCTCATACGTGGTGTGATACATTATGAAAATTATGGCATACGTTCGGAGTTTCGCGATGCCGAGGTGTGGGATGATTTCATACTTTTGGCAAACCGCGTGCTTGACGATGATTTGTTGTTTGTCATTGGTGCGCGTCCGTCGTCAGTGTCGTTTGATAATTCGATGGTAGAGATGCCGTCGTTCTTGCAGCGCTATTTCAATCACACTAATTTGATAGTGATTTATCCGGAGCAATTCGGAGAGGTGCAAGGGCCGCTCATGTCGTTTGCCGACCCGATATCGGCCGATATAGCATCGGCACCGTCACCGTTGTTACTCAAGCTGCGCAACCTCCTGAAAAGGTCCAAAAAATAGCCTGCCCGGATTGGGGGTTAGAGCTCGGCGGTGAGGCGCAGCCACTGGGTTGGCGTAAGGGGGTCGTTTGTGATGAGGGTGATTTTGAGGTTTACGAGAGGGGCGTTTGCCGCCGGAGTGTGTGTGACCGTTATTGTGGCTTGTTTGCCGGGTTTGATTTTGTCGCTGCTTACCGAAATCAGAGTGTTTGCATCGTCAGAGCTATATATGCGGCGCACCAACAAGGGCGTTTTGCCGTCGTTGCGCAGTTGATATGTAGCAGTGAGCGTAGTGCCGGCTTGCACTTTGCCCAGGTCAACGCGCTCAGTGAGCAGAGATGCTTGCGGTGACTGAGCTAACTCTTTTTGTGTGAGTTTTGAGAAATCTTCAGAGAATGATACTACCACCGGGAGTTTGAAGCGCACATCCGGTTCGCGCACATCGGGCACGATGGTGACCGAGTCAGAGACTTGGCCGTACAGAGAGGTGCGGTCGGGGTGCACCATGAAGTTGAACGACATTTGCTCGCCGGGAGCTACGGGGGCGGGTGTGCACGACACGGTCAGCCACTCGGGGAGGTCGGTCACTGTTGGGGTTATAGAGTCGGTAGTAGAATTGTATGCGTTGAGCATTTCTACTTTCATGTGCGATTTGCTCACGTCGCCGAGCAAAGCTGCTGAGCGCACCAAACTGAGTTTGCCCATCGACACCGGGTAGCGCAAGCCTACGGTTTGTGCCGAGCCGACCACCACGCCGCGCACATATAGAGTGGAGCGCGAGGGCTCGGTGTTGGTGTCAACAAAAATCTTTTTCATGAAACGACCGGGGCGGCCCGCGGCATCGTATTGCACTTCAAGGCAAGCAGTGTCGCCGGGGGCCAGCGGAGCGGTGTCAAATCGCGGAGTTGTGCATCCGCAGTTGGCACGAGCGCTGATAATCACGAGCGGCTCAGTGCCGGTGTTGACATAACGGAATGTGGTGCCAACTTTGCCGAGGTCTTCGCTGAAAGCGCCAAAGTCGTGGTCGGTTTCCACCCACTCAATACGGGGTTGAGCCGAGCAAGCAATTGCCGAGCAAAGAGCAGTTGCTAATATAGAGATGAATTTGTTCATTTTAATGAGAGAGTTATAGGCCGGTAGCCTGACGTAGACCGCTCAAGCCGTTAAGACCGGTGCTGCGAGAGTTGCGCGAATTGGTAGAGCCGCTGCGGCCGTAAGATGACGATGATTTGTCGATTGGGTCGCCCCATTCGTCGTATTCAACATCTTCGTCTTCGTCGCGACTTTCTTTTTCGCCTTTCTTCAGCTTAGGCTTGTTCTTTTTTATGGCTTTTGGTTTTTGGGCGTCAACGGCAAGTTCGTATATATCCCATTTTTGTTCTACGTCCCAGTTCGCTTTTAGCTCAAGCTTTTTGGGGTAGTAGTACACTTCTTCGGGCTGCAGTGAGTCGGTCACGCAACCGGTGTCCCATTTGCCGTTAGCGTTGCGGTCAACGTAGAGGCGAGCGAAGTAAGTGCCGGGGTCGAGGTTTGTGAACGCGGCTTTATTGTTGGCGCCGACGCGAATGGTGCGTAGCGGCTTGTCTGATTTGTCGAGCAGTTCAACCATGTATGAAGTGTCGGCCGGAGTGATTGTGAACACGAGGTTAGAATATTCCTCAGTGTCTTTCACTTTAAATTCGTGAGTGAGCGGTTTGTTGTAAAGGCCGTAAATGTCGGTCACCGCCATCGAGTCGATAGTTAGCTTGTACTTCTGCCCCGGAGTAATGTCGAAGTCGATTTTTCGCGACATCAGAGGATTGTCGGGGTCGGGGTACGGCTCGCCGTGTTTCATGTCAACCCACACCGAGTCGCGTTGAAATTGCAGGTGAATGCCGTCGTTGTTTATGCTGTCAAAGGGCACGTCGTCGCCAAAAATGAGTGGGCTGTAGACGTCGTGTTGAGGTTTGCTTTTAATAGTGAGGTTGGTAAAGTCGATGTGAGGCACAGAGTCGTTCTCTTCATCTTTTTTCTTTTTGGGCTCTTTTTTGTCCTTTTTAGGCTCTTTCCAGAAGAATTTGAGGGTGTCGGTTTGGAAAATGCGGTTTTCGATAGAGTCGAGAGCTTCGTGGC
The DNA here is from genome assembly GCA_964431795.1 of uncultured Bacteroides sp. GTDB lineage: Bacteria > Bacteroidota > Bacteroidia > Bacteroidales > Muribaculaceae > CAG-873. Next base: position 5,765 of record CAYSLD010000072.1, read on the forward strand.
GCACGGCGAGAGTCAGTGAGTCGATGCTGTACACCTCCGGATTGCGTATCCAATATATCAGCGAGTCGTTGGTCTCGTTGCGTTCGAGCATGGTGTGCGCGGTGAAATCTTGGCCGTTTTTTGTGCCGCCAACAAATTTTATTTCGGGCAGCGAGTCGCAAGGGGCACCAAATTTCACGTGCACGCGGTGTTGGTCAAGACGTTTGTAGTCTTTGAGATATTGGGCTTTGTAGTTTTGGTTAAACCACGAGAGGAGCACGTCGTTCGGATAGTATGCGGTGCCCGGGCGAGTGACAATTGAGTCGAGGTCGGCGGCAGAGCGTAGGGTGTCGTTCACTTCGATAGCTTCAACGCTCGGAGTCACCACGGTGTCGTAGAATGCTATGTCCTCGCTGCGGTCCCACTTGTTGTCGCGGTTGAGGTCGTTGAGGGCAAAGACGTGGTAATTGCCGGGTTTGAGGTTGCGAATGGTGAATTGTCCGTAGGTGTTAGTGCGGGCCACACGTTCGAAAGGTACTTTTGTGAGGGTTGTGTCGGTCATCTGCGAATACACGCCCACGGTGATGCCTTGCGCCGGCTCAAGAGTGCGAGCTTCGAGCACTATGCCTGAAATGCGCAGCGAGTCGAGGTCGTCACCGGTAGAAAAGTCGATGGCGAAGCCGTCGAGCACGTTGCCTTCGTTCAAGTCTTTGATGGCGTCGGCAAAGTCAATGGTGTAAGTGGTGTTAGGCAGCAGAGTGTCGCGCAGCTCAACGGTCAAATGCTTGGCTTGCGACTTGACTGTTGGAGCTTGAGTTTGCGTGGGCGACACTATCACTTTGTTGAAAGCGTCGTCGAGCTGTATGTTTTCGTCAAACCACACTTCAAGGTGATTGCGGTTCACATTGCGCGCGCCGGGAGCGGGATTAGCACGTACAAACACCGGGGGAGTCTCATCGCGAGCTCCGCCCTCGGGGCGTCCTACCGACGCACAAGCAACCATAATTAGCGCTGCCACAGCAGCAAAAGCGTAGCGCATCATTTGCGCTGATGACCATTTACCTTTCATTTTGTATCATTATTGACCACAAATTTACGCAAAATCTCGTGATTAACAACAATATTGCGGAGTTTTCATTGGCCACGCTTGGCAATGCGGCATTGCACAAACCATGCGGTGAGGAAGTATATTGCGGTGAGAGCCCACAGCCAGCTGTAGCCGGTGACGTTGTCGGCCAAAGTGCCGGCATTTGAGTTTATGCTCACAAAGCCTTGCACACCCCACACAGCGGGGATGGCATCGCCCAGCCATTGCCAAATTTCAGGCATGGCAAATCGCGGCCATGTCAAGCCTGACAAAAACAAGAATATCACTGAGGTGAACACCATCACGATGAACGAACTTTCGCGGTCGTGCACAAAATAAGAAATAGTCTGTCCGAAGAAAGCTGAGGCTAGGACTAAGGGCACCATATACAGCATATAGTCTACGGCCGAGCCTATGTGTGGCAAGTCAAAAATCACCGGAATGTAGTGCAGCAAAAATATTGTGGGTGCAATGTAGAATATGCTATAGCACAAAGTGCGGCCCCACACAATTGCCGACATTGGCGCTGTCACCATCTCCGGGTCTTTGCCACCGTTGCGCCGGCGCCGCTCGCGTGAGGTGCCCGACAGCATGGTTATGCCAAGCACCATGCTTTGTTGCAATATCAGCACAAGTATGCCAGGCATCACAAACGAGGCAAAACCTTGCTCGGGGTCGCCAATCATGTTGGCTTGGTTGTTGATCGGCAGTCCGCCCGACAAGCTGCTTGCGGCCTCGCCAAGCATGGCAGAGCGGTCGGCAGTGATGTCAGAAATTTCTTTCATTTGCACATCGGTGAATGCGCTCATCAGTGTGCGATAGCGCAACAGCAGACTCATTTCGCAGTAAAGCGTGGCATTTGCTTGCTCCATGCGGCCTATCTTTTTGCCATAGTTGTGCGGTATTTGCAGTATGCCGAATGCATCGCCCTCGGCAATAATGCGTTTGGCGTCAGACATATTAGCGGCATAGTCATATATCACCACCGAAGGCGAGGCGGCGGCATCGGTCACCAGTTTGCGCGATGAGGCCGTGCGGCAGTCATCAACCACAACAATCGGCAGTTCGCGCACAACCTCGGGGTTGTATATCAGTGTGTACACAATAGGATAGAACAGTGGCAGGCCAATGAAAAACACCAGCACACCCATGTCGTGAAACACCGCGTGCCACTCGTGCGCAAAGGCTGTTGCCAATCCGCTAAACCATCGTGCTATATTTTTGAAAATATTCATCTTTCTGACTTTTTAGGGTACGTAGACCGGATGCAAACAAGCTCGTTTCAGTCGCCACAACAAGGTGCTGCCCACAAGCGGGAATATCAGCAAGGCAACAAAGTAGAGGCGGGCAAAGTAAAGATCAAAGCCGTTGAGCGCTTCGGTTACGAATATCAAATAGTACCAGCGCACCGGCAATATGTAGCTTAGCGCGGCCAGACTGCCGTACATGCTTTGCACCGGGAACGAAAATCCGCCGAGCGAAAAAGCAAGTATGCTGATAAGTCCGCCCACCGACATTGCCATGCGCGGATTGGGAAGTGCGCAAGCTATGAATAGCCCAAATGCCTGGCAAGCTATGACCAATAAAAACATAGCCAACAGCATTATCCACAAGCTGCAACTTAGTGGAAATCCGCAGTAGCCAAACATAAACGAGAGCATGCACGCACCAACCACGCTGAACACTACGGTTTGCGGCAGCAACTTTCCGGTGACGGCAGTGACAATGCTGCCTCCGGCTGTTTGCAGCCACCGCTGCGAGGTGCCGAGTTTTATTTCGTAGGTGATGGAAAATATGGTGATAAGTATTATCATCAATGCCAACACTCCGGCCGAAAATGAGGGCGTGAGGTAGAGCGAATAGTTTGTCCACGGATTGTGCACCGGGTTGATATTCAAGTTTACGGGTTGTATAAGAGCTTTCACAGTGCGCTCGCCAACACCCATAGATGTTGCGGTTTTGCTCACCATGCCGGCGGCCGCGCTCACGGCGATAGTCTTATAGCCTTTGTATGAAAATGTGCCGGGCACAAAGTACGACATATTTGAGTAGTAGGCAATAGTTGGTTTGCGTCCGGCTATGGCATCCTCCTGAAAATTCATGGGGATGATGTAAAATCCGAATGCGCGGTTTTGGCGCACGGCCTGCATGGCATCGGCATAGCTCTCGCACGACTCGGTGATGTGCACCAACTGCTCAGAGTCGAGTGACCGTATCATTGCACGCGACATTGCCGAGTGGTCGAGGTCAACAACAGCCGTGGGCACTTCTAACGGTAAGCCTTCGGAGAGCATACTCAAGAAAAATAAGCAGCTCAGCAGCGGCACAAACACCATGGCGCACAAGTATAACCGTCGCGAGCAGATGCACGCCACGCCCAACTTTATTGATTGCCAAAGATTGTTCATAGTCAGCCTATTTTGTGTAAACAGCGGTCATGCCCGGGCGCAACCCTTCGGTTTTTGCTGTGGGACGAGCTTTCACTTGGAATGTGCGGCTGTCATATTGTCCGGTTGTTTTAGTGGCGCGCCAAGTAGCATAGCTGCCCATGTCGCGCACATAGTACACTTGCAGGTCGATTGTTTTTTCGCCAATACCGGGCACCATGACGCTGATTTTTGAGCCTTGTTTGAAGTCGGGCAGCAGTTCTTCGCGCACGTTGAAGGTCACCCAGCGGTCATCTTTGAGTATGCTCATAATCGGAGCGCCGAGGCTCACCAATTCGCCAACTTCCGGATAAATTTCGTCGATAGTGCCGGCGCAGGGGGCCAAAAGATAGCTATCTTCGAGCACGGCTTTGACTTGTTGCACACTTCCGCCTGCGGCTTGCACCATTGCGGCAGCGCTTTGTTTGTCTTCAGATTGGGCACCGGCGAGAGCGAGTTGGTATTGGCTTTCGGCCGCGCCTTTAGCAGCTACGGCAGCATCGTATGCAGCTTTAGCTTCGTCGCGTTTTTGTTCAGACACCACACCTTGTTTGAATAGGTTCTCCATGCGGTCGTAGGTTTTTTTGCTGATAGTTACAGCGGCTTCGGCTTGCGAGACGAGGTCGGAGGCAGCCGATATGATTTGTTTGCGTGTGCCGGCATCGACTTTGCGGTCTTGGGCGCGAGCAACGTTTTGCAAAGCTTCGGCTTGAGTGAGTTGAGCTTCGGCCAGCGATGAGTGGATGTGCACAAGAGTGTCGCCCTCGGCAACGGTGTCGCCTTCGCTCACATAAAAATCGGCAACGCGCCCGGCAAGTTTACCTGATACGCGCACAGATGTGCCTTCCACTTGCCCCTCAACAATGTCGTTGGGCTTGTTCAGGCATGCAAAACCAAATATAGCCACAATGGCAACAACTACCACAACGGCAGCCATGGTCACCAACAGTGCGCGGTTGGCTGTGCGCACTTCATTATTTTTGTTTGTTTCGGTTGACATATTGTATATGGTGTTTTTGTTTATTCTTAATACGTGAGTTTGCCAAGCACTTTGCTGAGGTAGGTGTCGCAGAGTTGCACTTCAATCATGGCATCGATATTTTCTGAGTTAGCTTTCAGCCACGCTGTTTGTGCAGCGAGCACATCGTCGGTGGTGATTACGCCCTCTTTAAATCCGACGGTTGCGCAGCGCA
>CAYSLD010000073.1:0-10416 GCA_964431795.1 uncultured Bacteroides sp.
TAGAGAGGTTAACAGAAGCGTGGAAACGGATGCCGCCTTTGTACGGGCCAATGGCATTGTTGAATTGCACGCGATAGCCAAGGTTGTTTTGCACTTCACCTTTGTCGTCAATCCAGGTAACGCGGAAAGTGATGATGCGGTCAGGCTCAACCATGCGTTCTACGATTTTGTTACGTTCAAATTCGGGGTGTTGATTGTAAACATCTTCAACACACATGAGTACTTCTTTAACAGCTTGGAGGTACTCTTTTTCGCCCGGATGCTTAGCTTCCAGGTTGGTCATGATATTATTAATATCCATACTTAAGAATTTTGATGGTAGGTTATGGGGTTAAAATTATGTTCTGATTAGTTATTTTGGTTATTTGACAACAATCTAGCGTTATCGGTGGCAAATTTAAGCATAAAAACGATGAAAACAACAATTTGAGGCTAAAATATTGACAATTTACCGTTAAAAATTCTTAACTTAACATTTTTAGCAAAAGTCGTTAGAAATGAAAACCGCTCACAGGATTGGAATATCTGCGAGCGGTCTATATCAAATATATGCACTAGCGTGCATTGCTGTATCGGTTATTCGCTAAATATGTGTTTTAGCTTTGAGAAGATGCGATGTTTGTCATCGTCAGAGGGGGTTACATTTTCTGAGTCGCGAAGGTCTTCGATTGCCTTGCGCTCTTTGTCGGTGATTTTTTCGGGTATGTAAACCATGACGTTGATAAGCTCGTCGCCGGTGCCGTAGCTGTCGGGCGAAGGCAAACCTTTGCCGCGCAAGCGGAGCACTTTGCCGGGTTGTGTGCCGGGAGCGATTTTCACTCGAGCGCGGCCTGAAATTGTAGGCACTTCAACCGAGCCGCCGAGCACAGCAGTCGGGATGTCGATCATGAGGTTGTAGATGATGTCGTTGCCATCGCGAATGAGTTCGGGATGTTTCACTTCTTCAACCACAACGAGGAGGTCACCGTTCACGCCGCCACGAGCAGGGGCATTACCTTTGCCACGAATGGTGAGCACCATGTCGTTCGACACGCCGGCCGGGATGTTGAATGTGACTTGTTGCTCTTTGCGCTCAACACCTTGACCGTTGCAGTGAGGACATTTTTCGGTGATAACCTTTCCTTGGCCTTCGCAAGTGGGGCACACAGTTGTTGACTGCATGGCACCGAAGGGAGTGTTTTGCACACGAGTGACATGGCCTGAGCCGTGGCAAGTGTTACAAGTGGTGTAAGCCTTGCCGTCTTTAGCGCCGGTGCCGTTACATTGGTCGCACTTAACGTAAGTGGGTATTTTGAGCGTTTTTGTTGCGCCTTTGGCAATTTCTTCGAGTGTAAGTTTCACGCGTATGCGCAAGTCACTGCCGCGACGTTGACGCGGGGTGCGTGAGCCACCGCCGAAGCCGCTAAAGCCAAAGCCGCCGCCACCGAAGATATCGCCGAATTGCGAGAAGATATCTTCCATAGAGAAGCCACCGGCGCCGCTAAAGCCACCTTGTTGACCGCCCATGCTATGGCCGAATTGGTCGTAGCGTTGACGTTTTGTAGCATCAGAGAGCACGTCGTAAGCTTCGGCTGCTTCTTTAAATTTTTCTTCAGCTTCTTTATCACCGGGATTTCTGTCGGGGTGATATTTCATCGCGATTTTGCGATATGCTTTTTTTATTTCGTCGGCATTGGCAGATTTGTCAACGCCAAGCACTTCATAATAATCTCTTTTTTCAGCCATAGTAATAACAATTATTGACCAACCACCACTTTAGCGTGGCGCAACACTTTATCGTTGATAGTGTAACCTTTTTGAGTAGTATCGATGATTTTGCCTTTGAGGTCTTCAGCCGGAGCGGGGACGATAGCAATAGCCTCGTGCAAGTCAGCGTCGAAGTCGGTAGCGACCTCGGTGACCATTTCCTTCACGCCGTTATCAGCGAGATATTTCACGAGTTTTTGGTAGATAAGTTCCATGCCTTCGCGCACAGCGCCCTCAGCATCTTTTGTGGCATCAAGGCCACGTTCAAAATCGTCAACAATGGGGAGAATGCCAAGCAAAGTTTTTTCGCCGGCGTTTTTGATGAGGTCAGCTTTTTCTTTGAGCACACGTTTGCGGAAATTGTCGAAATCAGCCATGAGGAATAGATATTCTTTTTTCTCTTTCTCGAGAGCTGCACGAGTTTCGTCAAGATCCTTTTGAAGTTTTTCAGTTTCGGTCAACTCAGGTTGTTGAGCCTCGGGTTGGTTATTATCTTGAGCAGAGTCATTTGCCTCAACGTTTTGAGGTTGCTCTTGTTCAGGTTTAGTATTTTGTTTGTTATCCATATTCTAAGCTTTATACATTATTTATATATAGGCACAGCAAAAACATTGCCAAACATGCATGTTTGGCAAATTTCGTATTGACTTTATAAAGAAGCGACAAAAGTGTCACAATCGGCAAAACATTCATGCACTGTGGCATCGCTGACAGGAGTGTCAAAAATGCCGAATACGCAGGCGCCCGACCCGGACATGGCCGTGTAGACCGCGCCCAATTGCATTATTTTTTCTTTTACGGCAGCAATGGCCGGAGCTTTTGCAAATACGCTGACTTCAAAGTCATTTTTAACGCGGCCCTGCCAATCGGCAATCGGCAATTTCAGTAGTTCAGATAGGGCGTGAGCGGGTTGTTGCGGAGTGACCCCGGCGTAAGCTTCGGCCGTAGAGACAGCGCTATTAGCCGGCTTGACAAGGAGTATGTATTTGCCGCTGAGATTAATGTCGATTTCTGACATTTGTGTGCCGGTACCTGTTGCCAACATCGGGCGGTTATACACAAAGAACGGGCAGTCGCTGCCCACACCGGCAAGCACTTCGGCCATATCCTCGTTACTGAGGTTGAGGCTGAAAAGTTTATTGATAGTTGTGACGGTGAATGCAGCATCAGCCGAGCCACCGCCAAGGCCGGCGCCATCGGGTATAATTTTATTGAGTGTGATGCTCACTGCCGGAAAGTTGACACGTGCGCGCAAAGCACGGCAAGCTTTCATCACCAGGTTTTTCTCGGGCGGGCAATCCACACCGCGACCGAGCACAGTGAGTGTGTCGTCAGCACCCTGAGCCGGCACAATTTCGAGCACATCGCACCAAGGCACGGGCATAAAAGCAGTCACGATATTGTGATAACCGTCGGGGCGACGGCACACAATATCGAGACCAATATTTATTTTTGCATTGGGAAATACAACCATACTGCAAATTAGTCAAGTTTAAGCACGGCAAGGAAAGCTTTTTGCGGCACCTCAACCGAGCCGATTTGTTTCATACGTTTTTTACCTTTTTTCTGCTTTTCGAGGAGTTTGCGTTTACGCGAAATATCGCCGCCATAACATTTTGCGGTCACGTCTTTGCGCACAGCTTTGATTGTTTCGCGCGCAATGATTTTAGCACCGATAGCAGCTTGAATGGCAATATCAAATTGTTGACGCGGTATGAGTTCTTTAAGCTTTTCGCACATACGACGGCCGAACGACACGGCATTGTCGGCATGAGTGAGAGTTGAGAGAGCGTCAACACTTTCGCCATTGAGCAATATATCAAGTTTCACGAGTTTCGACTCGCGGAAATCATGCAAATGATAGTCGAATGATGCGTAACCTTTTGATATGCTTTTGAGTTTGTCGTAAAAGTCTATCACAATTTCGCCAAGTGGCATATCAAAGGTAATTTCCATACGGTTGCCCGAAATGTACTCTTGTTTCACAAGTTCGCCACGTTTGCCCAGGCAAAGTGTCATAATTGGGCCGATAAACTCAGATGTTGTGATGACGGTTGAGCGGATGTACGGCTCCTCGATATGGTCAATAAGCGTGAGGTCAGGCAAACCTGAAGGGTTGTGCACCTCGGTCATCACGCCTTTTTTATCGTACACACGATACGACACGTTGGGCACCGTAGTGATTACGTCCATATCAAATTCACGGCCCAAGCGTTCTTGCACAATTTCCATGTGCAACAAGCCGAGGAAACCGCAACGGAAGCCAAAGCCGAGAGCTGCAGACGACTCGGGAGTGAACGTGAGCGAAGCATCGTTGAGTTGCAACTTTTCGAGCGAAGCGCGCAAGTTTTCAAAATCTTCAGTTTCGATGGGATAAACGCCGGCAAAGACCATGGGTTTAACCTCTTCAAAGCCGTCAATAGCCTTTTCGCACGGGGCTTGCACGTGTGTGATAGTGTCGCCCACCCTAACCTCTTTTGAGGTTTTAATGCCGGAGATAATATATCCAACATTACCGGCCGACAATTCTTGACGCGGAGAAAGGTCAAGTTTGAGCACGCCTATTTCGTCGGCGTCATATTCTTTTCCGGTAGATACAAATTTCACAAAATCGTCTTTGCGAATTGTGCCGTTTTCAATTTTGAAATAAGCAATGATGCCGCGGAAGGGGTTGAACACAGAGTCGAAAATCAATGCTTGCAGAGGAGCATCGGGGTCGCCTTTTGGAGCGGGCACACGTTCAACAATAGCACGCAAAATTTCAGGTACACCCAAACCGGTTTTACCCGAAGCGCGGATAATATCGTCGTGGTCGCAGCCTAACAGCTCAACAATTTGGTCTTCAACCTCCTCGGGATTTGCAGAGTCAAGGTCACATTTATTGACAACGGGAATAATCTCCAAGTCATTGTCAATAGCCATATATAGGTTTGAAATGGTTTGGGCCTGTATGCCTTGCGAAGCGTCGACAATGAGCAGAGCGCCTTCGCAAGCAGCAATAGAACGCGACACTTCATACGAGAAGTCAACGTGTCCCGGAGTATCAATAAGATTGAGAGTATAATTGACGCCATCAACTTCATGCTCCATCTGAATAGCGTGGCTTTTGATAGTGATGCCACGTTCGCGCTCGAGGTCCATATCGTCAAGCACTTGTGCCTCCATATCTTTGGCAGCAACAGTGTTTGTGTACTCAAGCAGACGGTCGGCAAGAGTAGACTTGCCGTGGTCGATGTGGGCGATAATGCAGAAATTGCGTATATGTTTCATTCGTGTAATTACATTAATAGTGCAAAGTTAGCCATTTTTGACTACTTTTGCAAACCGAGGCAAGATAAGGTAAAAAAATCCCGTTACCTTATTGCGGCAACGGGATTTCCTTCTAACTAAATAATTATTACTATTATTTTATCAGTTGGCCGTCGGAATGTGTGCCGAGTCGGCTCAACTCATACCATAATGCGGAATTACCGGTAAGGGTGCCACCATAGAGCACCGAATAGTTGCCACCCGTTTTAATTTCGGGAGCACTGAAAAGTATAGACGTAGTGACTTGCTCAGGTATTGAGATAGTGTAATTTAGTATGCAATTTGTGTCTTGAGCCAATGAAATTATTTTGCCATTAGTCATTGACACATTGTCAGCGACAATATATGCCTGCTGCGAAGCGGCATCGGGCGAAGTCAGTGCGCTATTGCCAACGCTAATCACATATCCACTGTCAATAGTTGCCGTTTGTGAAGGTTTTGCCAAATCAGCATTAGCGCAAACGCTCAAAAGAGTGCAATCTTTCACACCAATAACCGGAGCGGAGATTGAATAAGAGTCGATTGAATAGGCATAAACCTTTCCGCCGGTGATTTGCACCGAATTGTCGGCATTCAAGCCACGTCCGTTTGAATAGCTATAAAATTCGCCGCCGGCGATGTTGATATACTCATCGGCAGTGACTGTTTTGGGCGAAGAAGACAAGGCGTTTTGGGTGTAAGTAGCGCCTGTGTTTGTGCATATAACACTTCCGTCATTGATTTGCACATATCCGTTCGCATTTATGTTGCGAGCGCCGTCGCCGGTACATTTGAGTATTAGAGCCCCGGCGTGAATAACGGTGTTAAGGTCACTTTTCAGACAAGCACTTGAGGCAAGGTCGACATCTTCGGCATCGTAAGCAGCGTTGCCTGAGCAGTTAAGCGCGAGTATTCCGCCATTGACAACAATATTATTGTCTGTTTTAATGCACTTACCGGCATCGCCGTTGGTATTTGCGTAGATATAACCGCCGTTAATGACTACGCCAAATCCATCAGTAGCACTACCTTTGGCATGAATTGCATTTTTCGCACATTCAGTGATGGCAAGAGTGACACCGGGGCGCATCCACATATATCCGTCGATAGCAATGCCATGGTTGTGGCGAGCCACCACTTCAAGCGAGCCTGAGCCGCTCAAAATCATGTGGCCTTCGCTAAAGAAACAGCCTTTGGCATCTTCAGTTGCAATAGTTGCGCCGTCGGCATAATAAGGTTCGGCTACATAATTTTCACTATCAGTGAGTTTATTTGTAGTTCCGTCAGCGAGGTGCACAAACACACGTTTTTTGCATTGGTCATTGATTGCGGGGCCACGTTTCGACTCAAGTTGCACACCGTTGAGAGTGAGCTTAAATTTATTTTTGCTGTAGATTTTCAGCGAGCCGTCAGAGCTGTTGCCTGAAACCACAATATTTGCATTTTTAATGCCACTGGCAGCCAAATCAACAGCCACATAAGCGCCGTCAATTTTCGTAACCAGTGCGGTCAGCGACGATTCTACTTTTGCAGTGTTACCGGAGTATGTGACATTTATCACATTGGTAAATTTGTTTGCTTCCCAATAAAGTGACTTATCAGAGCCCACCACATCATTGGCAGCATCGGCGGCCACAGTGCCGTCATATTCGTGAATAGCGGTGTCGTAGTCAGGCACAAAATCAGGTATTGGTTCAACGGGAGTGACCGGAGTAGTGTTTTCAGGCTCATCCCACACAAACGGGATATCGGCAGTACAAGCAGTAGTGAGGCCAACAAACAAGCAAGATATAATATGTAATGCTTTCATAATCATCTGAATTTATAAGTATAGCCTACACCGATAACATTTGAGTTTGAGCCGGAGCGGTTGTCAACAAAACGATAGAACAATTGCACTGCATTGTGACGATTTATTTTATAGTCAGAGCCAACAGTATAGCGCACTTTAGAGAGGTCAAAACCCGACACATTATTATATAACTCACACGAAGCAAACGGGGTGAAACGGCTTTTGCGGATGTTATATTCAAGCGCGAGACGTGAGCGCAAATAGCCCTTATGTTTTGAGTTTGTCACTTTATCGAAAGTCCATTCGTTGGCGAGTATATCGTAGGTGGGCACTGTGGTGCGTTCGCGATGATAGGTGTATTGATATCCTTCGCGCAACGACACTTCCAACCGACCTATTTTATAGTTTCCGGTCAACGACACTTGAAAGCGTTGACGCGGCTGCCAATATGACGGCACATACAAGTCTTCGTCGTTATACTCATCGCCGTTACGCTGATAAATGAATTTGTAGGCAACATCGGCTTTGAGATATTTACAGAAACGATAACTGAGGTCAGCACCCACAGACCAACGGCCCACGTCTGAAACGCCGTCAGTGGTGCGACATTCAACATCAACCTCCGCTTTTAGTTTTTTGGTAATACCAAAGTCGAGCCCTGCATCGGTCCAAATTTCTTGGGCAGACGCAGTTGTAGCGCTAACAAAAGCGAGAGATAGAGCAACAATTAATTTTGTTTTCATCTTTGTGAGCGAGGTATTTTTAGTGTATGTTCTACGGTGTTCACATCAGAGCACTCATAAAACACTTTGAGCATCACCGTATCGTGCAAAAAGTCAATAGCGCCTATTTCGATACGTTTTATGTCAAGTCCGGTGCGAGTTTTAAGGTCATCAAGCATTTCTTGTTGACGTTCGGGCACTATGAGCTCAACGCGGTCATACACAATAAGTTTATCAGAGAGGTGTTTAAGTTTGTGATTGCGTTCGCACAGCCATATCACGAGCAAGAAGAGTATATTTGTTGCGAGCAAATCAATGTAGTTATCGGTAGAAGCAAGAGCGTTTATAACCGAAATAGAGATTATAACAAACAAATAGGTCATTTCACGCACAGGCATCTGCTCGGTTCGATACCTAATAATGCCAAAAATCGCGAATAAGCCGAGGGCAAATCCGATTTTAAGTTTCACGCTACCCAGCAAGAATATCAAGAAGAAAATAGACAAGCTAATGAGCGAAAAAGTGAAATAATAGTCAAGGCGTCGACTTTTTGGGAAGTAAAGCAGATGGATTATACACCAAACAACAACAGTGTTAAATGCAAAGCGAACTAGAAGTTGCATCAATCCAAGATAGTCGGCAGCTTGAGGGTCGATAAAATCAAGTGATTCCATGTTTTGCAGATATATATTAAATGAGTGTTATGAGAATTAATGTTGACTATTCAGGCGTTGCACTTTGCGCAATTTAGGTTTTATGCGATTGCAACGTAGTGACGTATCGGTGAGCGCCATACCGATGCAATATTTGCTAAATCCGGATGAGTGGATGCGCAGTTGTTTCATCTTTTCAATGATTGGTGATTTGCAAAGGCCATCGCGTTTCAGCTCAATGATTGCAAGATTTTCGAGAGAGTAGTCACGTCCGGTGGTGATGTTGTGAAACGACAGGCCGGTGTCGATAGTGAGCCGTTCGGTCATTGCCTTATTTACCAATGTGATGCGGTTGAAATGGTTTTGCAACTTAGACGAAAGGTCGCGTGAGTGATAACGAGAGTGTTTATCGATAAACGCGGCATAGTCATTAACATCGGGCCGGGGTTGTTCAACCTCCACACGTTTCTTTTTAGTGCGGCCTTTATTGTTTTTGCGCTTTATTTCAAGGAATTGCACGCCCGTCGACTCGTAGGTGCGTATGCGAATTTTTTGTCTGACTGAGTGCCCGGTTTGATGGCGATTGAACATATCATCGTCACAGGTATCAAAGTAGACCGTAGAATATGGCAAATTGCGCATACCAACAGTCTCTTGCACGAAATAATCGTCGGCAATAATATTAAGGAGCAGGCACAACTTATCGACCGTAGTAACATATTTAACGTCAATACGATTCATCAATTTCACTGCTTTCATTTCTTCGAGCGAAATCGGTAAGAAGTTGGTCAAATTATCTATCTTCATGATGCGACAAAGTTATAATAATTTTTCTGTTAAGAATTACAGTTTAAAAATAAAAGCATGATATTTATATCATTTTAACATCGAGCGGTTGTTTTATGTAACAATTTAATAATGCGAATATATATGTGATTACAGATACGTCACAAACGGTTGTAACGTGCACCGATTGGCAGAAAAATCAAAATAATTGGACGTTTTGCGAAATTTAAGTTGCGAGTGTATGATTTTTTAGTTACCTTTGGCTAAACTTTATTGACTTAACAAAGTCAAAGGATAAAAGTAACAAAAATAACAATAACACTAAACAAAAATAACTCGACAAAGCAATGAAAGCGAACATCTTATTTAAAGGCCTCGCAGCTATCGCGCTACTTGGTTTGCCGATTTTGGCATCAGCCCAAGATTACGAAGACGACATTTATTACAATCCGTCTAAATCGACCAAGTCAAAAACGACTACTACGACAAAAAAGACTACAACACAACGCAGCTATACAAATAACTACGTTAGCCAGCCTGACTATGCAGCTGCCGACACATATTATTATAACTCGGGCAGCACACGCGATGTTGACGAATACAACCGCCACAGCAACTCGGCTTATGCCGACACGCTCATCAGCGGTCCCGATTCGCTCGGCGTGAATGAGTTTGGCTACACTCGTCGCATTGAGCGTTTCCACAACCCGAATGTTGTGGTCAACACCGGCGACTCAGAGCTGATTGACTATTACTATTCAACCGATGCATCGTCAGACGACTGCACAAACATCAATGTTTATGTGGTTGAAGATCCGTTCTACTACAGTTCATGGCGCTATCCCTACTATGGATGGAGCCGTTGGAATCGTTGGTGCTACAGTCCATGGTATTGGGACACCTACTATGGTTGGGGCGGCTTCGGCTGGGGCGGCTTCGGTTGGGGTCTGTATGATCCTTACTTCTCATGGTCATGGGGCTGGGGCCCAAGCTTTGGTTTCGGCTGGACATGGGGCGGCTGGCATGGCGGTTGGCATGACGGCTGGGCTTCAGCAGGTCACGGTTGGCATGGCGGCGGCTGGCGTCAGACCACACCCGGAGCAGGACGTTTGCACTCACCTAGCAGCGTAGGCTCATCAATCAATAGCGCACGTCGTTCAAGCTATGGCATCAATCGCACCGGCAACAGCAGCTGGTCACGTCCCGGCAACATGGGTCGCGGTGGCTACAGCAACGGTTCGTCAATAGCTACACAATCAACAAACAAAAACGTATCAAGCGGACGTTCAAGCCGCGGTCGCAACAATAGCTCATCAAGCAGCAGTTCATACGACTCAAGCTCACGTCGCAGCGCATCAAGCTATGGCAACTCATCATCGTCAAGCCGCAGCAGCGGTAGCGGTAGCAGCTGGGGCGGAAGTCGCGGCGG
>CAYSLD010000074.1:0-10345 GCA_964431795.1 uncultured Bacteroides sp.
TGCTTCGTACGAGCAAAAAGACCCGTTGGTAATCTATAAGGTTGAGTCGTTCCACTTGTTTGAACGTATGCTCTCAACTCTTAACAATAAGGCTGTATCGGCGCTCATCCGCGGACAAATATTCGTGCGCCAAGCTCCGGCTCCTTCGCCCGAGCAACAACCCGTGCGCCAACAACCTGAAGTTACCCGCGCCATGCCAACTCCGCGTGCTGCAAACGACTATAAGCTCTCTAAGGCTACTCTGCCCAGCGAAGACGCTGCCGCTGCACAAAAAGCCGCAGCTGCTGCACGTCAAGGCGAACAACAAAAAACAATGCCTGTCAAGGCCGAGCATCGCGTAGGCCGCAACGATCCCTGTCCTTGCGGTTCCGGCAAAAAATACAAAAACTGCCACGGTCGCGGCCTTTAATAAACACGATAATTAGCAAGCCCGCACCACTTGGGCGGGCTTGCTCTAATTAATAGTAAAATCTTTATTAACTCTTTCCCCTAAAAAATTAGTAACAGCATGAAAAAGCTATTTGTTGCAGTTGCTCTGCTCGCAGCAGGAGCATTCAGTGCCTCGGCACAAACCGACATTTTCAACAGTCCGGATAACCACCCTTATTTCGGAGTGCGTGCCTCGCTCGACATCACCAGCCCCGGTGATATCGATGCAAACCTTTACAAACTTGATGCTATGGATGCCGGCGTCGGATTTTCTGTAGGCGCAATCTACAACGTGCCCATCTACTATAATCTCTATTTCGAGCCCGGTGTGTCTGTTTATCGTCACAATGCTAAAGTGAAAGATGATATCGTTAAACTTGACGAAACTTACGATAAAGTCACTGTCGGCGAGTGGGGATTTGCTATCCCGATGATGTTTGGCTACACTTTCGACTTCTCTCCGATTAAGGTATCTGTATTCACCGGCCCCGAATTTACAGTTGGCCTTTCAGGTAAAGCTCACTACACAGCACATCTCAACGGTGTGAAAATGACGGGTAGCGATTCAATGTATGGCGATGATGGTTCTTTCAATCGCGCCAACGTATCGTGGAAATTTGGCGCAGGTGTTAGCTATGACCACTACTACCTCTCAATCAGCGGCGCTGCCGGATTGACAAACTGGCTTAATAACGTAAGCGACTTTGACTACGGTGACGGTGTGTCGGGCGGTAAAGTGACCATGCATCGCAACACTGTGAGCATCGCTCTCGGCTACAACTTCTAGTTCGCTCATTCTGTCCATAAAATAACAAACCCCAAACGGTCACCTTGGTGCTGTTTGGGGTTTGTTGTGTATGAAATATTTAAATTATGACTTTTTCATCTTGAAGCCGATGTAGATGCCATCGTATGAATTGATCAAGCTCATTGCTGTGGTGAGCGTTGAGTTGTTTGTGAGGCTTGCTACGGTCGACATCATGCTCATCAATTTCTCAGCATCGAATGTGAGGTTGAGTTGATTGCCTGATTTTGTGGCGCGTGAGTTGATTGCACCGTAGTTGTATGAACCGAGAGCACTGAAATTGAATGTGAGTGTGCCGTCGTCATTCTTTGAAATTGTGCCTTTGAGTGTGCCGTATTTGAGCTTCATTGAGAAACTGTAGTCTGAGTCAACTGTGAGCTGAATGCTTGTCATACCAAATTTTTTGTAGTATGTGGCAAGCTTGTTCTCTATTTGTGTGCTCACTGCTGCGCCACCAAGGTTTTGAAGGGTGTTGCTGCTGTCGAACGATACTGCCGGTGAGCTGTATTTCCATGTGCCTACCAAGTCGTCAAGTGAGAAACTTGTAGAAGCTGTTGCATTTTGAATGGTTTGTCCAAGTGTGCCGAGAAGGCTGCCAAGGCCGCTGGTTGTAGTTTGATCAGAGGTTGTGCTACTGCTGCTACTGCTGGTTGATGAACTTGTGCCTTTGAGTGCATTGAGCAAGCTGCTCAAACTCTGAGCCTCTACGCTTGCTGTTGTGATAAACAAAGCTGCAAGTAAAATGAGAATTTTCTTCATGTTCGTTTTGTCGTTTTATTGGTTATTTACTTTCTTTTCTTTTTTCTTATTCAGCGTGCAAAGTTAGCTAACAATTACGCAATGCACAAAAATTTTTCGCTAATTTTTGCGTTAAAATGCGGCACTTTTGCTCGTTTTTGATATTTTATATATATCTTTGTAGACGATTGAAAACCGCTTTAGTTTAATCGGTTCAATTCTTATTTTTTCGCTTAAATATAAATTATTTTATAAAATGACTAAACGCATCCTTTCTATTGCCGGCAAACCCGGTCTATACAACCTCGTTAGCCAAGGTAAAAACATGCTTATCGTTGAAAATATCGAAACAGGCAAACGTGTCCCTGCTTACGCATCTGACAAAGTTATCTCGCTTGGCGATATCGCTATATACACTATTGAAGAAGACAAACCCCTTTACGACGTTTTTCAAGCTATAGTTGACAAAACTGGCGCTACTGCCGTTGATGTTAAAGCTCTCGATACTCCCGAAAAGCTTCGCGCTTACTTCGGCGAAATCCTTCCGGACTTCGACCAAGATCGCGTGCACAACAACGATATTAAAAAAGTATTTGCTTGGTATAACCTCCTCGTTAAAAACGGTATCACTGACTTCAATACCGAGCAACCCACAGACGAAACCGAAGAATAAAACACAAATAAATATTATATTGAGTTAAGTGGGCGCGCAGTGATTGTGCCCCCGCTTATTTTTTTTAGATATGCGCAAACTTTTTACATACTTGATTTTACTTGTCGTAAGCATTGCTGCTAATGCTCGCGATTGGCAACCCGACTCGTTGACCGGATATTCATACTCGACTATTATACGTGCCTCTGACGGCTTGCCTTGCACTGTTGTGCGCAAGTCGGCAAAGTGTGGCACATCGCGTGCTGTGCTCTATGTGCACGGCTATAACGACTATTTCTTTCAACGTGAAATGGGCGATAAATTTGTTGACTCATGCTACAATTTTTATGCTGTTGATTTGCATGGATACGGGCGCTCCATTCGCCCCGGTAATGTGCCTTATCAAGCGCGTAAAGTCGACGAATATTACGAGGATATTGACTCTGTGCTCGCTGTGATGCGCGCCGATGGTGTGAACAATGTGGTGCTCATGGGCCATTCTACGGGTGGACTTATTGCATCGTCGTTTATGAATGTGGCGCCCGACACTATTGTCAGCGCATTAGTGCTCAACAGCCCGTTTCTGGAGTGGAATATGAGCGCTTTTATGCGCAAAATAGCAATACCCGCAGTCGCTAAAATAGGCCGCTCGCATCCTTCGTTGGCTATCAGCCAAGGCAATTCTACTGCCTACGGCGAGAGCCTGCTCAAAGACTATCATGGTGAATGGACTTACAATGTGGAGTGGAAAACATTGCATCCGCGCAAGGTCACTGCCGGTTGGTTGAATATGATTTCGCAAGCCCAAAAGCAATTGCGCAAAAACAAAGGCCAAATCTCTGTGCCTATACTTTTAATGCATTCGGCAAAGAGTGTCGACACCGCTGAGTGGACTGAGGAATGTCAGCGCGCAGATGCCGTGCTAAATGTTGACGACATCAGTAAAATAGGGCGCACCCTGGGTGCGGATGTCACACAACTCACCGTGCGAGGCGGCCTGCATGACCTTATCCTATCTGCTCCCGAGGTGCGTGAAATGGTCTATAATTCTATTTTTGAGTGGCTTGATCAGTTGGCGCAGGAGCGTTAGCTTTTTGGTCGCGAGCAATTTGCAACTGACGTTCCAAACGCTCTCGCTCTATCAGCGATTGGCGCAAACTATCTTTTGCTGCTGCTAATTTCCACGATGCTGCAATGGCTTCGCAATCGCCGGTGCTTACGTTTATTTTTACGCTTCCTTTGCTGCCGCTGGCTGTGGCTGTTGCACTTTGCGGGTGCTCGCTGAGGTATTTGCCCAAGTCATTCACTCGCTCCGGAGCAACCGATGCCATAGTGCCATCGCTGACTGTTATGTCTATCGCATATTGGCTGCCGTCGGCCAAGTTAAACACAAGTTTGTTCAAGTTGATGTCTTTACCGGCATTTACGGCAAGAGTCCACGGTGTGTCTTCGGCATCGCTGCCGCTGTTCACTCGTGCTTGCACACTTGTCTTTGCAGCAAAGCCACTGACATCGTTATATGTGCTTGTTTTGTAAATATAATATCCTGCAAGTGAGCTTGATGGCTGCACAAACTTAAAGTTTTGCTCAAGTGCTGCAATCTGTTCTTTCCCTTCTGCAATTTTGCCGTCAAGTTCGGGTATGCGCAACTGAGCCCAGCTTTCCATTGCTTGTGCTCGCTTGGCTATTGTGCCGCGACGCACTTCTATTTGCAGTGGATATGCTTTATTGAGCGAGTCGATGAGTGCAATTGCTTCTTCGTAGTTTTTTGCTGTTATTGCACTGTCTATTTTTGCGTCTAAAGCCTCGGCTGCGCGCTTTTCGCTATCGTCTTTACCGCATCCGGTAAAAATTAAAGCAGAAGTTGAAATAATGCTACTTAATAGGATGTATAATAATATTTTATGTATCATTTCTTTTTAGTTTTGACGTTGTTGTTTGATGGAGTGCTATTGGTTATTGAAACGGAGTCGGCACGAGTCACGTCTTTCACGCCTCGCACGTCTTTAATCTTTTTCATAAGGGCTGTGAGTGCTGCCGTATTGCTGATGCCGACAACTACGTAACCTTGGAAAAGTCCGTCGTTTGAGTTGATTGATATGTTGCGCAGTGACGTGCTTTTTTCTTTGTTTATTATTGACGTGATATTTGTTACTATGCCAATATCATCGTGGCCGATAATGCTGAGTGTTGCCGCCATTTGTCCGTCGAATTTGCCGCTCCAGCGCGTGCGTATCACGCGGTATGGGTAGCGACTGCGTATGTTGCGTGCATTCGGGCAGTCCTCGCGGTGGATTTTGACAACACCCTCTGACGATATAAAGCCGAAGACGTCGTCACCGTATATGGGGTTGCAGCATTTGGCAAGCTTGTAGTTTAAGCCTTTCACTATGCCGTCGCCTGTGCCTATTTCGAGTATGTCGTTGTCGCGGCTGGGTGTTTCTTCGGGCAAGGTCTGCATCACGTATTCACCGGCCGATACGGCAGCTGTTGTCTCTGCTTGTTTCTCGGTGAGTGCTATGTATGAGTCGAATACGGTGTTGATGTCTATTTCGTTTTCGGCAAGACGGCTGAAGAATTCGGTGCTTGTTTTGTAGCCGAGCTTCTTGATTAGCTTCATTAGCAAGGCTTCTTGTATTTCTATCTTGCGATTTTTGAAGCGTCGCTGCATCAGCTCTTTGCCAAGTTCCGCTGTGCGACTCTCTTGCTCTTTGAGCACGATGCGGATTTTATTGCGCGCTTTGCCAGTGACCACGAAATTCAGCCAATCGCGTTTGGGCTGCTGTGCGTTTGATGTCTGTATCTCAACGGTGTCGCCGCTTTGCAGCTTGTGGTTGAGTTTGCAGTTGTGGCCGTTTACCTTGCCGCCTGTGCATCGACATCCAAGCCCGGTGTGTATGTTAAATGCAAAGTCGAGCACTGTGGCGCCGAGAGGTAGGCGATGCAAGTCTCCTTTGGGTGTGAACACGAATACCTCTTTGTTGTACACATCAAGCTTTAGATTCTTCATCAGCTCCATAGGACCGGTGTCGGCGGTCTCGAGGATGTCGCGCACGTTTTTCATCCATGCGTCAAGACCTTGCTCGCTTTTCACGCCTTTATAGCGCCAGTGTGCAGCAAGACCTTTTTCTGCAATTTCGTCCATGCGTCGAGTGCGTATCTGCACTTCCACCCAGCGCTCGTCGGGACCGTACACTGTGATGTGTAGCGACTCGTAGCCGTTTGTCTTTGGAATGCTTATCCAGTCTTTCATACGCGCCGGATTGGGCCTGTACATGTCGGTCACAATTGAGTAGGCAAGCCAGCACTCGGCTTTCTCGCGCTCAAGTGGTGCGTCGATGATGATGCGTATGGCGAAAAGGTCGTAGATGTGGTCTAAGTCATTCTTCTGCTTTTTCATCTTGTTCCAGATGGAATAGATTGACTTAGTACGCCCTTTTATATCGAACTTAAGCCCTTCTGCTTCAAGTTTTGCTTTAATTGGGGCTATGAAGTTTTTGATATAAGCATCGCGTTTTACTTTTGTTTCGTTTAGTTTGTGTGCTATTGAACTGAAAACCGCTCTGTCTGTGTATTTTAGCGATAAATCTTCAAGTTGTGATTTAATTGCGTACAGACCTAAGCGGTGAGCCAGTGGAGCGTAGAGATAGCCGGCCTCGTATGCCACATGGCGCACGCGGTCTTCGTCGGGATGATGGTTTATGGCTTTCATCTGTGCCAAGCGGGCAACAATCATGATGATGATTACCCTTATATCTTCGGCAAACGCTAGCAGCAGGCGGCGAAAGTTTTCGCTCTCGGCTGTGGCATGCCGCTCATAGAGTGAGGCTACTTTCAGCAGACGGCTAACAGTGTTGGCGATGTCTTCATCCCAAACAGACTTCACTTCGTCTATGCTCATATATCCGGCATTTACAGCATTGAGCAACAAGATTGCAATTACCATACTGCGGTCGGGACTCACACTTTGGCACAACTCAAGTGCTGTGCTCACGCTGGTGATGAGTGGGTGCATGCCGAATGTGTCGCGATGGTAAGCATCTTCATTGATGCCGCGCATTAGCGTGTTTTTGATACGAATTATATCGCCGGGCTCCAGCAAGGGGCGCATGTAGCCAATCAATGCTTTCACGTTTTCTTTAAGCACCGGCTCTTCTAAGTTGGTTAGAGATTGTTCCATATCAATTACAGTTTAACAAAAGTGAATGATAAGAAGGTTTAATTTGCCGCCAAATATACAAATTTTTGTTTTATTAGCGGCAAATATTAGGTCTTTATTTTTTATAGTTTGTTGAGTTGCTCAATATAGTCGAGCAACTCATAGCGGCCGCGGCCGTCAGAACTTGAAGTCTTGAATATAGGCGGCAACTCTTCCCATTGCTCCAGCAAGGTGTTGCAATAGTCGGCAGTGAGCTTTTTAGCTGCGCCCGAAGTGAGTTTGTCGAGCTTGGTGAACACAATGCTGAAGGGTATGCCGTTTTCGCCCAGCCACTCCATAAATTCAAGGTCGATGGCTTGTGGTTTGTGGCGCGAGTCGACAAGCACAAATAAATTCACCATCTGCTCGCGCTTGAGTATGTAGTCTTTAATCATCACCTCAAGGCGGGCACGATCGGCCTTGCTGCGCTTGGCATAACCATAGCCGGGCAAGTCAACAATCTGCCACGCATCGTTGATCACAAAATGATTTATAAGCATAGTTTTTCCCGGTGTAGCCGATGTCATTGCCAACGACTTTTGGCCGGTGAGCATATTGATTAGTGACGACTTGCCAACGTTTGAGCGGCCGATAAATGCATACTCCGGCATATTGCTGTCGGGGCATTTCGACACTGTTGGACTGCTAATGAGAAATCGTGCTGACGTTATAACCATGTTGTGTTTCGTGTTTTTGTGTATGTTTGTTTTGTCATGTAAAGTTACTCATTATTCTGCGAACTACCAAACATCACGCACACGCCACAGGTTTAGCGGCCTCTGGCTGACGACGTGTCAACTTTGGCATTGGCATCAACAATCTTTTGCACTCCGCGTTTTTGTCGTCCCCATTGCAAGTTATATGATATCTTCACTAGCGGCATCGCTGCCATGTCGAGCCGCAAGTGTGTGGTGTTACTGTTATAGCGATTGAGCGACTGACTGCCGGTGTCGTATTTGTTGAACGGACACAATATGCCTAGGTTAAAATTCCAATTCTTCCAATTATAGCCAAGCATCAGCAATGAAGTGGTTTCGCCCCAGCTGTAAGTTTCACCTGACAGTGTTTGCGGCGCTTTTTCATATTGAGCTATCAACGAAAATCCCCAGTGATAGGCCATTAGTGTCACATCGCCGCTAAAGTGTCGATTGGTGTGCTTGTAGCCCGAACCCTTTGTTTGCTCCACACGATAGTGCATTGACCCGGAGAGTGACACCCAATCGGGCACAACGTCAATCTGTGGCGCCAGTGTGAACGATATTGATTTCAGCCCTTTGCTATTTTCGTACGATGTCACCAAGCGGTCGTCTTGCCAATATAGGTATGGTGTGATAGCATCCGGACTATCAATTGCGCGAATGCTGAATGTGCCGCTCACTCGTTGTGAGGTGTATTTGTACCTCAAAGTGAGCATATATGTCGACGACGTGCTCAAGTTGGGGTTGCCTATGCGCCACTGTATGCCATCGGTTTGCTGCGCAGCTATGTTTGTTTGCGTGAGCGATGGCGTTGACTGCCACGAGGTGAGGTTCAAACTATAGAGCGAAGTTGAATTGTAGCGGTATGTTGCCGAAAATTGCGGACGCCAGTTCCAGCTATTGTTGCCTTGGTCGGTCTCGCGAAATTTTAAATCTGTGTATTGCGCACCAAGCCCGGCAGTTAGTGTTACTTTCTTTATGCGTTGAAAATATTCGCCGAACACGTACAACTTATCTTGGCGTTGGTGAAATATCTCGCCATCGAGATTTTCATAAGTTGACCGGTTGCGATTGGCATTATATGCAACTCCGGCTGTGAAGCTTGAACTTGTCCACTTTTTGATGTAGTTAGCCTCAACACCATACGCTTGGTTGTGGTCTTTGATTGACGTGTTCACATCGTTCAATAGTGTTGAATTCACATTGTCGTGCTCGGTGTATGTGCGAGCTGAGCGGCCGTTATAAAACGATGCATTAATGTCAATGGCCAATATTTGGTTGTGTGCAAAGTGCTGTTCAAAATATGCTAGCATTGACGGTGTAAATCCGTTTTCGTGTGAGTAGTCGCGCAGATGTATGTCGTGCTCGCCTGAGCTTTGTGTCATGATGCCGTCATAAAGTTTGTCCTCGTCCCATTGCTTGTAGCCATGCAGCGCAATCCAAAATGTTGTGGTGTCGGGCTTGACGTAGCTGTAATCAAGTTGAAACCCACCGTGGTTGTCGCTGGCATATCCATCGCGCGGCGACTCGTTGCGGGTGAGCGTTTCGCCGTCGGCAAACATGAATGTCTCGCTATAATCACGGTGTGTGTCTAATTTGTTTGTCATCTTATAGTTTAGACTTGCACCCCATTGTGAGCGCCCGTTGTTTAGCTTAAGTGATGTTTGGTCAACGCCCCATGCACAGTTCAAGGCTTGCATGCCGTCAAACATGAACGAGCCGCCAACAGTTGGATTGGCAACGATGAAATTGAGCACAGCTGCTGCGCCGTTATACCGCAACCCGGGGTTGTCCATCCACTCTACGCGCTTGATTGTTTCTGGCAGTAAGTTCTTCACTTGGTCAATTGTTGCTGCGCGGCCGTTTATGCGCACTTGCACACTTTCGCCCGAAGTTTGTATTGTGCCCATCACGTCATTTACCGATAGTGAGGGTATCATCAAGTTGCGCACCAATTGCACACCGTTTTTTGAATTTTCAACGGCGCTCAATGAGGGGTAAAACACATCCATGTCGGCTTTGTGCACAACTTTCGGAGCTTCAATCACTATTTCGTGCAGTTCTTCGGCGCTGACGCTGTCTTGAGGTTCGTCGGCATAAACCGGGATAGAACTTAAGGCAAAAAGTATAAGTATGACCTTTTTCATCTTTATAGCAGTTTTTCTTATCTGACGACAAAGGTATGCATTTTGTGACACAATCAAATGTGAAAAAAAGTAAAAATCACAAATACAAGCTAAGTAATAGCCTGTGTTTGTGATTTTTATATGTGACACTTGCGCTGAATTACTGTGGAAGCAGTGCAAGAAATTGGTCCTCGTTGAGAATGGCTATGCCAAGTTTTTGTGCCTTTTCAAGTTTGGCCGGACCCATATTTTCTCCGGCTAGTATAAAGTCTGTTTTCTTTGAGATTGAGCCAACATTCTTGCCGCCGTTTTGCTCAATGATGGCCTTATATTCGTCACGACTGTGTTTGGCAAACACACCGCTGATAACGATTGATTTTCCGGCAAGAGCATCAGAGGTTGGCAATGACTCGTCTTTCACCATTTCCATTTGCACTCCTGCGGCACGAAGTCGCTCTATGTTCTCGCGATTTACTGCCGCAGCAAAATAGTCTACAATGCTTTCGGCAATGCGCGGACCAACGTCTTCAATGCCCTCCAACTCAAGCTGAGTCATAGCCATGAGGCGGTCAATCGACCCTGCTGCACGCGCAATCTTTTTAGCTGTAGTCTCGCCAACGTAGGGTATAGACAATGCAAATACCACGCGGTCAAAAGGCACATTGAGGCTTTCGCGCACTCCTTCAACAATGCGCTCTG
>CAYSLD010000075.1:0-10296 GCA_964431795.1 uncultured Bacteroides sp.
GCTATGATGACCGGAGTGCCGGTGCAACGCATAGCCCAAGCAGAAGGAAAACGGTTGCTTGAGATGGCTCCGGCATTAAAGAATGCCATTATAGGACAAGACTCAGCTATTGATAAAGTAGTGAAAGCTATACAGCGTAACCGAATTGGACTTAAAGATGCTAACAAGCCTATTGGCACATTTTTATTCCTAGGTCCAACAGGCGTAGGTAAGACACACTTAGCCAAAAAGCTAGCAGAGTACATGTTTGACTCGTCTGACACGCTCATCCGCATCGACATGAGTGAATATATGGAAAAATTCACCGTTAGCCGTCTAGTCGGAGCACCTCCGGGATATGTAGGTTACGAAGAAGGAGGTCAACTAACCGAGCGCGTGCGCAGACATCCCTACTCTATTGTTTTGCTTGATGAGATAGAAAAAGCACATCCTGATGTGTTCAATCTATTGCTTCAAGTGATGGATGAAGGACGTCTAACCGATAGCCTGGGCCGTCGCATTGACTTTAAAAACACCATAATAATTATGACGTCGAACATCGGAGTGCGTCAACTTCGAGATTTTGGCGCCGGTGTAGGTTTTAACACGTCGGCAAACGGGGCAATTGACCAAGCACATGCACAAAGTGTGATACAAAAAGCGCTCAATAAGACCTTTTCGCCGGAGTTTTTAAATCGTGTGGATGATTTGATCATGTTCGACGCTCTCAGCAAAGAGTCAATATTCAGCATCATCGACGTAGAACTTGCCGGATTTTACAAACGAGTTAGCGACCTTGGATATAAGCTCACGCTCACTGAAGAAGCAAAAAATTATGTTGCCGATAAAGGATATGATGCGCAGTATGGCGCACGTCCGCTCAAACGAGCCATCCAAAAATATCTTGAAGACGAACTTGCCGAGCTCATAATCACGGCGTCAGTCACGCCGGGGTCGGATATTGTCATAGACTATGACAAAGAAAGCGACAAAATTGTCAGCAAGATACTGAGCGAGACAGCAGAATAACTTGTATTTTTATATTATAAATGCCACTTTGCACAAAGTGGCATTTTTTTTGCTAGTAGTACCTGCGTAAAATAAGATTAAAACTTAACCAAAATATAATATTATGCAAAAAGGAACTATCGGAGTAACTACCGAAAACATCTTTCCGGTAATTAAAAAATTTTTGTACAGCGACCACGAAATTTTTCTTCGTGAATTGGTTAGTAATGCTGTAGATGCGACTCAAAAGTTGAAGACATTGAGTTCGTGTGGCGAGTTCAAAGGCGAGCTCGGCGACTTGAATGTAACAGTTACCGTCAACAAAGAAGCAGGCACACTGACAGTCAGCGACCATGGTATTGGCATGACATCAGATGACATAGATAAATATATCAATCAAATAGCATTTTCAGGTGCAGAGGAGTTTTTGTCGAAATACAAAGAGTCGGCAAATGCCATTATCGGTCATTTTGGCCTTGGTTTCTACTCTGCTTTTATGGTTGCGAAGAAGGTTGAAATACATTCTTTGTCGTACAAAGAAGGTGCAAAGCCTGTGCTTTGGCAATGCGATGGCTCGCCCGAATACTCAATGACAGAAACCGAAAAGGCAGAGCGAGGAACTGACATTGTGCTATACATAGATGATGACAATAAAGATTTTCTTGAGCAAATACGCATTGACACATTACTCAAAAAATATTGTCGTTTCTTGCCTGTCCCGGTAAAAACGAATGACAAAGTAGTCAACGACACCGAACCCCAATGGACAAAGAAACCGTCTGAGCTCACAGACGATGATTATCGCAAATTCTATCATGAGCTATATCCCGGTCAAGACGACCCATTGTTTTGGATACACCTTAACGTAGATTATCCGTTTACACTCACGGGCATATTGTTCTTCCCCAAAATCCACAATAATTTTGAGATCACAAAGAACCGTATTCAGCTCTATTGCAACCAAGTGTTCGTGACTGATTCGGTTGAAGGAGTAGTGCCTGAATTTATGATGCTCATGCAAGGTGTGATTGACTCACCTGACATTCCGTTGAATGTATCGCGTAGCTATCTGCAAAGCGACACTGCAGTAAAAAAGATTTCCGGCTATATCACTAAAAAAGTTTCATCTCGTCTTGATGAGATTTTCCGCAACAATCGTTCAGAGTTTGAAGAGAAATGGGATGATATCAAGATATTCATTGAATATGGCATGCTTTCTGATGAGAAATTCTGTGAATCAGCAATGAAGTTTGCTCTGCTCAAAGATACCGAAGGCAAGCATTACACATTTGATGAATACAAAACACTTGTAGAGGCATCTCAAACAGATAAAGATGGCAACATCATTTATTTATACGCCACAGACAAGCAAGCACAATTCAGCTACATCAAGGCAGCAGCCGACAAGGGATATAACATCTTAATGATGGATGGACAACTCGACAGCCACTTCATCGGACTACTCGAGCAGAAGTTTGAAAAGACTCGCATTGTTCGTGTTGATAGCGATGTTATTGAAAATCTCATTGTAAAAGAGAATAAAAAAGAAGCTAATCTCAGCGGCTTGCAACGCGCTATATTGACTACTGCATTCTCCTCCCAAACTCCTACCCTCGAAAAGGCACAATTTTTAGTTACATTTGAAGCGCTCAGCCCGGATGAACGTCCTATCGTCATCACGCAGAACGAATTTATGCGTCGTATGAAAGATATGGCAGCAATGCAACCGGGCATGAACTTCTACGGCGAACTTCCAGATAGTTTCAACTTGGTTGTAAACACAGAAAATCAGCTCATATCAAAAGTTTGCGAAGAAGCGACATCACATCTTGAATCGACAGTGAGCCCGCTACTTAGCAAAGGTGACGCTGCAAATGCAGAGCTCAGCAAGCTTCGCGCTATTGAGAAAAAGGATGCAGAAACTGAGCAGAAGATCAAAGATCTAGAAAAAGAGGTTGCCGATAACCGTAACGAGCAAGAAATAGCAATTAGCAATTACGCGAAAGGCAACGATCTTATCAAACAGCTTATTGACCTTGCATTGCTTGGTAACGGTTTGTTGAAAGGAGAACAACTCAACTCATTCATCACCCGTTCAATTTCGCTGCTCAAATAAGCGTACAATTAGCAAATCAATATAGAGCTCGGCCTCACCGCCGGGCTCTTTTTTTTATCAAATATCCAATTTAACTTTATTTTGCTTTGATGCGAACGATTTGTTCCCATGTCATATAGTAACTTTGTGGCATAAACATAAATACAAACTCTTAAAAACTTTCTTATTATGGCAACAACTATCGTACTCAGCCAAAGCGTTATCAACACAATTCAATCTCTTCCTCAAGACGAACGCTTCACGATTGCAGCAGCAATCGCCGGCGAGATGATACTCGGTAGAGACGTTCGCCAGGATCTAACTCCATTTGAAAATTTGATCTATACAATGATAAGTAGCAATGTGGAGCGTGATTCGGCGAGATTCTGCCGCAAAAATCTCGCTTCATAGGCTCACCGGCACACACACTGAATTAAGCTGTTATTTTTCATCCGTTCGTTGGCAAAAACTTATGATTGCCAACGAACGGAATTTTTATTTATTTCTTTACATTATATTGAGGCAACAACGGCACAGGGAATTTAGAAAATAACGTTTGCACAGCTTCAGTAATTCCTTTGAGATTACGAAATTCGCTTTGCCCGTTATTGAGAATAGTAGACACTGATGCAGAAAATAGAGGCAACTTTTCTTGGATATTCACCATATCCATAGTGAGCACACCTTCTTTATAAATACCTGTTATAACTTTAGCATTTGAATAATATCCGGGCCAATAATTCATACGTGGATACATCAACCACGGTCCCATTCCATTATGAAATGGTCCAAAGAAGTGTGGCGGGGGCGGGCCTGGGGTATAACCGCCGGGGAACAATGGTTCGGTTTGGATTTCCTTTTTCACGGTAAGACCAATATTTATCAGCAATGGAGAATTTGCATCTTCTTTGAAGCCACGTTCAACCATTTGCTCACGGATAGCCGCGGCGATATTGTAGTAAGTAACCATCTGCATACCCGGAGGGAGTTTGCAGTCTTGATCGGGAGTCACAATGCGAAACGTATTATAAGCTGATAAATCAGCATTGTTATAAGTCTCGCTATTCACCAAAGAATAAGGGTTGCACGATGATAAGCACATGACCAATGCACATATAGCCATAAATGGCAACCATCGGATTTTTGAATAATAAGTGTTCATAGTTTTATATGTTAAGAGTTACGACCAAATAACATAATCGGGTTTAAAATGTTCAAAATATCGCAATATATTTTGTCATGTAAAAAAAAATATGTAGCTTTACACTATAATTTTTACCTAGTGATTTAAACTTCTACTTCAAACTTAAAAGAATAACATGGATAACAATAGTGAATTGACAAATTATATCATATCGCTCATTGAGACCAATGGTAGTATTGATGTGGCTGAAGCCGAATTTCGCCGAATTCTAGCGGATGACCACGAACTTCGCGACCAATATCGCGAATGGTGTGACGAATACGGATACTCACCACGACGCGGATTTGTTGAATTTGCCGAGGAGTATAATGAGTCTCGTGAAGCGGTATGGGACTCATTAAACGACTACGACGAATATGAATGATCCAAACATAGCGCTACGCCTCCCGGCCGAATGGGAACAACAGCAAGCAGTTTTGCTTGCATGGCCTCATAAAGAGACCGATTGGGCATACATGCTCAATGAAGTTGAAGATTGCTATGAGCAAATAGCTCGAGCAATTGTAAGATATGCAAAGCTAGTAGTTGTAGCCCCCGATACGACTATAGCAAAGTCACGTCTATCTGATTGTGATGAAGACAGCATTGTCTATCTTGATGTTGACACCAACGACACATGGACGCGCGACTATGGGGCAATCACGACGCTAAAAGCCGACGGCAAACCAATCTACAATGACTTTTGTTTTAATGGTTGGGGGCTAAAATTTGCCTCTAATTTTGACAACTTAGTTACTCGTAAAATGGTATTCGCCGGGTTATTAAACGGTGCATACCACAACGAGCTGGGCTTTGTGCTTGAAGGCGGCTCAATTGAAAGTGATGGAAGAGGAACCATACTTACCACACGTGAATGTTTGCTCTCACCAAATCGCAACGGTGATTTATCGCGAAAAGAAATTAGCACACATCTCAAAGATGTGTTTGGGGCAAAGAAAGTGCTTTGGCTTGAGCATGGAGCACTCGAAGGCGATGACACAGACAGCCACATTGACACATTGGCACGACTCGCGCCGAACAACACAATCGTTTATGTGGGTTGTGACAATCCGGCAGATAGCCATTATGATGAGCTGTCAGCAATGCGTGCTGATTTACAAGCGATGCGCAATATAGATGGGGAGCCTTTCAATTTGGTAGAATTGCCCCTACCCGATGCTATTTTTGATGAAGATGATGAACGTCTACCGGCCACATACGCAAACTTTCTGATATTGAATAATGCCGTTTTGCTTCCGGTTTATGGTCAAAAAAAGAAAGATTTTCTAGCAGAACAAATCATGAAAATTGTTTTCCCCGGCCACGATATAATATGTATTGATTGCAATGCTCTCATCAAGCAACATGGCTCATTACATTGTGCTACAATGCAATTTCCGAAAATTAACTTATAAGCAATTTGACTATGAAGATAGGATTAATACAGCAGCAGAACGAGGCTTCTATAGCCGACAACCGTGCACGTCTTGCATCTAAAATCAAATCGTTAGCAGCTCAGGGTGCAGAGTTAATTGTAAATCAAGAGCTACACGATTCTCTTTATTTTTGTCAAACAGAGAATGTTGATTTGTGTTCTATAGCAGAGCCAATTCCCGGAGAAGCCACTGCATTTTATAGCAAATTAGCGGCTGAGACACAAGCGGTAATTGTAACTTCGCTATTTGAGCGTCGCGCACCGGGGTTATACCACAACACAGCTGTTGTCTTTGAAAAAGACGGGAGCATCGCTGGAAAATATCGCAAAATGCACATTCCTGACGATCCGGCATATTACGAAAAATTTTATTTCACGCCCGGCGATTTAGGGTTTAATCCTATTGAAACATCTGTTGGCAAACTTGGTGTTTTAGTTTGTTGGGATCAATGGTATCCGGAAGCTGCACGATTGATGGCTCTAGCCGGTGCAGAGTTGCTCATCTATCCAACAGCTATAGGCTGGGAAAGTTCAGACACCGATGACGAGAAGGCGCGTCAACGCGAAGCATGGATAACAGTGCAACGCGCACATGCCGTAGCAAACGGGCTTCCTGTAGTTTCTGTCAATAGAGTTGGGCACGAGGCTGACCCTTCACAGCAAACGAATGGCATTCAATTTTGGGGCTCAAGTTTTGTAGCCGGTCCTCAAGGAGAATTTTTATTTCAAGCGCCAACCGACAAAGAGATAGAAACTATTGTTGATGTAGACATGAAACGGTCAGAGTCAGTGCGCCGCTGGTGGCCATTCTTGCGCGATCGCCGCATTGATGCATACGGAGATATCACAAAGCGTTTCCGCGACTAAGATTTTCACGTATAAACTCATAAAAAAACTACGCTGATATCTAAAGAGACATCAGCGTAGTTTTTTATGGTTAAATCTGCTTATGCTTTTACGCCTTTAGCGCCTTTAACACCGCCTTTCACGCCACCGCCCATCGAGAAGATATTTTGGTCGTATGACACAGTTTTAAGCGACATATCGCGTTTGCGTTTTAGAGCAAGCGACACAAGTTTTGCCATAAGTTTGTCAAAAGATATGCCTGTAGCTTCCCACAAATAGAACGACAACGAGCCGGGGATTGTATTGATTTCATTCACATAAACGGCATTGTCCTTACGGTCAACCATCACGTCAACACGGCTAACACCATGACAACCTAGCACGCGGAATGTTTCGCCGGCGAGGAATTGGATGCGTTTTGTTAAATCTTCAGGTAGCTCTGCGGGAATGCGTTTTTGAGAAGCTTGCATGCCTTTCGAGCCTTTTGTACCGCCCATGTACTTATCTTGATATGACAGGATTTCACCTGACTTAATCGGTTCTTCAAGAACAGACATTTGATATTCATCGCAGTTGCCAAGCACTGAGCAGTTGATTTCTTGCAATTGTTCTACGAGGTGTTCAACAATGATACGAGTTGAATATTTCTCTGCGGCGCCAACTTTCTCTATGAGAGCTTCACGATTATCAGCGCGGCTGATACCAACGCTTGAGCCAAGGTTTGCAGGTTTGATTATAACCGGATATCCAAGTTTTTCTTCAACTTTAGCAATCAAGCTATCACGTTGAGCATACCATTGTTTGTCGGTAAACCAAACATAATCAACAACCGGGATATCAGAAGCGGCCAAAATCATTTTCATAGTGATTTTATCCATACCGTTTGCTGAAGAAAGCACATCGCATCCGGCAAATGGGATACCGGTAGCTTGGAGAATTCCCTGGAATGTTCCATCTTCGCCATTCGAGCCATGGAGCACGGGTATGACAACATCGAGGTTTGCAAAAGCTTTTGGCTCGGCAGAGAAATACGATTTTTTGGCCGAATAGAGTGTATAGTCATCATATATGGGGCGCATATATACCTCAGTGCATTTAGCCAACAGAGCGGGGATATCGCGATAGTTAGCAACGTCTAAAAGGGCATCGCCACTATACCACTTTCCGTTTTTAGTTATATAAATAGGAGTAACGTCAAATTGGTTACGATCTATAGCATGCATTGCTTGATTGGCAGAAATAACAGAGATTTCGTGCTCGGTTGAGCGGCCGCCGAAAAACACGCCGATATTTGTTTTCATTTTAAAATATAATGTATATGTAGTTATTTTTATGTAGCTTATTTAAAAGTATCAGGGAGGTCATTTTCTATCAAGACCGTATCTCCGGCTGCAAAGATAGATAAAACATAGTTATAAGCTTCAAGAAAAGAGTTAAAAGTTAATATATTTTCAGAAGCCATTCCTTCTTGTTGCAAACCTTGGACAATTGCTTTTTGGTTGTATTCGCCAACAATAAGTGCTAAATCAGCGCAATGTGCCATGTGTTGGCCGAATGCTTCATTAAGTTCGAATTGACTTTCGCCAAGTTCAATCATACCGGGAGTGATTACAATTCGTTTGCCATCCTTCATCATTGCCAAGACATCAAGAGCCATACGAGAGCCGGAAGGATTGCTATTGAAAGCATCGTCAATAATAGTCAAGCCACCCGGCAAACGTTTTACATTAAGGCGATGTTCAACTTGCTCAATTTGGCTGATAGCATACTTTATTTTATCAATAGGCACTTTAAGTTCGATAGCGACAGCAATAGCAGCTATGAGGTTTGAGATGTTACATTCGCCAACTAAGGCTGTAGCGATTTCGAAACTTTCATCGCCATAACAAACTGTGAATGTTGTGCCATTTGCGCTATATTTAATATCTTTAGCTGTGTAATTGCAACCGGTTTGATTTGCCACACCATATCGGATTGTCTTAGCATTATTGACCGGACGGTTTGCAATTTGTTCGAAATCGTTATTTAGCACGGCCACGCCATCTGCAGGGAGGCTATCGACAATTTCAAATTTGGTATCGCGAACGTTTTCAATGGTTTTGAAAGTTTCAAGGTGCTGTGGTCCAACAGCAGTAACAATACTGATTGACGGGTGCACAAGGTCGCATATTTCTTTCACATCTCCTTTTTGCTTTGCGCCCATTTCAACGATAAACACCTCGTTATACGGCTTGAGTTGCTCATTAATAGTGCGAACTACGCCAAGAGTAGTGTTAAAGCTACCGGGAGTCATTAACGTATCGTAATGTTCAGAGAGAATGCGATGCAAATAGTGTTTTGTTGATGTTTTGCCATAACTACCGGTAACACCAACAATCTTCAAGTTTGGCATTGACTGTAATTTGGCTTTTGCCTTGTTATAAAATCCGGCATTGATATGCTTTTCGACAGGTGCAAGAATTGCATTTGACAAAATTGTGATAATGTGTGAGCCACAATAACAAGCCATCAAAGCAGATGCAACTGAATACCATATTTTGTGGTATGAGCTACCATCGCTAAATAGCATCTTTGCAGCTACGGCAATTATCAACACCAGCACTACATCAACAGCCAATATACGCTTGGCTCGCTTTGTCATTGCCAACGGCTTTTTGTATTTGGCAGTGTGCAATTGCCACCAACGAATGGCGCCAAATATGAGTGTGGCTACAATTGCAAACAATCCGAATTTGAATGTAGACAACAAGCAAAAGAATATAATATATGAAATCAAACGCGATATTGAAGTAGTATCGCCTGACGTTTGTAGCCAGCGCATATATCTTTCTTTGCGATAGGAATTTTGCTGAAACATCATCAAATCGCGACGAAGCTCTGCAAACAGAGCGACCGCGATTGACAAAGCGCTTATCATTGTTAGTATTGTCATAGCTAAATATTTTTACGATTTCAAGAATGAAGATAATACTGCAGCAAACTGCATGGGATTATCTAAAAAAGAATAGTGACCACAACCGGGGAATGAGACCAATCCGGCATCGGGAATCAATTTTTCCATTATTTGAGCATCATGCAGAGGAGTTGCGGTGTCATTTTCGCCCCAAATAAGCAAAGTCGGTGCTTTAATGAAAGGCATCACGTGCTTTAAGTCTTCATTTACTACTTTACTAAGAATAGCTCTCATTGTTGGAGAGGCTGAGGCATAATCAGCAGAACCTTTTCCGGCACGCATTTTGTCTATCACTCGTTCAGCCTTTTCTTTTGGGAATATAGCTTTGACTATATTTTTAGCGGTCTTAAACGAGTACACCTTTATATAATACGATAGTTTTCGCTTTGGTTTCACGCCTGCCGCATCGACAAGTATTAGCTTATCGACATCATTGCGCGATGCATAAAGTATGCCCACTCTACCTCCAAAAGAATGGCCTAATAGCGCGGGCTTTTCAATGCCTAGTTGCTTTACGAATTTCTCTATCAATTGCGTGTATAGCTCTACACCCCAAATTTCATCTGGCTCATTTGTTTTACCAAAACCCGGGAAATCAATATTATAAACACAATGTGTTTGAGCGGCGACACGAGCGATAGAAGCGACGGTGGTGGTGCAACAACCCCAACCATGCATGATAATGATTGGAGAACCTTCACCAGACTGCTCGTAATGCAGTTTTATATTGTCTAAATCGATATATCTGTCCATTATTTCTTAAAAGTTAGGCAAAGGTAGTGAAAAAATAGCACCCG
>CAYSLD010000076.1:0-10198 GCA_964431795.1 uncultured Bacteroides sp.
GTCACGCTGAAGGTGTTAAAGCCGGTGGTAAACTCAGCTTGTCAATGAAAAAGCTTAAAGTTAAAGCTATCTACACACAAGTTCCCGAAAACTTGGTTATCAACGTTGACAACCTCGGTCTTGGCAAAACAATGCAAGTTGGTGACCTCCACTTCGAAGGTCTCGAACTCGTAAACGCTAAGAACGCAGTTGTATGCGCAGTACAACTCACTCGTGCCGCTCGTGGTGCTGCTCAAGCTGCTGCAGCTGCAAAATAATTTGTTAAAAGATAACGAATGAAATATCTTATTGTTGGGCTGGGCAATATCGGCGACGAATATCGCAATACACGCCACAACATAGGTTTTAAAATATTGGATGCCTTAGCTGAGGCATCCAATATTTGTTTTGAAACCGAACGTTATGGCGACATTGCACGTATGCGATTGAAGAACAAGCAGCTGATACTACTCAAGCCGTCCACTTATATGAATCTCAGCGGCAATGCAGTGCGCTATTGGAAAGATAAGGAAAACATTGACCTGGCAAACATACTTGTGCTGGTTGATGACCTCGCCCTACCCTTTGGTGCTATTCGCATTAAGCCGTCGGGCAGCGATGCCGGGCACAATGGGCTAAAGAATATAGCACAAATGCTTGGCACGCAAAACTATGCGCGTTTGCGTTTTGGCATAGGCAATGATTTTCCAAAGGGCACACAAATTGACTATGTGCTTGGTAATTTCACGCTTGATCAACGTCAAATGCTGCCTACGCGCATAAACGTAGCGATCGAGGCACTTAAAGAGACGGTGCTTGCAGGCATTCAAACTGCCATGTGCAACTTTAACAATAAGTGATTCGCATGGCTGACGATCAAAGAATTGATAAATGGCTTTGGGCCATGCGTGTGTACAAAACGCGCACTATTGCTACCGAAGAGTGCAAGAAAGGCCGTGTGAGCATTGGCGCCGGTGATGGTGTCATTGTCAAGCCGTCGCGCACCGTCAAAGTTGGCGACATTGTGAATGTGCGCAAACCGCCAATTCAATATACGTTTCGCGTGCTAAAACTTGCGCCGAATCGACTTGGAGCGAAATTAGTGCCGGAATATCTTGAAAACCTAACTCCTCAGGCGCAATATGATTTGCTTGATGTGGTGCGCATTTCAGGCTTTGTGGACCGCCGCAAAGGTTTGGGACGTCCCACAAAACGCGAAGGTCGAGAGTTGAGCAAGTTCACCTCCGAAGCATTTGAAAACGATGATTGGTTTCTAGATTGGGATGACGATGACGAATAGTCAAATACCGTCTCAACTTATCACAAACCTAATAATTAAATCTCATCCACCAAAAGAACAATGCAGTGTCAAAAATTCGACGCTGCATTATTTTTTTTAGCACTTTAAATTTATTTAACTAAATATATTTTTCACTTATTTATAAAGACCTTAATTTTGCGCAAAACAAATAATCAAACTTTTACACGCTAATACGCATTGCAAATAATAACGACATACTTTTGACATATATACATTTAACAACACATTAACAAACCACAATCATGAAAAAGATTATTTTTTCAATTAGTTGTATTTTACTGCTTTGCGGTTGCAGTAATGACGACGGTGTAAAAAAGTTGGTAGAAGTACTTGATACGCCAAATTACACAAATACAATAACATTTAGTCGTAGTGAACTTAATACTAATGAAGCCATTAACGACTTTTCTGCCGATTTGATAGGTAATATTGCGAAAAATTACGCTAGTATTTATCCGGACGAGACATCCAGCAACTACACCATATCGCCCCTAGGCATAACACTAAACATGGGGTTAGTTGCAAATTCTGTGAACGATGAGCAAAGTGAGCAAATAGCTAATGCTTTGGGATACACAAATCTCAGTGATTTTAATAGCGTATGCACGAAACTACAGCTCTATCTACCGCACAAAGACAACGGAGCAGAGATGTCGTTAGCAAATTCCGTATGGCTTAGCGACGCAACAACAGCACCCTCAAGTTACATAACAAATATCAATAAGATATTTTACGCTGAAGTATATAAAGCTGATTTTACTTCATCCGAAACCATTGATAAAATGAACTCATGGTGTGCACAAAAAACAAACAACAAAATCAAGGAAGTTGTTACGTGGCTGAGCAATGACACCAAAATTATGCTATTTAATGCGCTATATTTTTACGGCAAATGGTCAGAACCCTTCAAAAAGTCAAGAACAACAGACGAAACATTTCACGGCAGCAATGGTGATAAGAAAGTGAGCATGATGCACGAAGGTGTTTCAGAAATGAGTTATTTTTATACCGATGAATGTTGTGGCATATCACTACCATTCGAGAAGAATAACGCAGAGATGGTTTTCATATTGCCGGATGCCGACAAAGATATATTCACATTTTCTGAGAACTTTGACAAGAGCAAATGGGCAGCAATCAACGATAGCCGTACATCAACACAAGTATTGCTAAGTCTACCTCGTTTCACTATCGAACAAAATAGCATATTGAATAGTCTTTTGAACGTCATTGGGCTACCAGCAACTGTTAATTTCAGTAAAGCGAACATTGCAACACCGTGTACACTGACTACACAACAGCACACATACACTACCATAGACGAAGAAGGAGCGACTG
This sequence comes from uncultured Bacteroides sp., assembly GCA_964431795.1. GTDB lineage: Bacteria > Bacteroidota > Bacteroidia > Bacteroidales > Muribaculaceae > CAG-873. The sequence continues at coordinate 2,639 of CAYSLD010000076.1, forward strand.
CAGCAGCAGTAACAACAAGCGGAGATTTAGCTAGCACAGGGCCGACAAAAGACTTTAAGATTATTACATTTGACCGTCCATTCTTATTTTTCATACGCAATATAGAGACCGGCACAGTCATCATGGCAGGTCGTATCTGCAATATCTAGGCTAAACACAAAATAAAGAACGAGAGGCTGCGTCATAAATCAAGATGGCGCAGCCTCTTTATTTGCTAAGACCCTGGGGATTATATTTTTTTAACTTAATTAATTCGTAAAATGTACTACGAATTAATTAATTTTGCGAAACGCTTACCGATATTAACATAAAAGCGTATTGTAACTTTCACAATCTTCGAATACCCTAATTTTAAATACTAAATAACAATGAGACGAATATTTATTATAGCTTTATGTGCAATACTGGGCGTTTGCACGACTAAAGCGCAGACGAAGGACTCAGGAGTATTTATAGAACTCGGTGTGGGATATGGGCACCAAGATGAAAGTGCTCGAAACAATGGCAACAATTTACCTGCCACAAAATACGGCATCATCGAACCGCGCATTGGGTATAAGATCAATCCAAAGTGGTCAGTAGGTGGTATGTGCAAATTTGAAACAGCCGACGATACGTATAATAGCTATGGAGCTTTTGTCAATTATAGTTTTATAACGGCAAGTAAGTTTAGTGTGTACGTTGAGCTGCAAGCAGATTACAATAAATTTATAAACAACGATATTATTGGAGGATCAGCAAAAAATTACTATGAAGTGGGCGCTACTATAGGCGCAACATATTCGCTAAGCAAACACTTGAATTTATTTGCACGAGGCTTGTATGTGGGATATTCATCAAGCCCACGGTCATTTGAAGGAGGCCTTGGCAATGGCTATTTTAAGCTAAGCGCGGCAAGTGACCGATTGAGAATTGGCATGCAATTTATCATCTAAAGATGAAGGCCATAGCGGGCAAGATGCCGGCTATGGCCTTTATTGTGGTGTGTGGCAGGATTTGTTGCTAAATGAAGAGGGTTGCTATGTGGTATGTAGCGAATGAGCAGAGCCAAGCGACAAGGGTGTTGTAGACAGCTGAGAATGCGCCGTAGCGCCAACTTCCGGTTTCGCGAACTATGGCAGTCACAGTTGCTATGCATGGGCAATAGAGCAACACGAATACCATGAACGACAAAGCAGAAGCCCAATCGAAGTCCGGTTTGCCGGTTGAAGCATTTGGGGCAGACAGGCGAGCGCCGAGAGATGCGTCAGACGCATTTTCATCGTTAGCATAAAGCACACCAAGAGTAGAGACTACAATTTCTTTTGCAGGAATTCCGGCAAGAGCAGCGACAGTTGCGCGCCAGTGGAAGCCGAGCGGCTGCATAATTGGATTAACTACTTTACCGGCCATTTCGAGGAATGAGTCGGCATTTGGATTTACAGCCGACTCGTCAACTATTTCTGACGTTTGCGGTTGGGCAATCTGCGGTTCATTGTGACGTGGAAAGTAATTTAACACCCAAACGATAATGGCAGCCACAAGGATTATGCCACCCATTTTGCGGAGATACTGTTCGCCTTTGTTCCACATGTGGTGAAGCGACGAGCGGAGAGTCGGCAGACGGTATGGCGGCAATTCCATTACGAACGGAGTTTCGTCTTTTTTAAATACGAACTTGCGCAACATACGTGCTGTGAGCAAGGCCACAAGAATGCCGAGGAAATATAGGCCTGTGAATGCGATTGCAGCATGTTCGGGGAAGAACGTGCCGACAAGGAGTATGTATATCGGCACACGAGCCGAGCACGACATAAACGGATTGATGAGGATGGTTATGAGTCGGCTTGAATGGCTTTCAATTGTACGGCTTGCCATAACAGCCGGCACGTTGCAGCCGAAGCCCATCACCAATGGTATGAATGATTTGCCATGCAGGCCCATGCGGTGCATTATACGGTCCATGATGAAAGCGGCACGCGCCATATATCCGGAGTCTTCCATAAACGATATGCAGAAGTATAATATCATGATGTTTGGGAGGAAGACTATAACGCCCCCCACTCCGCCGAGCACGCCATCAGCAATGAGGTCTTTGAGTGGGCCTTCGGGCATGTGATTTTGCACGAGAGCGGCAAGGGCATCAACACCGGTTTGAATCCAATCCATAGGGTATTGGCCTAGTGAGAATGTTAGCCAGAATGTAAGGAACATCACCAGGAAGAACAGCGGGAAGCCAAAAAGTTTGTTTGTCACCCAAGCATCAATGAGACTTGTTGGAGTGACGCGTTTGACCTCACTCTTTACCATTGTTTCGGCAAGAGCGCCGTCAATAAAACCATATTTTTCGGCAGCTATAACCTCATTGACATCCTCTGCCATTATGTTGGTGAAGTGAGCAAGAGCTTTTTTGCGCACATCCATAATTTTGGGGCCGTTGGGCAAACCTTCAACGAACTGCACGGTTTCGGGGTCGTTTTCGAGGAGTTTTATGGCCATGTATCGAGGCGAAACATTGTGAGCCATATCGCCATCTTTTTTTATGGCATTTTTGAGCGTAGTCACAGCCTCTTCAAGCTCGGTGCCGAGAGGCACGTGAATGTGGCGCACAGACGAGCTTTTGCCTTCAAACACTTCGATAGCAGTATCGAAGAGTTCATCCAGGCCGTCACCACTTTTTGAGACGGTAGGCACGATAGGCACGCCAATCATATCGCCGAGCAATTTATAGTTTAGGCGCGAGCCTGAGTTTCGGAGTTCGTCGTACATGTTTAGAGCTATCACCATAGATCGGTCCATGTCGATAAGCTCTGTTGTGAGGTAGAGGTTTCGCTCAATGTTTGACGAGTCGACCACGTTTATGATGACATCGGGAGTTTGTTCACGGAGATAGTGACGCACATAAAGTTCCTCGGGGGAATATGAGGCTAATGAGTAAGTGCCGGGGAGGTCGATAACGTTAAAGCGATATCCTTTATATTTGAATTTGCCTTCTTTGGCATCAACCGTAACGCCGCTGTAATTACCAACGTGCTCTTTGCCATGTGTTGCAGCGTTAAATAGAGAGGTTTTACCGCAGTTTGGATTACCGATTAACGCGACATTAATGGTATGACCACTTCTGGCAACTTGAGTTTGAACATCGCCATCGTCAATGTCAGTATCTTCAACATTCACCAGTTGCAAGTCGTGACTTGCATCGTTTTCGGGTTGATATTCATCGTCAACAGCAACAATTTCAATCATTTGAGCTTCGGATCGGCGCAAGCTCACTTCATAGCCGAGGATGGAATATTTCACCGGGTCGCGCAAAGGGGCGTAGAGCAAGGTAGAGACCTTACGTCCTTTAACGAAACCCATTTCCATCACACGTTTGCGAAAAGCGCCGTGTCCAAGTATTTTAACAACTACACCGGATTGACCGGTTTCGAGGTCAGATAATCTCATAACAAAAGTATACAGTTTTATTTCGGAATACAAAGTTCAGAAAAAAAGCTGAGGAAACAAAGAAAAAAGCCACCTTATTTATAAACATTCTAAATAAAGTTTATAGTTGGATGAAGAATTTATATGCGAGGGTGATTTATTAAATTGAGATTCGGAAATAAATTTGTATATTTGCACGAATATATGAAAACAGAGTTAAACATAGCAAAGCGAATAAGCATCGGCGGCAAGAATAAGATTGCTGCAATAATTGCTGTGACCGGAGTTTCGTGTGCGATTGCCGTGATGCTGCTGACATTGGCCGTAGTTGTAGGGTTCAAGTCAGAGATACGGCAAAAGTTGCATGGTTTTGATTGCGACATATCAATTTTACCGACATATAGCTACACCTACGGTGAGCAAAATAGATATATTGAAGTTGACAGCACGGTGCGTGCAGTGACAGCGAAATTCTTGCCGAAGAAAGAAGGCGAATTGGTGCTGAGACAACCGGGTATGCTGAAGACAGACGATGACTATTCGATGTTGGTATTCACCGGATATGACAAGCACCACGATTTTAGCTTTGAGCGAAAGAACATGATAGCCGGCACGTTGCCAGACTATAGTGACGATGCGGCAAAGAATGATATAGTTATATCGAGTGTTACCGCCAAAAAGCTTGGACTGGATGTTGGCGACCGCGTGACAGCATGTTTTTTCATTGATGACAATATCAAGGCGCGAAAATACACAGTAGCGGGGATATTCACGTCAAATTTCGGTGATTTTGACAAGACGGTGTGCTATGGGTCGCTCAGTGCATTGCAGCAGTTGTGCAAGCTTGACAGTGTGGGCGGCACCTCGTATGAATACCGCGGAGTGGATGAGTTGCGCATACCTGTTATAGCGAAGGATATGCAAGACGAATTTGTTCATGCGGCGCAGGATGCAGGTGTGCAAGAGGTGTACGTTGTGGATAATATCACGCGCACCGGCATACAGTATCTCAACTGGCTGGATTTGCTTGACACGAATGTTGTGGTGATATTTGCATTGATGTGTGCTGTGGCAGGTATAACCTTGATTTCAAGTTTGTTTATACTTATACTTAATAGCATTTCGACAATAGGCATACTACGCTCGTTGGGTGCGACAAAGCGCAGTGTGCGGACTATATTTTTGGCAGTAGCGATGCGCTTGGTAGGTTTGGGAATGCTTTTTGGCAACATTTTTGCTCTAGCATTAATATGGCTGCAAAAGACGTATCACCTCATGCCGCTGGATGCCGAGATGTATTATTTGTCGCACGTGCCGGTGCAAATTGATTTGACCGGCATATTGCTGATAAATTTGGGAGTGGCGGTGTTTGCATGGCTGATACTAGTTTTGCCGGCGCGCTTTGCCTCGACTATCAATCCGGCACAAACAATGCGCTACGAATAAATCTTTTTGAGCAGTAGTGTGTTTTATAACAAAGATTAATAGCTACAAGCGAAAAAATATTAGTAAATTTGCAATATCAAACGAATATAAAATAGATACATGAGCGAACAACTCGAATTACAAAAACTGATTATTGAAGGAATACAAGAGCGCAAAGGTCGCGCAATCACTGTAGTAGACATGAGCCACATAGAGTCGGCAGCAGCGATGAAGTTCATCATTGCCGAGGGCACATCGTCGATGCAAGTAAGTTCAATTGCCGATAGTGTGCGCGAATATGTGCAAGAACACAGCAAAGTTAAGCCTTACAACTACGACGGATATTCAAATTCGGAATGGATAGTAATAGATTACGGTGAAATTTTGGTGCATATATTTGTGCCGGAAGACCGCAAGCGCTATAATTTGGAAGAACTATGGAGCGATGCAGTGATCACAGATATACCTGATTTGGATTAACAGCATTGCGAAAAGCATCTTCACAACGAAACAAGAAACAAACACCTAACACGAAAAAACAACACTAAGAAATGCCACTACCTCCTCCCATAAACCCCAATAACAAGAATGGCAAGAAGAACCGTTTTGGTTTTAGCATGTATTGGATGTATGCCATAATTTTTGCCTTTTTGATTGGTATATTTTACCTTGACAATAACGCCACCAGCAAGGATGTAAACTACTCAGATTTTGAGAAGTATGTAAATTCGGGTGGTGTGACAAAGATTATAGTCTATTCAGACAAGAAAGAAGCAGAGGCAGTGCTCAACGACTCGCTGGCAATGGTTGTGTTCAAACATGGTGAATACACAAAAGGCTCGGGAGTGGAAGCAAAGATTGTTACAGACATACCGAGTGCCGACAAGCTTGACAGCAAGATAGACCAATGGCGTGCTCAAGGCTGCTTCAAGGGCGAAGTTAAATATGAGCGCAATAGTGGGATGTCGTCGTTGCTGTGGTCGTTTGGCCCGATTGTGCTGCTGATAGTCTTTTGGTTTTACATCATGCGACGCATGTCAGGCGGTGGCAGTGGCGGCAGTTCAGTGTTCAGCGTTGGCAAATCAAAAGCGCAAATATTTGACAAGGATAATGCAATCAAGGTAACATTTAAAGATGTTGCCGGACTTGCAGAGGCAAAGACAGAAATAGAAGAGATTGTGGAATTTTTGAAAAATCCACAGCGCTACACCGACCTTGGAGGTAAAATACCCAAGGGCGCACTTTTGGTTGGCCCTCCGGGCACAGGTAAGACATTGCTTGCCAAGGCCGTAGCCGGTGAGGCAAATGTACCTTTCTTCTCAATGTCAGGCTCAGATTTTGTTGAAATGTTTGTGGGCGTCGGTGCATCGCGTGTGCGCGACCTCTTCCGTCAAGCAAAAGAAAAAGCACCGTGCATAATTTTCATAGATGAGATTGATGCGGTAGGACGTGCTCGCGGGCGCAATCCGAATATGGGTTCTAACGACGAGCGCGAGAATACGCTCAATCAATTGCTCACAGAGATGGATGGTTTTGGCTCGAACAGTGGTGTTATCTGTCTTGCAGCCACCAACCGCGTTGACATACTTGACAAGGCATTGTTGCGCGCCGGACGTTTTGACCGTCAGATTTATGTTGACCTGCCCGACGTGAATGACCGTATGGCAATTTTCAATGTGCACTTGCGCAATATCAAGAAAGATGAAAATCTTGACATAGATTTATTGGCACGACAAACAGCCGGATTTTCAGGGGCAGACATTGCAAATGTTTGTAATGAAGCAGCACTTATTGCAGCTCGACACAATAAAAAGAGCGTAGGTATTGAGGACTTTAATGCTGCCGTAGACCGCATAATAGGAGGTCTTGAAAAGAAGAGCAAAATCACCACTACCGACGAAAAGCGTGGCATCGCAGTGCACGAAGCCGGACATGCAACAGTGTCGTGGCATCTGCAATACGGCGACCCATTGGTGAAAGTCACCATTGTGCCGCGCGGCAAAGCCCTTGGTGCAGCATGGTATCTGCCTGAGGAACGTCAACTTGTGCCCACACAGGCATTGCTCGACAAAATTTGCTCACTTATGGGCGGACGTGCAGCCGAAGAATTGTTCATTGGACAAATAGCTACGGGAGCGCTCAACGACCTTGAGCGTGCAACAAAGATTGCCCAATCACTCGTGGTGTACTATGGTATGAGCGAGAAGTTGCCCAACGTGAGCTATTACGACTCGACAGGCAGCGAATACGGATTTTCCAAGCCGTATAGCGAGGAGCGTTCGCGCATAATAGATGAAGAAGTGTCGCGTGTGCTCAACGAGCAATATGCGCGTGCAAAAGACATATTGATGCACTATAAAGACGGCCACGCACAACTCACACAAGAGTTGTTTGACCGCGAAGTGATATTCACTGCAGACGTTGAGGCAATATTTGGCAAACGTCAATGGGTGTCGCGTGCTGATGAAATTCTTGCGCTCAATGAGCATAAGGACAGCGATGAGCACAAAGACGATGCCAACAGTGAAGCTAATAAAGAAGAAAAAGCAGCAGATGCTGCGACTAACGATAATAACGATAACACTCAGACTAATGGCTGATAACTCATTATTGACACGACTTGACGGCATTGAATCGCGATTTGAGGAGGTGAGCACACTCATCACCGACCCGGATGTCATTGCCGACATGAAACGATATGTAACACTGACAAAAGAGTATAAAGACCTC
>CAYSLD010000077.1:0-10179 GCA_964431795.1 uncultured Bacteroides sp.
GCGCTATGACTATTGTTGAGCTCATAGACATACACGAAGGCTTCACGGTTATCACCTCACGCATCAATTCGCGCAACAAGCGCCGTTTGCTTTGGGTGATGGCTTGGCTCACATTCTTTATGTCTGCCGTGCTCGATAACCTAACAACAACAATTGTGATGCTCACTCTTTTGCGTAAATTCGTGCCCGATAAAAAAGAACGTTGGCTGTTTGCCGGATGTATAGTGATTGCTGCAAATAGTGGTGGCGCGTGGTCACCGATTGGCGATGTCACAACAATCATGCTGTGGGCTAAAGGTAATGTCACTGTCAGCGCACTCATCAAATTCGTGCTGCTGCCGTCTATAGTGTCTATGGTTATTCCCGTTGCATTTATTGCTCGTCAGCTCAAAGGCGACTTGCCCGAGCCCGAGGCTGCTACTTATGTCAACGAAGACCTCACAAATCGCGACCGTGCCTTGATATTTGGCCTTGGCGTAGCAGGTTTGTTACTTGTCCCCGTATTTAAAGCTGTCACACACCTCCCGCCGTTCATCGGCATCCTCTTTGTGCTTGGCGCATTGTGGGTGTTTATAGAGTGTTTCTACAACGGCAAAGTGCTTGTGCGCGCAAAACAATATCGCATACCGCGTGTGATTTCACGCATTGATATGCCGTCAATACTTTTCTTCCTCGGCATCCTCATGGCCGTGGCAGTGCTTCAATCAACCGGTGTGCTTGCCGGATTGGCAAATGTGCTCGACACCAAGTTGCACCACATCTATGGCATCGACACCTTGCTTGGCGCACTCTCTGCTATCATTGATAACGTGCCTATGGTGGCCGGTGTGATGGGTATGTATCCCGTTGCCGATCCCGGTGCTGTTGGCTATGCTGCAAACTTTGTGGTTGACGGTCACTTCTGGGGTTTGCTCAGCTACTGTGCCGGTGTTGGTGGCTCAATGCTCATCATTGGCTCGGCTGCAGGTGTTATCACTATGGGTATTGAAAAAATCAACTTCGGTTGGTATCTTAAAAAATTCTCATGGCTCGCAGCTCTCGGCTATCTCGCCGGTGTTGGCGTTTACATTATTGAGCACCAAATCTTTGGATAAAATATAATATATTAGCGAAAGGCTGTGCTTATGCACGGCCTTTCGCTTTTCTAAATATAACTTTAAAATGAAGATCCTACATACTGCAGATTGGCACATTGGACACGTGCTCTACGGCTTTGACCGTGCTTGTGACCACGAGTGCATGCTAAATCATATAAGCCGCATCATCGCGCAAGAGCAACCCGATGTGATGGTCATTAGCGGTGACGTTTTTCACACCGCTCAGCCCTCGGCTGCCGCACAACGATTGTTGCAACAATACCTTGTGCACATGCACAATCTATGCCCTGAAATGCTCATCATCGCTACTGCCGGCAACCATGATAGCCCTTCGCGTCACGAAGCGTTTGTTGACCTTTGGCGCGAGACAAACGTGGTGATGGTTGGTTTGGTGCATTGTTCGGTCAATGAGCAAATCACTGACGAAGTGCTCGACCGCATGATTGTGCCTGTTGCCGATAAAGGCTTTGTGGTGCCTATGCCGTATGTGCATCAGCGCAATATCCCTGATAATTTCTACCAACTCTTGCTTGACCGTGTGGCTCAACGCAACACGGCAAACCTCCCTGTTGTGCTGTCGGCTCACTTAGCTGTATCAGGCTCTGACTGGACCGGCCACGAGGTGCGCCAAGACGAGGACTTGCCAATTGTCGGCGGCCTTGACGCTGTGCCTTTAGCCGACCTTGGCGAAGGTTATGACTATCTCGCTCTCGGCCACATACACCATGCTCAAACTGTGCCCGGCAGCCATGGTAAAGCCCGTTATGCAGGCTCGCCGTTGGCAGTTAGCTTTGCCGAAGCCTATGCTCACTCTGTTAGTATTGTTGAAATTTCAGCTCATGGCGCTCACCCCGAAGTACGTACCATTAACATTGACGGTGGCCGTAAACTCATCACCATCGGTGGCGAAACCGGCATGGATTGGGAAGAAGTGAAATCAAATCTCGATTTCATACTGCAAGATGAAGAAATGCCAAAAGGCTCGTTGATACGCGTGAATGTTCATCTCAAAAACGATGAACGTCTTGCTACCGATGCCGATGCCATTGTGCGCAAAGCCGTCACCGATGCCGGACATCTATATTGCCGCATAAACATTGTGCGCGACGATGTGCAAACCGTGCTGCGTGAACGCGACATAAATGCCGACGAGCTCGAAAAAATTAAGCCCGTCGACCTCGCCAAACGTTATGCCGAAGATATTAACAGCGCTTTTACACCCGAAATGGAAGTGCTCTTTAATGAGATTATGAAACTTGTTGACGAAGATAAAATCGAAAAATAACTATGAAGATTAAGCGCCTAATCATACATAATATCGCATCTTATCAAGATGCCGAAATTGACTTTGAAAAACTGCCGCTGAGCACTGCCGATGTTTTCCTCATATCCGGCGAAACGGGCTCGGGTAAGTCTACAATCCTCGATGCTATTTGTTTGGCTCTGTACGGCAAAACCCCGCGCATTGAAGAGTCGGACACATCTTTCGTCTACAACAAGCATGAAGATATGACGCTCACCGACCCGCGTCGTCTGTTGCGTCGCACCACCAGCGAAGGATACGTGCGCCTATATTTCGAGGCTTCGGGCATGGACTTCTGCGCTTATTGGGGTGTGAAACGCGCTTATGGCAAGCCCGATGGCGCTTTGCAAAACCGTGAGTGGAATGTTGAAAATATCACAAAAAAACGCTTTATCACACTCGAACGCGAAATAAAAAAACTTATTGGCGAACTTGTTGGCATTGATTACGACCAATTCTGTCGCACAACTATGTTGTCGCAAGGCGAGTTTGACAAATTTCTTAAGAGCCCCGAGCCAAAAAAGGCCGAGATATTGCAAAAAATCACTCGTAATAACACCTACGAGCTGATCGGTAAAAAAATCTATGCTGTCACCAGTGAGCATAAAAATAATTATCTAAAGCTCAAAGAAAAACTCGAGCTCACAAAGGTGCTCTCTGATGAAGAAATTGCTCAACTCAACCAACAAACAGCCGAAATTGCAGCGCAGATTGAACTGATAAATAAACAAGCTAATGACCAAACGGCAACTCGAACTTGGCTTGAAACTCGCGATGCTAACGCAAAAAAAGTTGCCGAACTTACTGAGGCTCTCAGCGCTGCTGTCGCTGAGACCGAGACCGAGCATTTCCGCGTTGCAAACACCGATATAGCCCAATATAATTTCACCGGCGATGCTCGCTTGGCTCACCGTCAACGCGATGAGCAGCGCAGAGCTATCGCTACGGCTAATAGCGCTAAAGAGCAATTGAGCAGTAAATATGCTGCGCTTTTGGCCGATGTCGCCTTGCTCGACAAAAGCGTTGAAACGGTGAAACAAAGTCTTGACAAAGCAAACTCCGAACTCGCGGCTCAGGCCGACCGCAAACCGGTGTACGATGTAGCCGGCGAAATTTGCACTTCGCTGCGCAGCGCCTCTGTTGCCGAGAAAACTGCCGGCTCATACAAAAAACGCGGTGAGGAACTTAACAAAAACGTTGACGACATACAAAATAAACTCACAACGCTCCAAACGCAACATACGCTTGCCTCAACAGCCCTTGACGAGTTGCATAAAGAGCTAAAACGTGCACAAGAAGAGGTGGATAGCTTTAATGTTACTTCTTTGCGCACACAACGTGATGACTTGCAACAATTACTCGGCAATATCGACAAAGCCGTGTCTGAAATCAAATTGCACGAGTCAAATCAAAAAGCTTACGATGACTTAGCCCAAACAATTGCCGCAGCTGAGAAAAAGAAAACTGAATTAGCCGACAATTTGGCTAAATTGCAAGCTGTCACCGCTACTAAAAAAGAGGTGCTTGATAAAGCCGAAGTGTTGCGCGACAAACAACGCGCAGCCGCCGGTGAGAGTGCTGCCGTTTTGCGCCGCAATCTCCATGTTGGCGACGAATGTCCTGTGTGCGGCCAAACTATCAAAGATATGTTGCCCATCGCTGATGTGCTCGAACAACTTTTGGCTGCTGCCGACGATGCATACAAGCAGGCTAACTCCGAATTTATGCAAGCTAATGCTGATGTGCAACGCTGTTTGAGCGAGATTGACTTAACCGATAAACTCATCGCTGACAATAAGCTTCAACAGCCTAAGCTCAAACAAGTGGCCGAGCAATCGCTTGCCTCTGTCTCTGAGGCCTGCTGCGCTTGCAACGTGAAATTTAACGGCGTTGATAAGTCTGTCAGCCAACTTGTTATGCTCAAAGTTACCGTCAACAACGATTTTAAAAAAGTTTGCGAACAAATAAAGCAAATCGAAGACCAACAATCGGCCATAAACAAGCAGCGTGAACTCTTCGACAATACGAAAAAATCTTGTGACGAATTAGCCGAAAACCTCAATGCCATGCGCTTGAGATTGGCTGATGTAAAATCACAGGCAGAGCAAGCTATTGCATTGGCTAAGCAAGGCCTTGAAAATGCAAGCGCATCGCGCAAAACGGCTTTGGCACAACTTGGAACTACCCTCACTTGGGATAATAATCCGACTACGGCTACTGCTAAATTCATCAAAGAACTTACCGACAAAAAAGCCGCTTACGATAAACTTGTTGATAGCATCACCGCTCTCAAATCTGAATTGCAACACAAAACAATGTTAGCCGATGCTGCACACAAAGCTGTGGCTCGCGTCAAAGAATCAGTTGTAGAGTGGGGCGATATACAGCCTACGTCTGCGCTAAACGTGCCTGACGTGGCCGAGGCCCTCAATGCTGTGTCGGCTGATGTCAAGTCGGCTGCTGATAGTATCGTTGCCGCTACGGCCAAGCTTGCCGACTCTCAAAATCTACTAACCGATTTCCTTAACGCTCACCCCGAAATAAGTGCCGAGCGTCTTGATTATCTGGCCTCGCTCTCTGATGCCGATGTGCAAAGCCTGCGCAAAACTGTTGATGAAATTAATAATCTCGTCGCTACGCGAACCGGAGCTCTAAAGCAAGCTGAAGAGTCGCAAGCCACACATTTGCTCAACCAACCTGAAGCTATTTATAAAGAACCGGAAATTACAATTGCTCAGCTAAATGAACGCATTGCCGACTTTAATGCTAAGCGCGACGAACTCACACAGCGCAGCGGAGCTATTGCAGAGCGATTGAAACTCAACGATGCCGAAAATGAAAAGCGTCGTGCCGACCAAGACGCTTGCGACAAAGCCGAAAAAATTTACAATAATTGGAAACCTCTCGACGATTTGTTTGGCGATAAGGAAGGCAAAAAATTCCGCACAATAGCCTTGAGCTATGTGCTCAATAGCCTCATCCGCTCTGCTAATGAATATATGCGCCGCCTCACCGACCGTTACCGTTTGCTTGTGCACCCCGGCACATTCATCATTCTCGTTGAGGACGCTTATCAAGGATATAGCACCCGTCCGTCAAACACAATATCGGGCGGCGAAACATTCCTCGTATCGTTGGCCTTGGCACTTGCTCTCAGCGACCTTGGCAAAGTGAGCGGTATTGATATTCTGTTTATCGACGAAGGCTTTGGCTCGCTCAGCGGCGAACCGTTGCAAAAAGCTATTGAAACATTGCGCATACTCCACTCCAGCAATCGACGCGTGGGCATCATCAGCCACGTCGCCGAGTTGCGCGAACGCATACCCGTGCAAATTCAAGTGTCGCAAAGTGACCGCTCGGCCGCATCAACAGTCACTGTTGTGCCGCAATAATTTGTTCGCTCAGTCTAGGAAAATAGTCCTTACTAATTGTAGCATTTACTAAAATAAGTGCTAACTTTGCATCACCATTTAGAAATTGTTGTTATCATGACTAAAATAATAGCTATCCTCAATCACAAGGGAGGCGTCGGCAAAAGTTGCTCGTCTCAAAATATCGCTGCAGCACTGCAGCAACTAAAGAAAAAAGTGCTCGTTATCGACCTCGACGGTCAGGCTAATCTTACCGAATCGATGGGTGTCTCTATCGAGGAGGCTGAGACTGTTTACGGTGCTATGAAAGGCGAATATGCGTTGCCTATCATTGACACCGCAAGCGGCATTGCCCTCGCCCCGTCGTGTCTTGACCTCTCTGCAGCCGAGTCGGAGCTTATCAACGAGCCGGGCCGCGAAATGATACTTAAAGGTCTTATTGCCAAAGCTACTGCCGACCGCAAGTTTGACTACATCATTATCGACTGTCCGCCGTCGTTGGGCTTGCTCACTCTCAATGCCCTCACTGCCGCTGACTTTCTCATCATCCCCGTGCAAGCTCAATTCCTCGCCATGCGCGGTATGGCAAAACTTATGAATGTAATTCAAATTGTGCAAGAACGATTAAATCCGGCTCTCAAAATCGGCGGTATCGTAATCACTCAGTTCGACAGCCGCAAAACGCTAAACAAAAGCGTGTCGGAACTTATTCGCGAGTCGTTCTGCGACAAAGTATTTAAAACGTTCATACGCGACAACGTCGCTCTTGCCGAAGCTCCGATTAACGGCAAAAATATTTTCGAATATAACTCAAAATCATACGGCGCACAAGACTATCTTGCTCTTGCCAAAGAGGTCCTCAAACTAAAATAAATTCAGATGAAAAAAAATTCATTAAAAGATAGCATGAAGGGCGGTTTAAATGGTCTCTTAACTTCTACCGCTCCGTCAGTAAAGGAAAGCCAAAAAGTGCAAACCTCAACAACTGACTCAACCGACACGCAGAAAAAGCGCGAACCGGCTGTGCATTGCAACTTTGTTATTGACAAAAGCATTCACACACGCATGAAATATCTCGCCATCGACAAAAATATGTCACTCCGCGACATAGTCAACGAGGCCATGAGCGAATATCTCGCTAAACACGAAAAATAATTTTTTTGTCGAAAAAACTTGCATTTAACATTTCAATGTACTACCTTTGCAGCATGATGACTTGAAAATGACATAGCATTTATAGCTGTAAAAGATATAGATACAACACTCTTTTAGAATATTCGAAAGATTGTTGTATCTTTTTTTATAGGTACACACTTAGGCTTAATTGCCTAATAGACAGTCTTTTGAATTGATAAACAAATAGTACATTTACATTTTTACATCAATTCTTTAAGTTATGTCAAACTACATTACAGAAAAAGTGCTTCGCTGCACTCCCGACGGTTCAATCATCAACCTCGAAGCCCAATCAATGCAACAAATCGTTGATGAATGTCTTGAGTCAATTGACAATGACACTATGCCCTGCACTGCAAAGTGCGCTCGCCTGCTCAATGTGGCCAAAACTTGTTTGCGCAACAAATATTACCACACAGCTCTCGACCTTTACCGCCGAGCAATTGAAATTGGGAAACGACAAATCTACGTTTCAAACTCGTATGTATGCTTGCCCTACTGCTACGAAGCTGCCAAGCAAATCGATGCTATATGGCGCAAAATTGCCCCCGGCGAAAAGCGTGTGTCGGAATATGCCCGCCTCAAATTCGATGCAATGTCTCTTTACGATGACCACAAGTATTGCTATCAAGGCATTGACAACGAATATCGCTTTAATCGCATCAAAAACTACGGCAAACGCCACCACATCATTGACGACGATTGGCAATACCTTTCATAAAAAAACCGGGAGAGGTTACCTCTCTCGGTTTTTTTGTTAACCAAAGTTAAAAGCGCGTAGAGATAGAATTTTTAGTGAAGAAATTTTCCCAATTTTAAAAAAAACGTTAACTTTGAGGCGCAAAACAGTTATAAACTGTTAGGGAGGTTACACATCCTCGGCAATTCAGCCCTCAAGCTGAAAGGTGTGGAACGGCTCATCTTCCTTGACTCACTTAAGTCTAAATTTAACATATTTTTTGCGTCCCGTTTTGCAAAAATAACTGAGTATGTCGAACCGACTTCGTGGCTCGACCCCCACTCACTAACGGCCAAAAATATGCTAACATTACATCTAACATACCCACATAAACAACAGCAATAGTCTGCTATCTCTGCATAGCGGGCCATTACCTCATTCACTTTTTTAAGAGTAAACAAATTTATTAACCAGCTAATACACAAATGATATGGCTACAATTTTTGAAAAACTAGATAATTGGGAAGCCGGTAAATACGATAAATATTTAGAGTGCGCTAAAGTTCTTAAAGATACCTTCAACGGAACTATTCTAGCTGCTTTGGTTATTGATGATGTCGGCGATGATTTCGGCTTTTCATCCATCAATTATTTAGTTAATAATGAGATAAATTCAAAGTATATTGATTTATCCGTAACCGGTTTCGGTGACTATGGTAGATTCTTGAAGGAACTCAGCCGAACGCCTAAACTTGAGGGCATTTTGCTTGACAATATTGACAGAATACCCGGTAATGCTGACACTCGATACTGGGAGGAGTTTGTGCGTTTTGCCCTCAAAAAAGAGCCTGACTTCCCGCTTCCCGCAGGTGCGACTCTCAGCTTCGATAAAATGCATATCGCAGCTCGTTGCCAAGCATTCCCCAAATACCTAAAAGATTGCTCCATGCAATGCCTGGTCATCAGCAAAGACACAATTTAATAACTAATTAATAAAATGGCTACACTTAAAATTACGAAAAAAACTACAGTTGCTAATTTGAAAAAGCAATTCAGCGATGAAGTTGGAGCATTTGTGCTTCGTGTGTATGATCATGTGTTTGGCGTAGACGAAGCTGCTGATGATGATGCACTTGTATCTCTCGGCGCAGAAGTAGGTGAAGTAAGCTTTAGCACAAGTCGCACGGTTGGCGAATTTGAGAGAACTTTACAACAAAAACTCTACGTCAAAGTAAAAGTCTACACTAAAGATAACAAGGTAAAAGTGCTTGAGAACATTACTCTTGCTGTAGCTAAAACACTTCCAAATGACATGACCAAAGAAAAAATGGAAGAGTATATGTTAGGTAAATGCAGTGAGAAAGATAATGAAGTTCCGGCTGACGAAGCCACAGATGAAGTGGAAATCCCGGAAGAATATAAAGACATAACTTCGTTTGTTGATATTTATAATCTCGAGAAATATCCATGGTCTGATACAAGTGAAGCCGAACTCGATGAGCAAAGTGACGAGCTTGAGGAGTATGGCGTAGTTGTTGCGTATGCATTCGATGAAGATGACGACTTTGAGAGTAGTGCCTGGGTAGGCAGCGTCTGTGATATTTTTGTTGATAGACTTCCTGATTGGGCAGATAAATGGCGTGCAAGATGGCATGGAGAAATAAGATTTGATGTGTACTTTTCTACGGATGTGAAACTTTATGGCGGTATCACGAACCTTGATGAAGACGAATGGGAACAAAGCTATGCTATCTTACACGGATTATTAGAGTTTGTTAGTGGAAGTTCGGATATAGATTGGGATCTCGGTGAGCATTGCATGTTCCGTATCAATTGGGCTGAAGATAATAAATATGAAATATTTGAAATCCTAGCGGATGGGTCTTTTGATGGGCCAATTGATAATGATGAAAAACTGGTTAAAAATATTCTCAAACAAATCAACAACTAACATTTTAAATTATATATAATTATGGCAAGTATTGATAAATTAGGTTTTATTGACAGAACCGGAAAGATTGTTATCGCTCCTATGGAGATTGATACTTTACACTTGCGTAAAGCATGGAACAGCTTTTCCGATGGATTAGCTGTGGTTGGATTGCCTCAACAGAAATTTGGCGCAATTAATAGATCTGGAGAAGTTGTTATTCAACCAATCTATGACAAGTTATGTGATTTCAAAAACGGTAGAGCTATTTTCAGAGACGGTGATGTATATGGACTACTTGATGCATCTGGAAATGTTGTAGTCGAACCTATATATAGAGAGCTTACCGGTCCTGATGAATTTGGCAACTACAAAGCTATGAGAGGTTCTTTGGTTGGTTTTATTGATCGCGATGGCAATATAGTCATTGACTTTAACTTTGATAAGGAACATATTAGAGAGTTCGTAGATGGTTATGCTGCAGCTGGAACAGATGCCGGCTGGGGCTTTATTGATAATACCGGTAAGTGGGTTATTGCACCGCAATATAGATATGCTGGTGATTTTGGTGAAGGGCTGGCTCCAGTTAAAGTAAATGACACTCTTTGGCAGTATATAAATAT
>CAYSLD010000078.1:0-10159 GCA_964431795.1 uncultured Bacteroides sp.
ACCCACTGATTAAGAGTCAGTTGCTCTACCAACTGAGCTACGGAGTCATTGCACTAATTCACAAATGCGCTGCAAAGGTACGCATTTCTTTTTGTTTACACAAACAATTTGCAACTTTTTTAATAAAAACGCGCATTGTTACGCTCTCGGCGAGAGTGTCAATGCGCGTTTTTGTTGTGTACGTTTTTTTATTCTGCGTTTTGGGCAGCGCTTTCGGCTGTTACGGCCTCAAGGCGTTTCATGATTGCGAAGATAAATCCGGCAGCAATCAAGCAAACACCGCCGAGTATGCACCAAAGCACTGAGATGTCGATTTTGTTCCACAGCAGTGTGGGGATAAACACCAAGTAGTTGCCGATGGCGGTGGCACCAAACCAGCAGCCCATCATTGCGCCTTTGTATTTGGGCGGAGCTACGGTGCTCACGAATGATATGCCCATGGGTGAGAGCAACAATTCGGCAAATGTGAGCACCAAATATGTGCTCATGAGCACTGTGGGGCTGACCAAGTGTTGTGCTTGTCCGGCTTCGGGAGCTATGCCGCAGCCAATTGAGCAGCAGCAGAGCATGAAGAATGCCACTGCGGCAACTATCATGCCATAGCCGATTTTGCGAGGTGCTGACGGCTCTTTTTTGCGTTTGGCAAGCCATGAGAATACGCCCACAGAGAGCGGAGTGAGTGCTACAACATAGAAGGGGTTAAACTGTTGGAAAATCTGCGGTTGCACGTCGGTGACGGGGTTGGGGGTGGTTGCGTAGAAGTATGCTATCACGCCAACTGCGGCCACGAATATCACGCCCGAGATTATGCGTCCTTTTGCTTTTGTTGATTGGAAGAAGCTCATGGCCGAGTAAATGCCCACGAGTATGGTGACAAGTGCCCAAACGTTAAAGCCGATGCGAGTCCAACCGCCACCTGAGTTTTGGGTGAACACTTCAGCATATTTGGTGAGTGTGGCTCCACTTTGTTGGAATACCATCCAGAAGAATATCACAACGGCAAACACGAGCAAAAGAGCTGTGATGCGGCTTTTGGTTTGCTCGGGGGTGAGCTCAACGTGATGTTCGGTTGCCGATTCGGTTTTAGCTTTATTGTCTGAAACTCCGGCGTATGTGCTGCGGCCGAAGTAGTAGATGAGGTATGAGAGCACCATAGAGAGTGCGGCCACGGCAAAGGCCAATGTGTAGCCGTGCGATATGGTGTCCATATAGCTTGATGCAAATGCGTGCAAGTCGGTGGTGTTGGCAAAGCCTGAGAGCTGCGACAATTCGCTGCCACTGAGTGTCTCATTTGCAAGGAGTTTGTTGCAAAGGCTGGGGATGTTGGGGTCGTAAGTGAACCCTTGTGCGCTGAGTGCCCATGAGCATAATTTCTCTGACGTTGTGGGTGCGAATACGGCGCCGATGTTAATGGCCATATAGAAGATAGAGAATGCCACGTCGCGCTTGTCGCTGTAGCGGGGATCGTTGTAAAGGTCGCCAACCATCACTTGAAGGTTGCCCTTAAACAGACCGGTGCCGCAAGCTATGAGCAGCATGCCAAACACCATGATTATCAACGACGATGTGAGGCCGCGCTGAGTTGGCAGCGCCATGACAAGATAGCCTATAAACATCACGAAGATGCCTAAGGTCACTGTCTTTTGAAAGTTCCAACGGTCGGCAATCCAACCGCCAACCATAGGCATGAAATAAACGAGGGCGAGGAAGGTTGAGTAGATAAACCCTGCCTCTGAGGTGGTGAAGCTGAATTTCGCTTGCAAGAAGAGTAGCAAAATAGCTACAACGGTGTAATAGCCAAATCGCTCGCCGGTGTTGGCAAGTGCGAGTACGAAAAGGCCCTTGGGCTGATTTTTAAACATTTTTTCTGATAAATGTATTGGTTATGGTATTAAGTTATGTGCAAATATAGCGTAAAATTCGCTATTTACACTATTTTATCGAAAATAATTACAATAATGCCACATAAAAGTTTTACCTTTGTAACTGATTTACTGAAATTTCCAAAAGAAAATTATGACATTTGAAGAATTAGGAGTGCGCGAAGATTTGTTGAGCGCTATAGCCGAGATGGGCTTTGAAGCGCCAATGCCGGTTCAAGAAAAAGTTATACCGGTGCTCTTGCACAGCGCACACGACGTAGTGGCCCTTGCCCAAACAGGCACCGGCAAAACTGCAGCTTTCGGTTTGCCCGTCATACAACGTGTGAATACAAGTGAGAATGTGCCCCAGTCGCTCGTTCTCGCCCCCACACGTGAACTATGCTTGCAAATCGCCGGCGATCTTGCTGACTTTGCAAAATACACACCCAACCTGGAAATTATACCCGTCTACGGCGGCTCGAGCATTGAAAGCCAAATTCGCGCCTTGCGCAAAGGTGTGCAAATTATTGTGGCTACTCCGGGCCGTCTTATCGACCTTATAAACCGCGGTGTGGTGCACCTTGAGCGTGTGAACACTGTGGTGCTCGACGAGGCCGATGAAATGCTCAATATGGGTTTTGTTGACTCAATCAACGATATCCTCTCGCACGTGCCCGAACAGCGCAAAATGCTGCTTTTCTCGGCTACAATGCCCAAGGAGGTGGCTCGCATTGCCAAGCGCTTCATGACCAACCCCGAGGAAATTGTGTGTGGCACAAAAAATGAGGGTGCGGCAAATGTGCGTCACATATACTACATGGTGCACGCTCGCGACAAATATCTCGCGCTTAAGCGTATTGCCGACGAAAATCCAAATATCTACGCTATCATTTTTTGCCGCACACGTCGCGACACCCAAGAGATTGCCGACAACCTCATCCAAGACGGCTATAATGCCGACTCGCTGCACGGCGACCTCTCGCAACAACAACGCGACTTGGTGATGAAAAAATTTCGTGACCGCGTGCTAAATATACTTGTGGCTACTGACGTTGCCGCTCGTGGCCTTGATGTTGACGACCTCACTCACGTTATAAACTACGGACTGCCCGACGACACTGCAGTTTACACTCACCGCTCGGGACGCACCGGCCGCGCCGGTAAAACCGGAGTTTCAATCGCCATTATACACTCGCGCGAGAAAGGTCGTATGCGTGAAATTGAACGCATAATCGGCAAAAAGTTCGAACGCAAGGAAGTACCTTCACCTCAGCACATCATTGAAAAGCAACTCTACAACCTTGCTGACCGCATCGAAAAAGTGAAGGTTGACGACAATGAAATTGAAAAATATTTGCCCGGCATCACAAAACGTTTGGCTTGGCTCAGCGAGCAAGATTTGCTGAAACGTGTGCTCTCGCTTGAGTTTAACCGACTGCTCAACTACTATAAAGATGCCCCAAATATTGACTACGTTGACGAGCGTCCTGCCCGCGGTGAACGTAAAGGCGACCGTCGAAATGACCGCCGCGGCGACCGTGATGATAAAGGCGAGCGCCAACCACGTCAACGCAACGACAAAGAAAAAGACCGCCGCACCGCCGAGCCCGGCATGGCCCGCATCTACGTCAATGCCGGCAAAAATGCCGGATTTTATGCCGGAAACATCATTGAGGTGCTCAAC
Organism: uncultured Bacteroides sp.; assembly: GCA_964431795.1. Lineage (GTDB taxonomy): Bacteria > Bacteroidota > Bacteroidia > Bacteroidales > Muribaculaceae > CAG-873. The sequence continues at coordinate 3,547 of CAYSLD010000078.1, forward strand.
AAATCAATACAGGGCAAGCGTGTTGACGTGGGTCGCATAGACCTTATGCCCGGTTATGCACTGTTTGATGTTAAAGCTGCTGATGCTAACCGTGTTGTCTGTGCGCTCAAGGGCAGCGAATTTCTTGGCAAACGTCTGTATAGCGAGATAGCATCGCCCGACAAAGACTATGCAAAATCGTCTGAGCGCAAAGAAAAAATGCCCAAAAAGCCGCGTTCAAAGAAATAAACCCCACACTCAATCACAATATAAAAAGCTGTGCTATAAAAATGTAGCACAGCTTTTTTGTTGATTGATAAATAATTATTATTTTTGCGAAAAATTATTTTCCTCAAAAATAATAATTATGGACTTTCTTGATCGCAATGAAGAGTTAGCCGAACTGAGGCGTGTGCTAAACCACGGTGTCAAAGCAAAATTTGCAGTGGTTGTTGGCCGCCGACGCTTGGGCAAATCTACGCTCATCAAGCGTGTGCTCTCTGCTGACGATGTGTACTATATGGCCGGCGACTTTGTTGATAACGTGCAAATTGGGCTGTTACAAAATTTGCTTGCCGTTAAATTTCCCGAAATCGGATTAGTTAACTTCTCCGGTTGGCATGATTTATTGGTAATGCTAAATACGCTTACAACAGAACAGTTTACACTTTGCTTTGACGAATTTCCATATATGGTGAAACATTCGCCCGAATTGCCGTCTGTGCTTCAGCAATTAATTGATTCAAAGACATTAAAGTATAACTTGATTATTTGTGGTAGTTCACAACGAATGATGCAAGAAATGTTGCTCAGTCAAAGTGAACCTCTATATGGTCGAGCTGATGCAATGTTAAATGTGGGCCCTATCCCTCTGCCATACCTCCAAAAAGGGCTGCATCTTGATGCTATACCCACCATTGAGGAATATAGCGTGTGGGGAGGTGTGCCTCGTTATTGGGAATTGCGTGAAGAATACTCTACATTGCGCGATGCAATAAAATGTATGCTTCTTGGCCCGACTGCAGTGTTGTATGACGAGCCAAAGAAGTTGTTCCTTGATGATATGAAGGTCACTGTGCAGTCTGAATCGTTAATGGCCGTGATAGCGCATGGTGCAAACAGATTGTCAGAAATAGCTTCAAGAATGGGCCGAGAAGCAACCTCGTTGTCGGCTCCTCTTGATCGCTTGATTCAGATGTCATACATCAGACGTGAAATCCCTTATGGCGAGAGTGTGAAGAAGTCAAAACGTGGTGTGTATAAAATAAACGACCCGATGATGGACTTTTACTACACTTTTATTATGCCTAATCTTTCAAGTTTGGCACGTGGTCGCAAAAATCTTGTTATAGAAGAAATTGACGAGAAATTTAACCAATATGTAGCCAAACATTGGGAAACTTTGTGCCGTGATGCTATCAGTGGCAATAAACTCTTTGGTTATAGGTGGAGCGAAGCCGCTCGTTGGTGGGGTAGGGCCCCCGGCAAAGATAAGGCAACTTCAAGAGAAATGGAATTTGATGTAATTGCTATGTCTACCGATGGCAAAGCTCTGCTTGTTGGCGAATGTAAGTGGACGAATCCTGAAATAGCCACAGAGCTATACAGTAAATTGATAGAGAAGGCTAAACTTCTGCCATTTGCCGTTGATAAGGATATTATTCCGGTTTTATTTCTTAAAAATGAGCCTAAAGATACTCCGGCAAACATAAATATTCTATATCCTCAAGACATTATCAATGCTATGTGCAATGACTAAATAGTTGTTAGTGGCGGGCGAAGACGAGGGTGTGGAGCACGCGCGAGAGTATGTAGGCCACAGTCATGAGTATGACAATGATGGCTGAGCAAGGCACATCTATAACGGTGCCTATGCATAGCCCGGCTATGCTGCAAACCAACGAAATCACTACCGACAATGACATTAATCGGCTGAAACGGTGCACCCACACTTCGGCTATCATCATTGGCAACGAAAGCATTGACATTAGCAGCATAACGCCCACAAGACGTATGGTGAGCACTATGCACAGTGCCACAAATACCGTCATTGCTGTGGTGATGAATGTGACCGGCAATCCGGCTATGCGTGCAAAATCAGGGTCGAATGCGCAAGCTACAATCTTTTTATAGTATAGCGCGAAAAAACCGATTAGCACCAACGTGTATGTGGCAAAAGCTATGATGTCGCCTGTCGACACGGTGAGAATATTGCCGAATAAAAATGAATTGAGTTCGGGCACGTATCCCGGGGTGAGAAACACAAACAGCACACCGATAGCCATACCAACTGCCCAAACCACGGCGATTGCCGAGTCCTCACGCACGCGCATACGTTTCGACATCCAGTCAACGCCCAACGATGAGGCGATGGCAAACACTCCGGCCATGACAATGGGATTGATGCCGAGAAAATAACCGAGGCCGAGGCCACCGAAACAAGCGTGTGTGATGCCGCCTGAAATGGCCACCATGCGGCGCGATATGATGTATGTGCCTATCATTGCCGCGGCTATCGAAATGATGGCCACGCCAATCAGTGCTAGTCTGAAAAATTGATATTCAAGCATATTTGTGATGTGAAGTTTAGGCTCCGGCACGCTCGCTGCGTGCTTCGGCAACTATCATTAGCAGTTCGTCGCGAATTTCGGTAGGGAGGTTTATGTTGCGCAGTTGTATGGAGCGCGCCCATCCGGCAATGTCGTCGGGCTGCAATGTTAGCAATATCTCGCGAAATTGGTCAATTTCGGCATCGGTGTATTCGTCGGCAGCGCGTCCGGCGTATGCATCAAGTTCTTCGTCGTCATAATATTCTACTTTCTCGCTCACCGACGCCAATAGCGAGTCGCGCTCGCAAGTGATGTGCATGCCGCAGCAAGCCTCATCGTCGGCCTCTGTGCTCTCTGTTGCGTTTGCAGCAGCGTTGTCGTCGGCCTTGTCGCCGCCGGTGAGTCGGTAGTGCAGGTACAAAATCGAGCCAAACACCACGAGTATTGCCAGTAATATAAGTGCAGGTATCATTATCTGTTTTGTAGTTAGTTTGTGGGGGTAACTGAAAATCCGGCCAGGCGCAGATGATCCCAAAATTGAGGATATGATTTTGATACAACCTCGGCATTTCGCACCACAAGAGTGCCACACTTCAACGCGGCCGGAGCGAAGGCCATGGCCATGCGGTGGTCGTCGTAAGTGTCGATTGCGGGCACGCTCTCGGCTTGTGTGCGTGTGCCGTTCCAACTTATTTTGTCGTCGCCATCAGTGCTGAGCACGTAGCCAAGCTTGCGTGCTTCATTGCATAACGCTTGCAAGCGGTCTGTCTCTTTGTTGCGCAGCGTGTGCACACCGCTGAAGCAGAAAGGTTGCCCCTGCATAAGTGCAATCACAACGAGGGTTTGCACTATGTCGGGTGTCTTTGTCATATCTATATCCAAGCGCTCGCTTTTTTCTGCCGAGGTGCGGAGTGTAGCCACATTTGCGGCAAACGATGCGTCTACGCCAAATTCTTTTGCAAATTTACAAATAGCGCAGTCGCCTTGCAAACTTTTTTGATGCAAACCGGGCAATTTAACATGTCCTTGTGATAATGCCGACACTTCAAACCAATATGAGGCGGCACTCCAATCGGCTTCAACATCCAGGCTGTCTGTGCCGTAGCATCCCGGTGTGACAGCAATTTCAGCCCCGTCAAAGGTGATTGCTATGCCGCGGCGAGCCATCATGGCCACTGTCATTTGCAAATATGGCAGTGAGGTGACTGTGTTGGTGAGCTGAAGAGTTACCGGCTGTTGCATTGACGGCGCTGCCATGATTATTGCCGATATAAATTGAGAGCTCACACGTGCATCTATGCTCAATTTTCCACCCGTGAGCTGTTTGCCGCGTATGCGCAACGGCGGAAATCCTTCTTCGCCGGCATACTCAATGTCTGCGCCAAACTTGCGCAGTGCATCAACGAGTATCGCTATCGGACGGTGGCGCATACGTTCCGAGCCGTCGAGCAGCACATCGGTGCCGGGTGTGGCGGCATAGTAGGCGGTGAGAAAGCGCATAGCAGTGCCCGCAGCACCTATATTTATATTGCCGCTGAGTGTGGCCAGTCCGCGCTTTAGCGCATTTGTGTCGTCGCAATCGGCAACAACAAGATTTTGGTCGAGCACATTGCCAAAGGCATCGAGCACCAAGCGACGTGCGCTCTCGCTTTTGCTGAGCGGCAGAGATATTGTGGCTTCTATTTTATTTTGTGGGGCGGAGATTTCTAAGTTCATAATAATAAGTTCAGGGGTTAAATTTGCACAGTGTGCGCGGTTTTATCGGGTTTATGAAGTGGCAGTGTAAAGACAAAGCGTGCACCATCGGTGTATGAGGCATCAAGTTCTACCGAGCCACCAAGCAGGCGCGACACAAGGCGGCATATAGGCAAGCCAAGTCCAATGCCTTGACTCACTTGCGAGCATTTGTAGAAACGCTCAAAGATTTTGCGTTCTTTGCCTTTGGGTATGCCCGGGCCGGTGTCTTCAACAATTATTTTTGCAATTCCTTGCTCTTTTTCTATGCCGTAGAGCACGGCTATATGTCCTTTGTCGGTAAATTTCACTGCGTTGCTGAGCAGGTTTACAATCACTTGCTCGGCGCGCAGGGCATCGGTGTCAACATTGCAATTGTCTTGGCCGGGGTAGAGGGGATTTACGCGCAACTCAACACCGGGCTGCAATCGTGTGCGGATTGAGTCGGCCGTAAATTCGCATATTTCTTTGAGCGAAACATTTTTGAGCTTTATGACAATGCGTGAGTTCTCAAGCTCCGACACGTCGAGCACATCGTTGACCAAGGTGCTCAAAAGTTGAGCATTGAGTTGTATGATTTGTATGAATTGCTCAAGTGTGGCGCGTCGTTTGTCGTCAACTGAGTCGACTATCAGCTGAGAATAGCCAACAATCGCGTTCACCGGCTCTGATACCTCATGGCTGATGGTGTTGATAAAGTCGGTTTTGTGCTGCTCTGCGCTTTTTGCTTTGTCGCGGGCCACGATCAGCTCTTTTTGTATGCGTCGCAAATTATCGCGTTCGGTGGTGAGCATTTGGTTGGCATCGGCAATGTTGTGCGTGAGGCGCTTTGACCTGCGATATGCCAGAAATAGCAATAGTAATATCAGTGCCAGAACTGTGAGCACAAAGGCGCCGATTCGTAGCATACGTTTGTGCTGTGCTGCTTCGGCACGCGCATATTGTGCTTCAAGGTCTGAATTTGATGCGGTGACGGTGTTCACATCGTACAGCACTTGATATTCCAACATACGATAGTCACCGCTCTCTGTTGCCATTTTTTCGGCAATAGGTATATACTCTTTATATGCTCGCAAAAGTGCAGCATTATCGCCACAATTTTGAGCTGCGGTGATAGCCATTTGCAGCAATGTGCGTCGGCGAGATTTGCTGGTTTGCTTTGGCAAGGCTATTTGCAAATAGTGCAGGGCTGCGGCATATTCATGCCGTGCCATGTGATAGTATATGTCTACTAAGTGTCCTGACGTTTCAATGTCGGCAGCTATGTCGGGATTGCGCCGGCGCAGTTCGCCGATTTTGCCATATAGTTCTTCGAGTTCGTTGCTGCTGAGTGCCTCGTAGTTGCTGAGCATACGGCGGTAGGCTACGTAGTAGTTATTGTCGTAATTACACCATTCGCGTCCTTCTTCGTTATGCCGCTCTTCAAGTTCGCTAATAATTTTGAGCACTTCGCGGTCATCTTCTATGGCTTGAGCGTGTCGGCCGGCCTCGGTGTTGGCTAGTGCAGCGGCTGTGTAGTATGCTGAGCGCAGAGCTCCGGGCTTGCGCGGTAATTTCTTTATTAAGCCTTCCAGCTCCTTGTAATACCTAAATAGGAGGTCGCTCGACGAGTTACTCTCAAGGTATTTGCAGATGGTGAACAGAAGTTCTATGCGGCGATATAGGTCTACTTGCTGGTCGTACTTATATCCTTGCAACACTAAGTGCAGTTTGTTGCGCAAATCGTCGCCGGAGAGGGTGTGCGCTGCTGTCGATGCGCGCATCACCTTAATAAATACTACGGTTTCTTTTTGGTCGGGCGAAGCTGATATCAGCGAGGCGCGCCTTTGTTGTATTTCTTGCAGTGAGTCGTTTCGGGTGGCAATGTTGGTGAGCAGTCGCAGCGCGTCGAGGCGCACCGCAGTTCGTCCCATTTTCACCGCTGTTTTGTAAAGTTGCTCGGCGGCCTCTTGTCTGCCGCTAATATATGACATATCGTATATGCCGTACAGTATGCGTATGCTGTCGTCGGCTGTCGGGGCGGTTATCAGAGCCTTTTTCAAGCTATCTACCACGGCTTCACGCGAGCGTGTTGCGGCTAACACGTTGCATGTCAGCATGATTAATAAGGTTATGATGAGTGAACGACGCATATCTCGTAAAGTTTAGGCCATTTATTACACATACAAATGTACGTAAAAAACCGACAAAAATGCACTGATAAGTAAAAAAAATTACATTTTTATTGCGAAAAACTTGCACAGTTCAAAAATAGTTCGTAACTTTGCATCGCTTTAGGAAAGGAACTAAGGTCTAAAACTAAGGTTCAAATCTTGAGCAAATGATAGTCTTATGGTGTAATGGTAGCACTA
>CAYSLD010000079.1:0-2281 GCA_964431795.1 uncultured Bacteroides sp.
AAGTCAATTTATCTCTTCCAAAATTTAAAATAGAACAAAATCTTAGCCTTTTATCGGTGCTTTATAAACTGGGCTATCCTTCAAGCGCAATGATGACTAAGGCCGGTATAGATCGTAGCGTCACTACACAAGTAAAACAAAACACTTTTACTACGGTCAACGAAGATGGCACTATTGTTGCCGCAATAACAGCTTTAGTTGCTATAACTTTAAACGGGTCAACACCAAATTATCCGACTGTTAATGTGAATGTTAACCATCCGTTCCTTTTCTTTGTTCGCAATAATGTAACCGGCAGTATTTTAATGGCCGGCCGTGTATGCAACATCATGTAAAAATTTAGTATATAAACTTCAACAAAGGCTGCGCCATTGACGCAGCCTTTGTTGTGTGGTTGATTAAACCGATATTGTGATGGGAGAAATGTTAATTTCCGAATGAGAGGGTGGTGTAGTAGCGAACAGCACCGTTGTAGGCATAATCGGGATAAAAACTGAGAGTTACATAATTATTATCGTAGCCCCACCATGTTGCACTAATGCCGTCGTTGCCGTTGTTTTGCACTGATATTGGTGCACCGTATTGACGTACAAGGCTATTGTATGTCATGGTGTAGCGGCTGCGGTCATATCCGGGAGTAGAGTAGGTGAACTCCGAGCCGCGGAGCACATCACCGCTGTAGTGCATGGTTGCGTTGGGCCACATCATGTTGAGCATGGGCACATTTGAGAGATAAATGGCGTCAGCTACATACCCGAGCACATTGTATCCGGCTCCAACAAGGCAGTCAAGTGAGTAGTTGAGTGCGCTGCCGAGAGCTATGCCCAAAATTGACGAGAAACGGGGGCAACCACGATAGGGACGGAAACTGGGCGGTGGAGTGGGGCGATACCAACGATGATTTGCCGGCATGTAAGGGCGCATCGGAGCTCCAAATGTGAAACCTCCGTGGCCACTACCTCCCATGTTGGGACGAGCCATATTGCCGCCGTTGCGGCCGCCGCCCATGTTGGGGCTGTGAGTGTTCCAACCACCGTTGCCGGGGTTCATGCCGCCGGGACGATTGTTGTTGCTGACTTGGCCACCGTTGTTGGGACGGTTGTTGCCTCCGTTGCCTGGGTTCATGCCGCCGTTGTTGGGACGGTTGTTATTGTTGTTGCCAATGTTTTGGCGGTTGTTAGAACTTTTACCACTATTGCCGGGGCGATTGTTGCTAGAGCTATTGCCCTTGCCCATATTGCCGGGACGTTGTTGAGTGGTGACATTGCGGCTGTTGTTTCCGGGATTATCACCGCCGTTGCGGCCGCGATTTTGACCCTCAGTGATGGGGCAAAACATCATGCCGCATACGAGGAATATCGATACTGAAGTTAAAAATTTGCGCATGACTTTATATTTTGTTTGTTTGACTTTTTCTGCTTATTATGAGCTATCGTTGCGTTTTTTTAAGCGTTACCGATAGTGAGAGTGGTGTAGTAGCGGCTGGTGCCGTTGTAGGCATAGTCGGTGAAGAAACTCAACGTGATGTAGTCGTTGTTATATCCCCACCAGGTGCAACTGATGTTGTTGTTGCCGTTGTTTTGCACGCTCACCGGATAGCCGTACTGACTGACGAGAGTGCTGTAAACTTGGTTGTAGCGAGTGCGATCGTATCCCGAGGTAGAGTATATAAACTCAGAGCTCTGCAAACTGCCGTTGTTGTAATACATTGTGCCGTTGGTCCAAGTGTAGTTGAACACTTTCACATTGCTCACATACACATTATTGCTGTCGTAGTTTGAAACTGTGTAGCCTGAGTTGAGCAACTTGTTTACGGTAGCTTTAATGGCAGTGCCGATAGTAACACCCAGAATGTTAGAGAAAAGAGTGGTGCCTTTTTTAGCGGTGTAGTTGCTGGGCTTTGTTGGCACACTGGGAGTGTGATTGCTGGGGTTATATTGGTTTTGTGTTGAGTTTATCAACTTGCCGTTATTATTGTTCTTATTGTTGTTATTGTTGTTGACGGGCTGGGTGTTTTGCGGCGGCATATTGTCGCTAAATCCGCCACCAACATTGCCGTTATTGTTCTTATTATTGTTATTGTTCTTATTATTGTTATTGTTCTTATTATTGTTATTCTTGTTATTATTGTTATTATTATTATTATTATTGTTGTTCTTATTATTGTTGTTTTGACCGTTATTGCCGGGACGATTGTCGTTATTCTTATTGTTATTATTCGTCTTATTGGTTGTGGTCTTTGTTGTGGTGGTTTTAGTGGTTGTGGTTGTCTTGGTGGTAG
>CAYSLD010000079.1:2381-10063 GCA_964431795.1 uncultured Bacteroides sp.
TTGGTTGTGGTCTTTGTTGTGGTGGTTTTAGTGGTTGTGGTTGTCTTGGTGGTAGTAGTTGTAGTTTGGCTACCATTGTTGCGGCCACGGGTTGTTTTGCCATCTATAGTGGGGCAGAGCATCAATCCTGAGAGGAGGATTATAGATACTGATGTAAATAATTTGCGCATGATGTTATGTTGTTTTTTATTAGTGTTATCTTACAAATTTAATACAAACTCTTGAAACAACAAATTTAATTATTTGTTATTTATATTATTGGAGCATTTTTTGCGTTTTTGGTTTAATTGTGCATTTATTTATTTCCAAAATTTACCAATTTTTAGGCCGTTTTGGGTTGCGATGAAAAAAATCTCTCAAAAATGCCGAAAAATTTCGATATATACACTATCTTTGCACTAATGTACATAAATATATAAAACAACTATAGTCTACTCACAATTATAAAAACACGTACTGATATGAAAAAAGTTGAAATTATTCTTGCTGAGAAATTATTGGAAATTAGCGCAATAAAGCTCCAACCAGACAACCCCTTCACTTGGGCTTCAGGCTGGAATTCACCTATTTACACTGACAACCGCAAAACTTTGTCTTATCCTGAAGTGCGTACATTCATCAAAACCGAAATTTGCCGCACTATCCTCGAAAATTTTGCTGATGCCGATGCTATTGCCGGTGTTGCTACAGGTGCAATTGCGCAAGGTGCTCTCGTGGCCGATAACCTCAACAAACCTTATGTTTACGTCCGCTCTGCGCCCAAAGATCATGGCTTGGAAAACCTTATCGAAGGTAATCTCAAACCCGGTTCGAAAGTTGTAGTCATCGAAGACCTCATCTCAACCGGCGGTAGCTCACTCAAAGCTGTGCAAGCCATCCGCGCTGCAGGTTGCGAAGTTGTGGGTATGGTGGCTATCTTCACTTACGACTTCCCCGTAGCTCAAAAAGCATTTAAAGAGGCCGGCGTGAAACTTATCACTCTTGGCAACTACAACGCAATGCTCGAAGCAGCTCTCAACATAAACTACATCAAAGAGAGCGATCTCGAAACTCTCAAAGAATGGCGCAAAGACCCTGCAAACTGGGCTCGCAGCTAATAAGGTTTTCTAATCTCTAACCATACTATTTATGGCTAACTACAAAGGTAAAACGGTCACTATCAATTCATCGGCTGCCGCTATCGCCGAGCGCTTCTCTGACTTGACTCCGCTCAACGATTTGCTCGCTAACCTCCCTGATGCCGAGCGCCAAAAAATCGGTGATGTGTCTTTCGAAAAAGATGCTATATCTATCAAAAATCCACAAATCGGTAATTTGCGCTTTGCTGTGACCGAATGTTCGTCAAAAGCAATCAAACTTGCTTGCGCCTCGCCTGTGGCTATGGCTCTGCAAGTTGACCTAAACCCTGTGGCTGACGAGCGCACCGAAGTTACTACTGATATTGATATTAACATTCCCGCTATGCTTCGCCCTTTCATCGCCCCGCACATGCAACGTGCTGCCGACCAATTTGGCGAGCTCATGGGTAAAGTTGCTGCCGGAAATGGCATCTAAACTTTTAAACGCTCTATTCATTGGTGCTGTGGCATGCACACTCAGTGCGTGCCACACCATTGATGATGACCGCATACCTTCTGCTCCCGTAAATATCACATTCTCGTCGGTGGGAATGTGGGACACTTACGGCGTTGGAGGTGCCCTCGACACTCGCCGCTTCATCAAGGCTGACCGCGTGCCGGCAAACTATCCGTACGCTGCCGGAAACTACACCGGATTTGGCGGCGTGCTTTTGGTGTGCGACTATCAAGGCAACGCTGTGGCTTATGACTTGGCTTGCCCTGTGGAGTGTAAAGCCACTGTGCGTGTGAGCGTCAACACAACAAGCCACATCGCCGAGTGCCAAACTTGCCACTCCACTTACGACATCTTCGAAAACTATGGCTATCCGCTGTCAGGAAAAGCTGCCGAGTACGGCTACGGCTTGCGCCGTTACTACGTCGTGTCGGGCTCCACTGACTATCGTGTGATAACCCGTTAAACATTTCTCATACCGCTCTTCTCGGCTCACTCCATTTGAGCATTCTCTCTCTGCTATGTTTAAAAATTATCGAGGATTATGGGCCATCCTCTCTGCCTCGTTCATCGCATTTTTTGCATACTCTTTCTTCGGCCCCATCTCTGTCTGTGGCGTGGAGGTGAAAGCCTCGCAACTTGCCAACGACTTTAAGCAAAAGCCGTCGGCAGTAGCGCAGCAAACCACCACACATGCCAAGCCGCGCAAAACAGTTGCCACGCAGCAAAAAACAGCATCTGTCGACACTTGCCCGAAAACTATACTGTTTATCGGCGACTCGATGCTCGATGGCCTCTCACCGCGTTTGGCAGCCTATGCCTCGGCTAACCGTCACACGCTCTACTCTGTTGTGTGGTATAGCTCAACCTCCGAGCGTTGGGGCAAAAGTCAGCGCTTGGCCCGATACATAAAACGTTTGCACCCTGACTACATATTTATATGTCTTGGCTCTAACGAGTTGATGGTGCGCGACATCAAAAACAAACGCCAAAAGTTTGTTGACAACATTCTTGCCCAAATCGGCAACATCCCCTTTGTGTGGATTGGCCCCCCGAATTGGCGCACCGATACGGGCATAAATGACCTCATTCGCGAGTCGGTGCCCCGCGGTTGCTACTTCAAAAGCGATGGCATGCACTTCGAGCGCAAAAAAGACGGCGCACACCCAACACCGGCCTCGGCTGCGTTGTGGATGGATAGCGTGGCTCGCTGGATGCCCGGGCATGCCGCACATCCTATAGTGCTGAGCACTCCGCCGCAAGGCCTGAAAGCTCGTGCCAAACGCACATACATACATCAACCAAACGAATAAAAAACAACATCAAACTACTGCCTACTGATTAATGATACTACCGGCCGACATAAACATATTGTCGCACTTGGCCTATGCCGAGGGCGAGCCTATGATGTTTTCCAGTGGTACGTTCTGGCTGCTGTTCTTGGTGTTCTTGCCTATCTACGCATTGCTCAAGCGCCGTCGCACGCAGATGATGATTTTCGTGGTGTTGTTCAATATGTACTTCTACTACAAGTCGTCGGGATTTTGTGTGGGGCTTTTGCTGGCCACGTCGGTCATTGATTGGTGCATTTCGCACCGCATAGCCGTCACGCAATCGCGTGTGGCACGACGCACGTTGCTCACGTTGTCGTTGCTGTGCTCGCTGGGTGTGTTGGCCTACTTCAAATATGCCAATTTCTTGGTATGGAATTGGCAGCAAATAGTTGGCGGCAACTTCTCGCCGTTGCACATCATATTGCCAATAGGCATTTCATTTTACACGTTCCAGTCCGTAAGCTATGTTGTTGACGTGTATCGCGGCGACGTGAAGCCGGCACAGTCATGGCTGGAATATGTGTTTTACCTCTCTTTCTTCCCCACATTGCTGGCAGGCCCCATTGTGCGTGCCCGCAACTTCCTCCCTCAGCTAAAAGAAAATCAGCCTGCCTCGCGCAGCGACATTTATTTCGGCTTTTGGCTGATAATTATCGGCATAATCAAAAAAGCTATTATTGCCGATTATGTGGCTCAATACAACAACCTCATTTTCACTATCGACCCGGCTATCGGCACTCCCGCATACTCCGGCTTTGAGTGCTTGATGGGTGTGTTGGGCTATACTATGCAAATTTTTTGCGACTTCTCCGGATACAGCGACATGGCTATAGGCATAGCGCTGATATTAGGCTTTAAGTTGCCTGAAAACTTTAACTTTCCGTATAAGGCACGCAACCTCACCGACTTTTGGCGCCGCTGGCACATATCACTGTCAACTTGGCTGCGCGACTACATATACATACCTCTTGGCGGCAACCGCAAAGGCAAATTTCGCACATACCTAAACTGTTTTCTGACCATGCTTATCGGCGGATTGTGGCATGGCGCAGCATGGCGCTTTGTGCTTTGGGGCGGCTTGCATGGCTTGGGGTTGGTGGTGCACAAAGCATTGCGCACACCGCTAAACAAGATACCCGACACGTGGCCCGTGAAGGCGCTGTCGTGGCTGGTAACCTTCTGTTTCGTCTCAACCCTCTGGGTGCTCTTTCGCGCCGATACTCTCTCTGATGCGTTAACAATTTTGCATCACACTTGCACCGATTTCTCACTCAGCTATGCCCCGGCTTTTGCTGCCTCGCGCACGCTGTGGGTGGCGCTCATTGCCCTGCTTGCTGTGGGCCATGCCGTGCCCACAAAGTGGAATAATTGCATTTCTGCGTGGTTTGTAAAATCACATTGGCTATTTAAATTGTTTATATTTATAGCCGTAGTGCAGGCTGTCGTTGAGCTGCAAGGCAAAGACGTGATGCCCTTTATCTATTTTCAGTTTTAGAAACATCAGCTATTATGATCGACAATACTACTTTCAACAATCGTACAGCACTCTTCCATACGTTTGGGTGCAAACTTAACTTTGCTGAAACTTCTACCGTTGCCCGGCTTTTCGCCGAGCAAGGCATACGTCGCGTATCGACCGGCGAAATTCCTGATATAATCGTAATTAATACTTGCTCTGTCACCGAGGTGGCCGACAAGAAATGTCGTCAAACCATACGCTCTTTTCATAAGCGCTACCCAAATGCTGCAATACTTGTGACCGGATGCTACGCTCAGCTCAAAGCCGAAGAGATTGCCGCTATCCCCGGTGTGACAATTGTTGCCGGCACCGACAAGAAACTTGACTTGCTCAACTATCTTGCCGAGTGGAAAGAAGGCTCGCAAGCGCAAACAGTAATTACACCCGCCGCCGACATCCGCGAATTTAACCCCTCGTGCTCACGTGGCGACCGCACTCGCTACTTCCTCAAAGTGCAAGACGGCTGCGACTATTGGTGCTCATACTGCACCATCCCCAAAGCTCGCGGACGTTCACGCTCGGGCACTATCGACCAAATGCTTGAACAAGCCCGCCGTGTGGCCGACGAGGGTGGCAAGGAGATTGTTATCACCGGCGTAAATATCGGCGACTTTGGCAAAGGCCGTGATGATAATTTCTTTGACCTTGTGCGCGCTCTCGACGAGGTTGACGGCATAGAGCGATATCGCATATCATCGATTGAGCCAAATTTGCTCACCGACGAAATTATAGAGTTTTGCGCCGGCTCAAAACGTTTCATGCCGCACTTTCATGTGCCCTTGCAGTGCGGCAGCGACGAGGTGCTGCGGTTGATGCGTCGCCGATACGACACCGACCTCTTCCGCCACAAAATTGAAAAAATACGCGCCACCATACCGCACGCCTTTATCGGCGTAGACCTCATTGTGGGTGCGCGCGGCGAAACACCCGAATTGTTTGAAGAGTCGCGCAACTTCTGCGAGTCAATCGACATATCGCGTCTGCACGTGTTCGTCTACAGTGAGCGCCCCGGCACTCGTGCCCTCGAGCTTGCCGGAAAGGTTGACCCCGCTGAGCAGCACCGCCGCACACGTCAAATGCTTGCACTCAGCGAGCGCAAGCTTCGCGACTTCTCACAGCGCTTCATTGGCACTGTGCGCCCGGCTCTACTTGAACATCCAAAGGCCGGACACCCCATGAGTGGCTTCACCGACAACTATCTCAAAATTGAGGTAGATGCTCCGGCCAGCCTTGACAACACAATAGTCCCCGTTCGCCTTGACCGTCTCTCTGACGATGGCGAATTTGTGCATGCAACTTTAGTAACAGAATGAACAAATTAGCTAAAATATTTTTCGCTATCCTCGCCTCTTTCCTTGTTATGCTCGCGCATCTGCCCTTGCGCGTGCTATACGTGTTTTCTGACTTCTTATACTTATTGATTTATTACGTGGTGCGATATCGCCGCAAACTTGTGCGTCGCAACCTCACCAAGTGTTTCCCCGAAAAACCACTCAGCGAAATACTTGACATCGAACGCAAATTCTACCACAACTTTGCCGACTATATCGTAGAAACCGTAAAACTGCTGCATATCAGCGACGAAGAAATGATGCGCCGCTTCACCTTCACCAACCTCGATGCCGTGCGCGACTTCATGGAGCAAGGCCATTCTATTGTGGCTTACTTCTCGCACTGCGGCAACTGGGAGTGGGCAACAAGCATCACTCTGCATTGCCCCGAATTGGTAGCTGTTGGCGATGCCTTCTGCCAAATATATCGACCTCTGCGCAATGTGCATTTCGACAACTTAATGTTCCGCATCCGACGTCGTTTCGGCTCTGAGTCTATCCCCAAATCACTCACTTTGCGCCGACTGCTGCAAATGCGCAACAATCATGTCACATCTATCACCGGATTTATGAGCGACCAAAAGCCCAGTCATGGCGACACTGTGCACGTGGTTAACTTTCTCAATCGCCCTACGGCTGTCATCACCGGCACCGAAACCCTTGCGCGCCGCCTGAAAATGGCTGCTGTCTATTGGGACATGCAAAAACTTGGCCGTGGCCGCTATAATGTGTGCATACACGTCATTGCCGACGACGCCTCGCGTGCTCAACCATTCTTTGTTACCGACAAATATTTCTCTCTCCTCGAACAAACTATTAAACGCGACCCCTCAATTTGGTTGTGGTCTCACAACCGTTGGAAAAATCCCATACCCGGATACCCCGAACAATAATGAATACTCAAACTCAAAATGCCGCTTGTGCGGTGATAATTCTCAATTGGAACGGCGCAAAACTCTTGCGTCAGTTCTTGCCGTCGGTTGTTGCTAACACAAATCAGTTGGTTGGCAAAGTGATTGTTGCCGACAATGGCTCTACCGACCAATCATTGCAAGTGCTCGCCGATGAATTTCCCGAGGTTGAAGTGATTAAATTCGACCAAAATTATGGCTTTGCCGGCGGATACAACCATGCCATAAAGGCTGTGCAAGGCCGTTTTAAATATGTGGTATTGCTCAATAGCGATGTGGAGACTCCCGCCGGGTGGCTCGAGCCGCTCGTGTCATTCCTCGATGCCAATCCAAAAGTTGGCGCTGTGCAGCCAAAATTGCTGAGCTACAACCAAAAAGATATGTTTGAGTATGCCGGCGCGTCGGGCGGTTTCCTTGACTGCAACGGCTATCCGTATTGCCGCGGCCGCATTTTCGCTACTTGCGAGCGCGACAACGGCCAATACGACGATGCAATATCAATATTTTGGGCTACGGGAGCCGCTCTCACTGTGCGTACCGACCTTTATCTGCAAGTCGGCGGCCTTGACGAAGACTTTTTCGCCCACATGGAAGAAATTGACCTTTGTTGGCGCATACACCTTGCCAACTATGAAATCATGGTTGTGCCTGCTTCGCACGTGTTTCACCTTGGCGGTGGCTCACTTCCGGCATCAAATCCGCGCAAAACATATCTCAATTTCCGCAACAACCTTTTGCTGTTGCACAAAAACTTGCCTGACACCACGCGCGCAAAAAAACTATTTCGCCGCCGTCTGCTCGACACGATAGCATGGGCTAAATTTGTTGCTACCTTCGACTTTGCAAATGCTGCAGCTGTGTGGCGTGCGCACCGTCACTTTGCCACTATGCGCAAAAAATACACCTCGCACCCCAACGTTGACCTCCTCGACTCGCGCATCGACACCCACCGCAACATCCTCATCGACTACTACCTCCGCCACCACCGCACCTTCTAACCATCACAGTAGCTGAT
>CAYSLD010000080.1:0-6785 GCA_964431795.1 uncultured Bacteroides sp.
TTGATGATTGCAAGCTATCGTTCACCTCAATGGTGCCGCGACGCGACACATTGATGCCCTCAATTGAATTGGGAATGAGCGGGTTGGGCGATACGCCGATGCTCACAATCACCTCGTCAACGGGCACTTCGATGATGCCGCCTTCGATGGGCACAGGGCTGCGGCGTCCGCTTTCGTCAGGCTCGCCGAGCTCCATTTGTTGAAGTACCATTGTTGTAACTTCGCCACGCTCATTGCCGCGATATTCAATCGGGTTGTGAAGCGTCATAAATTCTACGCCCTCTTGTTTAGCGTGATGTATTTCTTCGGCGCGGGCAGGCATTTCAGCCTCACCGCGGCGATATATAATCATAGCTTTTTCGGCACCCATACGCAATGCTGTGCGCACTGAGTCCATGGCAGTGTTACCGCCGCCAATCACAGCCACACGTTTGCCTTTGCGCACCGGAGTTGCATAGCCTTCGCGTCCTGCACCCATAAGGTTTACGCGGGTGAGATACTCGTTGCTTGACATCACGCCGATAAGGTTTTCACCGGGAATGCCCATAAAGCGAGGTAAACCTGCGCCCGAGCCAACGAATATGCCTTTAAATCCGGCTTCTTTCAGGTCATCGTAGCTGATGGTTTTGCCAACAACAACGTCTGTCTCAAAGTCTACACCGGCTTTGCGAAGAGCATCAATTTCGGTCTCTACAATTGAGTTGGGTAGACGGAATTCGGGAATACCGTATTTGAGCACGCCGCCAATTTCGTGCAAGGCTTCAAACACTGACACTTGATATCCAAGTGCTGTCATTGCGCCTGCAAACGACAAACCGGCAGGACCTGAACCTACCACGGCAATCTTGTCGCCGGTGGGCTTGGCTGCGGGAGCTGCATCGTTGTTTGTGCCGTGGTCTGCGGCAAAGCGTTCAAGCCAACCGATAGCTACCGGTTGTTTTTTCATCTTGAGGTATATGCATTTGCTTTCGCATTGACGCTCTTGAGGGCACACGCGGCCGCACACTGCGGGGAGTGCGCTGGTGAGTTTGAGCACGCGGGCTGCGTTGTCAAATTCGCCGCGTTGCACATTTTTTACAAATGCGGGGATGTTGATATTCACCGGACAACCTTGCACGCAACCGGGCTCGGGGCAATCCAAGCAGCGGCTGGCTTCGAGCATGGCTTGTTCGCGGTTAAGACCTTGACTCACCTCCTCATTGCAAGTGATGCGATATGCGGGGTCGAGCTCTGTCATTGTGGCGCGAGCAATAGCAGTGCGCTCTTTGGCAGGCATTGCATCGCGCAGTTCTACGCGCCATGCGGCGTCGCGCGAAGTTATATTTTCAATCTGTTCGTTAGTCATAACAGAGTGTGATTTTTATTTGTTGTGTTAATTATAAGCGCGAAGACGCATTAGCATCTCGTCGAAGTTTACTTTGTGAGCATCAAATTCCGGGCCGTCTACGCACACAAATTTGGTTTTGCCGTCAACAGTCACGCGGCACGCTCCGCACATGCCTGTGCCGTCAACCATGATGGTGTTGAGTGAGCATAGGGTGGGGACGTTGTATTTTTGTGTGAGCAACGACACAAATTTCATCATTATAGCCGGGCCGATAGTCACCACGTAGTCAACTTTCTCGCGGTTGATCACGCTCTCCACACCGTTTGTCACCAAACCTTTGGTGCCGTACGAGCCATCGTCGGTCATAATAATAACCTCGTCGCTATATTCGCGCACTTGTTCCTCAAGTATGATAAGGTCTTTTGTGCGTGCGGCAAGAACGCTAACCACTTTGTTGCCGGCTTGTTTCATTGCTTTGATGATGGGCAACAACGGTGCTACGCCAACACCGCCTCCGCAGCACACCACGGTGCCAAAGTTGTCGATGTGTGTGGCATGGCCCAACGGACCAACAACGTCGGTGAGATAGTCACCGGCTTCGAGTGCGCAAATAGCTTTTGTTGAAAAGCCTATGGCTTGAATTACTAAAGTGATTGTGCCGCGAGTGATGTCGGCATCTGCGATGGTCAAAGGTATGCGTTCTCCTTTGTCGCCGCAACGCACAATCACAAAATGTCCGGGCTTGCGGGCTTTGGCAATGAGAGGTGCCTCAACAACAAGCTCCACAACATTTTCGCTGAAGTGTTTTTTTGAAATTATTTTGTTCATGATGCAATAATAATCAAAGTTTGATTGGCAAAGTTATAACTTTTTTTACGGATTTAATTGATTTGGGTCAAAAAAATCCATAATATCATTGATAAGTTGCAATGCGGTCACTGCCGGCGACTCCGGGTCGAGCTCTGCTGCGGTGTTGTATTCGGTAATAGCCGCTCCACGTTTGTCCTCAGCCCAATAGCGCTTGCCGAGTTCATAGTGCTTTTGCGCCTCAATCTTGTTTGTCGGTGTTTGTTCTGTTGACATGATTGCTTATTATTTTCAGCGTGCAAAGTTACACAAAAAAATCGCAAATAGTGTAGCATTATTCTCTTTCCTCACATTATTTTACTAAATGGCACGCTCTTGTGCATTTTTTTATTGCGCTGATAAGTTTTTTTTTGTAATTTTGAGCCGTGAAGTGCATAATAGTAAAATATCTGAGCATTTTGATGGTAGCCATAGCTGTTTTGGCTGCCCAACTCCCTGCGTATGCCGCACCTCCGTCACCAACTTGGGAATTGACAACTGCAATTTCTATCGACAATGCTGACGGCGACCGTTTCGATGTGCGCACACGCGACGGATACATCATTGTGACTACAGACCATCAAGTCAGCCTAAAGCTTTTCTCTATACTTGGCCAACTCATTTCGCAGCAAACTTTGCAGCCCGGAGTGTGGCGTTTGAAAGTAAAAGCACGTGGCATATATATTCTCAAAACCGGCACCGTCACTCGACGTGTGACTGTTTAATCTCTTTTTTTAATCATGGATAAAGTTAAAGTCAAAATAATAAATCGCAGCAATAATCCCAATCCCTCGTACACCACTCCCGGTGCTGCCGGCATGGACGTGCGCGCATTTTTGACCGAGCCCGTAACCATAAAACCCTTGCAGCGTGTGCTCGTGCCCACCGGACTGTATGTTGAACTGCCCGACGGATACGAAATTCAAATGCGCCCTCGCAGCGGCTTGGCCCTCAAAAATGGCATCACTCTTGCCAACACACCCGGCACCATCGATGCTGACTATCGTGGCGAAATTGGCGTTATTCTGATAAACCTTTCTGACACTGAATTTACCGTAAATCCCGGTGAACGTATTTGTCAAATGGTTGTTACATCTTACACTCAAGCAATTTGGCAAGACGTTGATGCTATTAGCGACACCGAGCGTGGCGAAGGTGGCTTTGGCCATACCGGCGCAAAATAAAGCATACGTTTCTCTCTCTTTGCTCACCTTTCTCTTTTTTTACGCAAATAATGACTTTACATCGCAAAATATTAACAGCTCTTGCTGTCACTGCGGCTGCTATCACCGTTTGCACTGCTCGCAGCAATAAATCTGATTGGGACTCTGACGCTAAACTTCGCAAAGCCGATTACGTGTTTATGCGCGCTTGTGGCGCAAATGCCCTCGACAGCATCGACACCGGCAGCCGTTTGCTCGCCCGCGCCGCTTTGCTAAATCCCGAAGACGTTAATATTGCCGGCGAACAAGCTTTGCTCACCCTCACTGATAATTCACCCGACTCTGTCTCGCTGCGTCGCGCCTACAACCAACTTAATGCACTGTTCAACTCTAACCCCACCGACTACAACACCGGTTGCATGGTCGGCCAGTTAGCCGGTTATCTACTTGACTTTGGCAATGAGGTGCGCGTCTGGAAAACTCTCGACTCTATATTTCCCGCCAAAACCGACCCCGCTGTTAACTTGGCAAATGCCTATGTGAAACGATACATCACAAACAGCGACACCGCCGACTTCAATCGCGGCATACAAATTTTTGAACGTTTGGAGCGTGGCACAGGTAAAGATAAAGGACTCACCTCGCAAAAAATCAGAGCCTACGCATTGCGCAACGACACCGCGGCAATTGTTAGAGAGATAAACAGCATGTTGCAAGCCATGCCCTCTGACGCCGATGCATTCCTATATGCCGGCTCTATATATAACAACTATGGCAACGACTCGGCTGCATTGGCTAACTATAAACACGCTTGTCAAATCGACTCAACCAATGGCCGTGCATTCGTGTCGTTGGCTAACTACTATCGTCAAATCGGTGACAGCGTGGCTTATGACCGTGAAGTCTTTCAAGCTTTACAAAGCCAAAACCTTGAGTTTGACGCGAAATATGAAATCATGCGCGGATACGTAAGTGAGCTATATAGCGACACCACTCAATGGGAACGTATCGAAAACCTATTTGGCGTGTTGCAAGAGGAAAATCCCGGTGAAGCCGGAGTGCACTTGCTATACGGCGCTTTTAAAAGCACCCGCGATGATAGCGAAGCCGCCCTCGAACAATTCAGCTATGCTATGGCGCTCGACCCGTCGGATAGCAGCATACGCATGTCGGTCATTCAATTTGCCACTATGTGCGATAGCGTTGACTACATGATAGATGTGGCAAAAAAAGGTATAGACCTTTTCCCCACAAATTTCTACTATCCTATAATGGCAGCCTCGGGATATCAACAGCAGAAAAAATATTCTGATGCCGTTGAAGTGCTTGAAAGCGTCAACATCGACAATGTGCAAAATAAAAAAGCTGTCTCAAACCTACTCACCACTCTTGGCGATAACTACTATTTAGAAGACTCGCTCGAGGCGGCTTTCAGCACTTATGAGCGCGCTATCAAACTTGACCCAGAAAATTATATGGCATATAATAATGCCGGATATTTCTTGGCCGAGTCAAGCAGAGATTTGGATAAGGCTATCCGCTACACCCGATACGCTGTGCTCAGCGAACCGCAAAACGCTACGTACCTCGACTCATACGCTTGGGCGCTGTTCAAAAATAAAGAATACGAGAAAGCTCGTGAGAACATTGACCTCGCACTTAAATATTCAAACTATGGCATTGACAGTGACAGCATGGACGCTGTTGTTGACACCATATATCCCGACGCGGAATACATCCCCGACGCTGATGACGACGTTGAAGAAGACCCTGAGGCTTTGGCTGAATTTGTAAATTCTGTTCAGCTCGATGACAGTTCGGTGTCGGCTGATATCCTTGCTCATGCCGGTGACATATATTTTATGTGCGGTGAGCCCGATAAAGCACTCGATTTCTGGAAAGAAGCACTTGCGCTCAAGCCCGACGATGACCTGCTTGCTCGCAAAGTGAAACATAAAACTTATTTCTATAAGTAACACAAAACTGTGACATGATTATGAAAACGTTACGATTGCACTTCTCTCACATATTATTATTGGCATTGGTTTTTGCAATGAGCGCTTGTCACTCATCGCGCAATGCTGCAACTTTAGCAACCGGCGCTGATTGGCACGATGCTTACATGCCGGTAAAGGTGAAACTCAATTCACCGATGTCAATGTCACTTTCAGGCCGCGCAACTATTGTGCGCGATAGCTTGGTGAACGTGTCGATGCGTGTGCTCGGCATGGAAGTGGCCGTCGTAAATATGACCCCTGATTCTGTTGTTTTTGTCGATAAATATCACAAATATCTCTTCGCTGAAAGACTGCAAACCCTTTTGGGCTCGCATCAGCTCACACTTGGCGATATTCAAGACATCATTTTAGGCTTGAAACCTAACGCGCCGCTCAATCAACTTTCGTTTAACAATCCCGGCAACGAAAAGCCGGTGACCGTGACTTTTAGCGATTTTGTTGATACTCCGGCCGGTAGCATTGCACAAAACGTGGCTCTATCCGCTCCGCTCAATAAAAGCGAAGTCGATGCCGAACTTATTTGGTCTGCTTCGTCTGCGACGTGGAACTCCGGGCGCACCGTTGACTTTGTCACCCCATCAAAAGGTTATAAACGAGTCTCAATACAGAATGCTCTAAATAGCTTTAAAAACATGTAAAAAAACTCTGAACTATTGTGCTTCTGAAAAAATATTTGCTAATCCTATTGTTGAGTGCGTTTGCCTTGGCCGGCCCGGTTGAGGCTGCTCAGCGTACTGCCAAAACTGTTAAGCGCGAAAAACAACGCACACAACAAGAAATAACCGAAACTCAAAAGAAAATCAAAGAAAACGAGCGCAAAACCCAACAAAAGCTCGACGAACTTAGCAATATTAACAGCCAAATCGAACGGCAACACTCTGCTATTAATGTGCTCTCTGTGCGCCTCGACTCAATTGACATTGCTACTGCAAAATGTGCCGATTCTATCCAAGCTCTCGAAAATACATCGCAAGCCCTCAAAGCCGGACTCAAGACTACACTGCGCAACATGCGCACCCGCCGTCAGCAAGTGAACAGCTTGGGCTTCGTCTTTGCTGCCGAATCGTTTCGTACTGCTCTAAAACGTGTGGGCTATCTAAATGAACTTAATGCTTGGCGCACTCGCAAAATACGTGCTGTGCAAAATAACATAAAGCAACTCGAAGATCAACGTAAAAACCTTGAAGGTTTGCGCGCTAAGCAAACAACCACAATGGCTCAGCTCAGCAATGCCAAACAAGTGCTCGAAAATAAACAATCCGAGTCGCAACAACTTGTGAAAAACCTCCGCAAAGAGGGCGTTGGCCTAAATAAAATTCTTGCTCAAAAACAACAGCAAGCCCAAAATCTTGACCGCGAACTTGATCGCATTATTGCCGAAGAAGCTCGCAAGGCTGAGGAGGCTCGCAAAGCTGAAGAACGTCGTAAGGC
>CAYSLD010000080.1:6885-10021 GCA_964431795.1 uncultured Bacteroides sp.
GCACCAAAACCGGAACCTAAGCCCGAACCTACTCCCGAACCAAAACCAACCGGTGTGGCCGATGCTGACCGCAAAATAACCGGCTCGTTTGTAGCTAACAAAGGTAGACTATTGTTCCCGATTGCCGGAAAATATACCATTGTAGGCACATTTGGCCGCTCAAACCACCAAAACCTCAGCAACATCCAAGTCAACAATAGTGGTATTGATATCTTGGTGTCGAAAGGTACTACGGCCCGCGCCGTCTACGACGGAACAGTGTCGTCGGTATTCTTCATGCCCGGATACCAAAACATTGTGATACTGCGCCATGGCGACTATCTCACTGTTTATGCCGGACTTGCCTCGCTCTCAATTTCAAAAGGCGCGAAGGTCAAAGCCGGAGCCACGATTGGTACTGTCTACAGCGACCCCGACGATGGTGGCCGCACTGTGTTGCACTTCGAAGTGCGTCACGAACGCGAAAAACTTAATCCTTTAGATTGGGTGAGATGAACCGCTATGCACAGCTGAAAGCAAAATTTAGTAGGTCTACACACTCGGCCACAAAAGCTTCGCTCAAGGCTATGAGCGTGTTTGGCGGTGTGCGCGCACTCACTATTTTATGCTCGCTTGTGCGCAACAAACTCATTGCTATTTGGGTGGGCCCTATGGGCGTTGGCATTGTTGCATTGTTCAACTCCATTATGGAATTGATAAATTCTACGGCACGCCTCAACATTGACCAAAGTGCCATTCGCGATATAGCCACAAAAAGCGGTGACGATGCTGCTCATACTGCCATCGCCGTAAAACGTTGGTCTATATTTTTAGGCTCTTTAGGCAGCATAGTTATGTGTGCCCTGTCTCCGTTTTTGAGCGAATGGAGCTTTGGCTCAACCGATAAATGGTGGGCCTTTTGTGTGTTGTCGGTGCTGTCACTATGCTATGCTTACGTCTCTGCATTGTCAGCAATCTTGCAAGGATTGAGGCAATTATCTGCCTATGCTCGCATCGGCATTATCACTGCTTTGATTGGCATAGTTATATCCGTACCAATTATCTATTTTTTGCGTGAAGACTCAATTGTGTGGGTGATACTTAGCTACGGCCTCGCTTCGCTTGTTGGGCAATGTTGCAATATGCCTAAAATTGCGAAGGTAAAGCAAACCGTGCGCGAGTCATGGTCGATAGGAGCCTCGTTTGTGCGCCTTGGCTTTATGATGACATTGGCTATACTCATGGGCCAACTGTTCAACTATCTGTTTGTGCTATACATTAATAAATACGCATCGACCTCTGAGTTGGGCCTATACCAATCGGCTTTTACTATAATAAATAATTATGTGGGCGTGATTTTCACCGGTATATGGGTGGAGTATTTCCCGCGTATGTCAGCGCTCTCGCACTCACCCCACCGCATGTCAATCACTATCTCGCACCAAATACGCACAACAGTGCTCATTCTCATGCCTGTTGTCGCAGTGTTTATAGCTCTCGATAAGTATGTTGTTGAACTACTTTATAACAGCACTTTCTTGGGCGCCTTGCCTTTTCTCACAATTGGCATAGTGTCTACCATTCCGCGCTATGTGTCGTGGTGTGTGGCCTATTCAATTCTTGCTAAAGGCGATGGCAAAATGTATCTAATCAGCGAAACACTGAGCGGACTTATCGGTCTTGTGCTAAATGTGGTGGGATATTCGTTTTTTGGCTTTGCCGGACTTGGTGTGTCGTACATACTTTGGTATGTCGCTTACACCATCATAGTTACCGTGATAGGCCGTTCGCGTTATGGAGTGACTGTCAATCGCAGTGTGTGGCGACTTTCAGCTCTGGGCTTGCTCGTAGGCATCGTTGCAATTGCACTCAAGTGTTGCGTGGGCTGGTGGTTAGCCTTGATTTTTGGTATCGTTATAGCACCTTACGCTCTGCGCCGTTTGTTCAAATAGACCTTATCA
This sequence comes from uncultured Bacteroides sp., assembly GCA_964431795.1. Classification (GTDB taxonomy): domain Bacteria; phylum Bacteroidota; class Bacteroidia; order Bacteroidales; family Muribaculaceae; genus CAG-873. Next base: position 8,826 of record CAYSLD010000080.1, read on the forward strand.
GCAGATAAACTGTTTCAGTATTCGTGCTATGCCGCGTCCGCCAAGGCGTGTGTATGTGTATGCAACGCGCCACATAAATCTGTGCCAACAGTCGGTGGTATTGCTCATGGCATCGCGAAATAGTTTTTTGCCCTCTTTATTGCCCTCGCGCACTATTGTTGCTCCGATAATAACCTTCTTCAATTCCACCCAACATTTGTAGCGCGCGGGCAGTGTGCGTTTGATGCTGTCGAGAGCGTAGTGGTATTGGCCGATACGCGAGCCATAGCTGTCGCCGGTGATTGAATTGGCTTGCGCTTCAACAGTCACAGTCGGCTCTGACCCCTCGGCCTTGACTATGTTTGGGTGAAATGCCAACAGGCGCGCGCCAAACTCAATGTCGTTCCAAATAGGCACATTTGTGTTCCACCCGCCTAAGAGGTAGAACAACATGGTGCGAGCCATGTAGCGTTGCGTTGCCAACGATGCGTGAAATAAATTGTTATACTCTATATCATTTGGCTCAAACGGCTTGATGCGCCGTGTGCCTTTGATGTTTATATGCTCCACATCCCAACCGATAAGCTCGGCTTTGGGGTTGTTGTGCGCCGTTGTGAGTGCACGCTCTATGTGTGTGGGACGCATGATATCGTCTGAGTCGAAAAACATAGTCCACTTTGTTTTTACTTCACTCAGCCCTTTGTTGCGTGCTGCCGTTGCTCCGGGTGTCATCTCGCTGAGCACACGTATGTTCAGTTCGTCTGTGCTGTGTTGTTGGGCGAACGTTTTGACAACTTCAAGTGTGTTGTCGGTCGAATTATTGTCTACAATAATCACGTTGAATGGTCTATATGTCTGAGCAACAAGACATTCCAAAGTGCGCTGTATCAACTTTGGCCGATTGTAAACCGGAATTACAACTGTGAGTTTTGCTTCTGTGTTGATTGGTGTTGGCATTTGCTTACAAAATTAAGGAAAACCACGAATATGGCGATATAATCATTACTTTTTAACGTTCATTATTTTAAAAACGTTATTTTGTAATTAAATCGTAACATTGGTGAACTTTTAATGTTACAAAAGCGTTACAAATATAAAGCAAGCAAAAAGTTGCTTGCTCGTCTATTTGAGATTCAAGTTTAGGTTCTAATTATTATTAAGAAATTATTTGGACAAATACCTCTAGGAAATATTTATCAGGTACAAGGCAGTAAATT
>CAYSLD010000081.1:0-5803 GCA_964431795.1 uncultured Bacteroides sp.
TCTTTTATGCTAAAAGTAGTATGGCGAGTTGTTGTTATTGAGCAGGATGCCTTGTGCCACTTCTTGCGACACGCTCACGCCTTGCGATTTGCCGATAATGGCCAGCGCAAACAGTGTTGCCGACGATGGACCGTTGGCGGTGATGATGTTGCCCGACACCACAAAGCGGCGGTCAACCATCTGTGCTCCATAATGTTTACATTCTTGTTCAAATCCGGGATAGCAGGTGGCTTCAATGCCATTTAGCAGCCCCAGCGGAGCCAACACTACGGCCGGTGCTGCGCATATTGCAGCGATATTGCCTTCTTTGGCTGCGTGCGATTTCAACAAATCATTGAGTTGCTCACATTCATGCAAGTTGGTGGCTCCGGGCATGCCTCCGGGCACAATCAGCCAATCAATGTCGCTGAATGTTGCATCTGAGATAGTAACATCGGCTTCTACAGCTATGTTATGTGCACCTTCAACCTTTAAATGGTCTGTGATTGATACGGTTTGAACGTTCATGCCTGCGCGACGCAGCAAGTCTACGGTAGCAAGAGCTTCTATCTCTTCAAAGCCTTGGGCTAAAAATACGTAAGAGGTCATACGCAATTGTTTTTTTATAGGGTGAAAAATTAAGTTTAATAGGTAAAAAGTTACATTGTTGTGTTTTTACTTTGCAAATGTAGTAAAAATAATGATTAAATTTGCAATTAATTTTACAAAAAGTTTTCACATCTTTTTATATTGATAATTTTTATGCGTAATCATTTCATTTCTATACTATTTTGCACGCTCGTCGCTGTGCTCGCTTCGTGCTCAAACTCTGAGCAATGGCACTCGCTTGAAGGCGCAACTTGGGGCACCACATACCACATCACTTATCTCGCTGATAAGTCGCTCGACGACTCGATTGTCGCCGTCATGCGTGCCGTCGAACTTGAAGTGAGCCCGTTTGAACCGGCAAGCGTCATTGCGCATATCAATAATCACACATCCGACTCGGTGAGCCCAATGTTTGCCACAGTCTTTCGCGAGTCGCAGCGCGTGAACCGCATCAGCCACGGCGCTTTCGACCCCACGCTCGCTCCGCTTATAAACATCTGGGGCTTTGGCTACACACATCTCGACTCGCTCTCGTGCGACAGCGCCGAGGTGGCCCGCACGCTTCAGCTTGTTGGCATAGCCGATTGCAGCATCACTGCCGATGGCAAAATAGTGCGCAAACACCACGACACTCAATTTAATTTCTCGGCAATAGCAAAAGGCTTTGGCGTTGACTGTGTTGCTGATATGCTCCGACGCAACGGATGCACCGACTATCTTGTGGAAATTGGCGGCGAAATGTCGCTGTCAGGCTCAAATCCCAACGGCAAAGATTGGCGCGTGCAAATCGACGACCCCGTAGCTTCAGCCACTCAGCATCGCCAATATGCGCTTGTCAGTCTGACCGATTGCTGCATTGCCACATCGGGCAATTATCGCAATTTCCATACACTTGCCGACGGCACACGCGTGGCACACACCATCTCAGCCGTCACCGGATATCCCGTCACCACGTCAACACTCAGCGTCACAATTATTGCTCCAACCTGCATGACTGCCGATGCCCTTGCCACAGCCTGTATGGCTATGCCCCTCGACAGCGCTCGCGCAATGATTGCCGCCGAACCCAACACCTCAGCCCTCTTTGTCGTTGCCGAAGCCGACACATGCCGCACCGTCATTGCCGGCCCCAATCGCTTCAAATAACCGCCACGCATCGCGCCCTCCGCTCGCGGCTTGCCCTCCGTCCGCGGCTCGCCGTGAGTGAGGCCACGCATCGCGTCAGCTGTCGTGTTCAAAAGCCTCCGGCTTTTGCCCTGCGTCGCGCCTGTGTTAAAGTGTGTTAAACTGCTATTTATTTGTTTGATTTTCTTAGTGTTTTTTAGTACCTTTGGGTGTGCAGAATTGAAGTTATCACATTATTGACAACTCATGCGAATTAACAAACCTTCTTTCACTAACATTTGATACTTTAAAACAGTGCTACCTATCGACGTTAATACTATCAATCTCACGATTAACAAATTGGGAATTGTTAGTCTTGAGTCTGCAACTATCCAACAGGTTCGTGCCCTTGCTACTGCGCTCGAAAGAACCGCAGGCGAACGTTTTGTGCACCTCGAGCTCGTTGATCCCGGACTCGCCCCTGCACAAGTTGGAATAAGTGCCGAATGTGCCGCCCTCAAACGCGGTGTTGCGGGTACGTACCCGCCCGTAGAAGGCGTGAAAACCTTGAAACAAGCCGGCTCGCAGTTCTTCAAACTATTTCACAACATTAGCCTCGAGCCCAACTATGTAATCCCCGTTGCCGGTGCTGCCATCGGCTCATTCACCCTATTATTGCTGCTAAAACAACTCATGCCTCGGCGCAAAAAAGTGCTGATCTTTGGCCCCGCTTTCCCTCTGCACATCAAGCAAGCCAAAATAGTTGGATTAACCCCTGTGATAATAGATATCTATGATTGTCGCGGCGACAAACTCGCTGCCCGACTCGACGAAACACTTGCCGATAACTCGGTAGCTGCCATACTGTTCAGCATACCAAACAACCCAACATGGCTCAACCTCAGCCGCCGTGAGTTGCAAATCATCGGCAAAGCCGCCACAAACCACAACATCATCGTTATCGAAGACCAAACCAACTGCGGTATGGACTTTCGTGCTGACTACAGCGTGCCCGGTCGTGAACCATACATACCCACAACCGCCGCCTATACAAACAACTACGTGGTGTTGTTCTCTGCCTCTAAAATCTTTAACTATGCAGGCCAGCGCGTAGGCCTTGCCTGCATCAGCAAACACGTTTACGAAAGCCAATACAAGACTTTGTTGCCTATCTACAACACTGCCTCGTTTGGCGATAGCTACGTCTATGGCATGCTGGCAAACCTCACTGCCGGCCCCGCAAATGCAGCACAATATGCCCTCACCGCTATGCTCGATGCCGCCTGCGACGGAGCTGTTGACTTTATTGACGACGCCCGCGAATTTGACCTCCGCTGCGCCCTCACCAAACAAGCCTTCCTCGAAAACGGATTTCACTTCGTCTACGACAAAGACGACCAAAATCCCATTTCTAACGGCTTGAACTTCACCGTGGGATATGATGACCTCACGTCCTCACAATTGCAGATACAACTTTTGCGCTTTGGCATTGCCACGCTTTCTTTGTCACCAACCGGTAGCGCCCGCAACGGCGTCAGCGTTTGCGTGTCGAGTCTTGCCTCGCCCGACACTTTCGCCGAATTGCAGAAAAGATTGCGCCTATTTGCCACACTCCACTCTGATTCACTGTCGTAAGGATGCCGTCGGCAATGCCGCTTGCCGGGCCCCTTACCAAGTTGAGACACTAAAAATGGCCGGGTGTCTCACGACATCCGGCCATTTTTTTTAACCTTAAAATCTAATAACATGAAAAACACAGTGCAAAAATAGTATTTGTAATTGCAACAACTTGCATCGGCTTTAAGTTCGATAAAATTTTAATATTAACTATAATTAACATCTAATTTCTGGATTATTTCGTACCTTTGGAGCGTTTAAGCTTTAAACTTAGATACTTAAGTGATTCAACCTATGACGTTAGTTTTAAATTTTTTACAAAATGGCAAAGAGAATAAAAATTTTAGTGATTGACGATGAAGAAGCATTGTGCGAAATACTAAAGTTCAATCTCGAAAAAGAAGGCTACGAAGTAGACTTTGCTCTAAGTGCTGAAGATGCTCTCGCCAAAGACCTTAAACGATACTCGCTTTTTATTGTGGATATCATGATGGATCGTTTAAGCGGATTTGACTTCGCGCATCGCGTTAAAAATATGCCCGAGCTCGAGCACACACCTATCATCTTCTGTTCTGCCCTCGTTGGCGAAGACGATAAGGTGATGGGACTTAATATCGGCGGCGACGATTACATCACTAAACCGTTTAACATCGCCGAGGTTAAAGCCCGTGTGCGCGCCGTGCTGCGTCGCTCTTCAGACTCTCAGATCGGATTTGAACTCGAATCTGACTCGCTTGAGCCCGATGTCGCATTCCGCACACTCTGCGTCAATCGTAATAGCAAAAGTTGTACACTCGACGGCGTGGAAGTTCCACTTACACGCACCGAATACTACATCCTTTTGTTCTTCCTCACTCACCGCACGCGCATCTATTCACGCGAGGAAATTATTGACGAAGTGTGGGGTGGTGACGTGGTTATCTCTAACCGCACCATCGACACTAACATAACTCGCTTGCGCAAGAAACTTGGCGATTACGGTAATAATATTGTTACACGCCAAGGTTTCGGTTATGGTTTTAAAGAAACGGATTAGTTACGCATGGCGCATCCTTGCACCATTCCTCATCACCCTCTGGGCCCTCATTATCGGCCTCAGCTGGTGGCAAATAGAACGTGAAAGCGAATATCAACGCACGTTTGTAAACTCACAGCTTGAGCTTGTGAACTGTGGCGTGATGGACGCTATCAACAATGACGACCCCGAATATTTGCAATTCTACCTCCGATTTGTTGATAAATATTTCCGCGAAAACTCGCTCTTTCACTCTGTGCGCATCACCCTGTTCGACTCTAACTGGTATGTCATCCAGTCAGTGGGCGAGCCTATTGTGCTCAGCGCCGACGAACAAGCGCTCATCGGTAAAGAGATGTTCGAGCGAAAATCGCCCGTCGCCAACATGGGCGACTGTCACTTCTTCTACAGCGGTTCGCACTCCGACGACGGTGGACTGATTGTGAGCACTGCTCTGCCAAACGAGTCAGAACTCGACGCCTTCTTCGCCGGCGAACGTCGCGAGATTATTGTCATACTTCTTGTGGTGGGTATCCTCATCACCATTTTTGCTTACTACACTGCTCGTTACTTTGGTCGTAACATCAGCTTGCTGCGCGAATTTGCTAACCGCTCGGCAAACGACCCCACGTTTGTACCCGGCACCGACTTCTCGCACGACGAGCTCGGCGACGTTGCGCGCCAAATTGTGCTAATGTTCAACGAACGCACAAAATCACGCAAACGCATTGACCACGAGCATAGCGTGGCAATTCATGCTATTGAGGAAAAGTCGCGCCAAAAACGACAACTCACCAACAACATCAACCACGAACTCAAAACACCTATCGGAGTCATCAAAGGATATCTCGACACCCTCAACGAGAACCCCGACCTCGACCCCGAGGTGCGTCAACACTTCATCAGCAAAGCCTGCGACCATGCCAACCGTCTCGTTGACCTGATTGCGGACATATCGGCTATTACCCGTCTCGACGAGGGTGGCAACGTTATAAACACCGAAAACCTCAACTACCAAGAGATTGTTTATAAGTTCGCTGCCGACATACACGACTCGGGCATGCTCGGCTCGATGGAGTTCCACTATAAACTGCCCTTAAACCTCCCCATACGTGGCAACGCAAACCTCCTCGCTGCCATGCTCATGAACCTTGCCCGCAACTCGGCAAACTATTCGGGCGGCACAATGTGCGCGCTCGAATGTTTCGACACCGAAGATCCGGACTTCTATCACTTCAACTTTTACGACGACGGCACCGGCGTGCCTGATGAGGCGCTGCCGCGACTGTTTGACCGCTTTTATCGTGTTGACTCGGGACGCACGCGCAAGTCGGGAGGCACCGGCCTTGGCCTGGCCATAGTCTACAACACTGTCACCGCTCATGGTGGCACTGTGTCGTGCTCAAACCGCCCCGGTGCAGGCCTCGAGATACACTTCACCCTCCCCAAACTCAAAAACGCCACCCTTGTCTGACCCCC
>CAYSLD010000081.1:5903-10013 GCA_964431795.1 uncultured Bacteroides sp.
TCGAGATACACTTCACCCTCCCCAAACTCAAAAACGCCACCCTTGTCTGACCCCCTACCTTTACGAAAGAGCACTTCCCGGTGTCGCAAAGTGTTAAAAATGACGATTTTACGAAATGAGGGTGAATTGTATCAAAACTGTAACAAAAATGTAATTATGTGGTGCTAATTTTGCAGCGTCAACAGACATATCGTCAATTTTAACCGGTCATTGTCATATTTGACATAATAAGTCAATGTTGTTTTTTATAAGACCGTTAAAAATTATCCTGACTAAATAACAGAAAACCAATCGATAATTTCATAAATAGTATTTAGAGCATAAACAAAACAATCACAAAGCAGGCTGTCGCGACTGACACCCTGCTTGTATTTTTTATATACCTCAATGTTTTGCTCGTTTCTTTATTTTTATTACATTTGTGCATATTTTTGCAACACCATCACTTTTATGACTACTGTTGAACAAACCATGCGCAACATTCTCCAAGCTGAGAGCCGCGCTATACTCCAAATTCCCGTCTCTGATGCTTACGACCGTGCCGTCAACCTCATTGTTGAACACGTGCACCGCCGTCACGGCAAACTTGTCACCTCGGGTATGGGTAAAGCCGGACAGATTGCGCTTAACATAGCCACAACATTCTCGTCAACCGGCACTCCCGCCGTCAACCTTCACCCTGCCGAAGCTCAGCATGGCGACCTTGGCGTGCTGCAACCTAACGACGTGATGCTTCTTATCTCAAACTCAGGTAAAACCCGCGAAATTATAGCACTCGTGGAGCTCGCTCGCGGCCTCTATGCCGACCTCCCCTTTATAGTTATCACCGGGTGCCCTGACAGCCCTCTTGCCGCACTTGCCGACGTCACTCTCCCCACCGGAAACTCCCCCGAGGTTTGCCCGCTGGGCCTCACTCCCACCACATCAACCACTGCTATGACTGTTATTGGCGATGTGCTCGTGGTGAACGTGATGAAGGCCATAAACTTCACCGCCGACGACTATGCCAAACGTCATCATGGCGGCTATCTTGGTGGCGCAGCTCGCGGCGACGGCACTATTAGTCTCTAAAACCATTCACACCAACAATAAAATGAGAAATATATTTTGCATAGGCGAGTGCGCGCTCGACGTTATTTTCAACAGTCAAGCACAACCCGTAGGCGCCATGCCCGGTGGACGCATTGTCAACGCTGCCGCAATTATGGCTAAAGCCGGACTCTCTGTCACGGCAATCACCGAAGCTTCTGTTTGCGCTGTCGGTGACACTGTGGTGCGTTTTCTCCGTGATGCCGGAGTTGACACCTCAACTGTTGACCGCATCACCGAGGGTGTCTCACCAACACTTCTCTACATACCCGATGCCGATGGCAAAATCACCATCACCCGCTACGAAAACTATCCCGATGAGTGTTTCGACGTGGTGTGGCCACGCATTGAGCACGATGACGTTGTGCTCTTTGGCGGATACTACGCCGTTGACCCTCGCATGCACCGCCGCATGGCTCAACTCCTCGCTAATGCTCGCGAACGTGGCGCCGTGATGATAAACGTGCTCGGATTTTTGCCCTCTCAAGCACCACGCATCACACGCGTGATGCCAAACATACTCGATAACCTCGAGGTCTCTGATATAGTGTTTTCACGCACCACCGACTTGCAATACATCTTTGGCGCACGCAATGCTGCCGACGGTTATATGAACAATATCGACTTCTATTGCAAATCACTCATCAACGTCGACACAACACTTTGTCAACTCGGCTACTTCTCAAACAACGATGCCGACCAAGTGCCCATCGATGCCGTGGCTTCGCGCTCATTGACTTGGAATGCCGGAGCTATTGCCGGTGTTATTAACCATATAGTGCAAGCTAACATCACAGCTGCCGACCTCGAAAACCCCTCTCGCCCTTTGCGTCAACAACTACTTCAGGCTTCTGCCCTCGCCGGTAACCACGCTTTCGACGCGCTAACCACCGACTGGCAACGCCAACACTAACAATACTCTTTTAATTATGTCAACCGAACTATCTTCAGGCGCTCCCCGCCAAGCTCTCCCCAAAGTAGATAACCTGCGCGTGGCTATTGTCACCGCCGAATGGAACTCACACATCACTCACGCCCTGCGCGACGGCGCCCTCGACGTGTTTAAAGCCTACGGACTTAATCTCAAAAAAGACGTTGACTGCTACGATGTGCCCGGTGCCGTTGAACTCACTTTTGGCGCTTCACAGCTCATCGAATCGAGCCTTTACGACGCTGTGATTGTGTTTGGCTGCGTGATACGTGGCGGCACTCCTCACTTCGACTACGTTTGCCAAAGTGTCACTCAAGGCGTCACCGCCCTCAATGCCGACTGCGATATACCCGTAATTTTTGGCGTGCTCACCGTCGACACCGAGCAAGATGCTATTGACCGCGCCGGTGGACGTCTTGGCAACAAAGGCTCAGAAGCTGCCGAGGCTGCTATCAAAATGGTGCACTTTGCCCGCACTGTCAAAGACCTATAACTTAGGTTGATATTGCATAATGCAACTTTTTTTAATTTATTTAGAAAAAAGTTGCATTTTTCCGGTAGATACGCTATATTTGCAACAATTATATGCAAATCAGATAATTATATCAACTATTTTCTATTAACCCTTAAAAAACTTATCAAATGGCAAACGATTTCGAAAGCCCCGTTTCAGAGGCTTTTCGCAACAATGATGCTTTTGCTACCAGTCCCGAAGGCAAAAGCCGTGGTGTTGCTGCTCTATTAGCTATCTTTTTAGGTAGTCTCGGCATTCATTACTTCTATCTTGGCAAAACAACCGCAGGCCTTATTACTATTGTTGTAAACTTGGTTACTTGCGGATTTTTCGACATCCTTATCCTCATACAAGGCATCCTTATGTTCTGCATGGATAATGAGAAGTTCCGCGAAAAATATATCACCTCTACATCAACATTCCCGCTCTTCTAACAGAAGTAGATATATTTTGCAAAAAAAACTTTTAGACGCGTGCAGTCTCAATCTTGAGGCTGCACGTTTTGCGTTTATATGCCTCTTTTATACACCGGATAAAGATATTTATACATTATTAAACAGAGAATTAACTTTTTTATTCGGCAGATTGCGTTTTTTTCGTTACCTTTGTGCTCTGTAATATTCTATACAAACGGATATAAAACTACAACTACTATTATAAGTTTCTATTAATCAAACTATGAGTAAAGAGAAGAAATTTTTGACCTGCGACGGTAACCAAGCCGCCGCTCATGTGAGCTATATGTTCTCTGAGGTCGCAGCTATCTATCCTATTACTCCTTCGTCAACTATGGCTGAATACGTTGACGAATGGGCAGCCGCAGGCCGTAAAAACATCTTTGGCGAGACTGTTCTCGTGCAAGAGATGCAAAGCGAAGGTGGCGCAGCTGGTGCCGTTCACGGTTCATTACAAGCTGGTGCGCTTACCACTACCTATACGGCTTCTCAGGGCTTGCTCCTGATGATCCCTAACATGTACAAAATTGCCGGTGAACTTCTACCTTGCGTTTTCCACGTATCGGCTCGTACTCTAGCATCACATGCTCTTTCTATTTTCGGTGACCACCAAGACGTTATGTCTTGCCGCCAAACCGGCTTCGCTATGTTAGCTGAAGGTTCTGTTCAAGAAGTTATGGACCTCGCCGGTGTTGCTCACCTCTCAACTATCAAAAGCCGTGTTCCTTTCTTGAACTTCTTCGACGGTTTCCGCACTTCTCATGAAATTCAAAAAATCGAAGAAATCGATGGCGATGCTCTCGCTGCTCTCCTCGATCGCAAAGCCCTTGCTGAATTCCGTGCTCGTGCCCTCAACCCCGAAAACCCCGTAGCTCGTGGTATGGCTGAAAACGGTGACGTATTCTTCCAACACCGCGAAGCTTCTAACAAATACTACGAAGCTGTTCCTGAAATCGTAGAAAACTACATGAGCGAAATCAGCAAAATCACCGGTCGCGAATACCACCTATTCAACTACTACGGTGCTGCTGATGCCGAACGCGTAATTATCGCTATGGGCTCTGTTACTCAAGCTGCTCAAGAAGCTATCGACTACCTCAACGCTAAAGGCGAAAAAGTTG
>CAYSLD010000082.1:0-9941 GCA_964431795.1 uncultured Bacteroides sp.
GACCTTTGTCGTAGTCGAGCACGGAGATTTTAGAGAGGCCGTCGGCGAGGCGGCTTTTAATGTGCTCAATACGTTCGTACTCATATTGGCCGACTTCGTTGAGGAGTTCGCTGATAGCTTTTATGCGTTCGGCGAAGAAGGCTTCGAGTTTCACGCCCTCCACGCGACGATAAGCCATGAGGTTATCGAGAGCAGTGTTGATAGTTTGAGTGAGGGCCGCAGTTTCGGTTTCAGAGACTTCGGTGTCGTTTTCGCTGCTCATAACGTCGGGGAAACGCATGAGCACGCTATACCAATCAGCGGGCTCGGCGATGCCAAGAGACTTAGAGACTTCGCAAATTTGGTTTTTGTAAGCTTGCATAGCATCAACGTTGAGGTGAGCTGAGGCAGCATCGCCACGATTTTCGACGGTGACAGTCAGGTCAACTTTACCACGTTCGAGTTTTGCAGCGGCAATGTTACGCCACTCCAGTTCATAGATGCGATATACAGAAGGCACGCGAGCGTTAAGGTCAAATTGCTTTGAGTTGAGCGATTTAACTTCTACAGTTATTTTTTTATTGGGTAGTTCGACAGAAGCAGAGCCGAAACCTGTCATAGAAAGCAGCATAGTTATGTAAAAATAGATTAGTTTTACGTATACAGCACAAAGATAACGAAAAAGCGACACTTTGACTAACAAATTTCAGTTTTTTTTCAATAAGTGTTTACATATAGCAAAAAAGGCCGCTCAACAAGAGCGACCTTGAGGATATATAAAATTATGGGAACCCTTTAATTACACTAATTTAATACTAACCATTTTAAAACCTACATTACTAACCAATTATCTATTAGTGTATTCGTCAGGGAGAGCGGGCATAGCGCCGTTTTGTGTGCAGACGAAAGCCGACACGTCGACGGCGGTGCGGTGAGCTTCGTTAATGGATTTACCTTTTAGGATTGAAGCAATGAAAGCAGCGGTGAATGAGTCGCCGGCGCCAACTGTATCGGCGACTTCCACTTGAGGAGTTTCGACGAACGACACATTGCCGGGGGTGAAGACATAGCTACCATTAACGCCACAAGTAAGTATGAGCATTTTGAGGTTGTATTTGCCGAGCAAAATCCAACACTTGTCTTGCAAATCAATGCCGGGATATCCGAACATTCGGCTCACGGTCACCAATTCTTCATCATTTATTTTCAGTATGTTACAACGGTGCATCGAATTGCACAAAATTTCTTTATTATAGAATGCTTGACGCAAATTAATATCGAAGATAATGAGTGGATTATTTTCTTCGGGTATAGCGTCTAGAAATCGCATCATTGTGTTGCGCGACACCACATTTCGCTGTGCAAGTGAGCCAAAGCAAACAGCCTGTGTGTGCTGTGCGAGTTGCTCAAGGTGGGCGGTGTAGGGAATATTATCCCATGCCACATTCTCTTTTATGTCGTACATCGGCACACCGTTTTGGTCGAGCTCAACCTGCACTGTTCCTGTAGCGTAAGGCACTCGTTCAACGAGCATATTTAGGTTTTTTGCCTTGAAATTTTCAATAATTTCATCGCCGAGTTTATCATCGCCAACTGCGCTCACAACTGTACCATTTAGCCCAAATTGTGATACGTGATATGCAAAATTTGCCGGTGCGCCACCAATTTTTTTGCCTTCAGGTAGGACGTCCCATAATGCTTCGCCCATGCCTACAACTAGTTTATTTTTCATGATTTGTTGTTTTATGCTTTAATTTTTGTTATGAAATAAGTCAAGTAAATAACGCCAATGGTCATCACGGCAACAGCGCCGAGTTGGTTACCAACAAAGTCGCTGGCAAAGCCCATGGCCAATGGGAAGATAGTGCCGCCGAACAGGCCCATGATCATAAGACCGGAAATTTCGTTTTTCTTTTCGGGCATGTTGTTGAGCGCTTGTGCAAAGATAATAGAAAAAACATTAGAGTTGCCAAAACCGATGAGTGCAATGCAAACATAGATTGCGAAGGGAGCATTTAGCACGAACAGGCCAATCATAGCAACAAGCATAGCCAATACACTGATTGTGAAGAACAATCGTGACGACATGCGACTGAGCAGATATGAGCCGAGCAAGCAGCCACCGGTGCGGAAAATGAAGTAGAGACTTGTTGCGAATGCGGCTTGGTCGATGGTCATGCCCAGGCGTTCCATCAAGATTTTGGGGGCGGTGGTGTTTGTGCCGACATCAATACCGACATGGCACATAATGCCGAGGAATGAGAGGAGAACGAACGGTTTAGCGAGGAGTGCGAAGCATTGACCGAAGCTAGAAGCTTTATCGGCTTTTTCTTCTTGTATGGGTGTTGCACCAAGCATTGCGATTGAGAGCAAACAGATAGCAGCGTAAATGGGGAAAAGCACACGCCAGCCAAGGCCGAGAGTTGGGATTGCTGATGTAGCACCCCACATCACGATGTAAGGAGCGAGGAACGAAGCGATGGCTTTTACAAATTGGCCGAAAGTGAGCGTGCCGGCAAGTTTATCGCCTTTAATGAGGTTAGAAACGAGCGGGTTGAGCGAAGTTTGCATCAATGCATTACCAATGCCGAGCAGAGAGAAAGCGACAAGCATCACGTTGTATCCGGCGCCAAAAATGGGGATAATCAGAGAGAGCAGAGTCACCAAAAGGCTGAGCATCACGGTGCGTTTGCGGCCAATCTTGTTCATTAGCAATCCGGTTGGCACCGAGAAAATCAAGAACCAGAAAAATACGAGCGAGGGGAAGATGTTAGCTTGCGAGTCAGAGAGGCTAAGGTCGGCCTTAACATAGTTTGAAGCTATGCCTACGAGGTCAACAAATCCCATCACGAAGAAGCAGAACATTACGGGCGCAATTTGCGCGAATGAACTGTGTTTAGCGGTTGTGTTACTATTCATGATAAAACGTTATTTAATTTTCAGTTGATAAATATTGAGAGAGTTTAGGCGAGCAGTAGCTGCGGGAGTAGAGATAGACAAATCGGTGTAAGGAGATGTTGGGAACACCAGATTGGTCATGGCAAAACGTCCGTTGGCGTCAAAAGCTTCGATGCTGCAACGATCAATGAACAGGCGCAAAGATTGTTTGCTGCTATTGCTATGCAACGGGGCGATAGTTGTGCACGGGAATGCGGTGCTAAAGTCAGTGACACCGCTGTTTTCGCGGTTCATGGCAAACGAGCTTTTTGAGATGTCGTAGGTCATAACAACTTGTTCGCCGTCAGAGTTTGAAAGGATGATGTCAACAACTTTAGATTTATTCAAGTCGAGGTCGATAACAATTTCGCAAGCGCCGTCGTTTGAAGTTGGCAATTTGTAGGATGTAGCCGAGGTGGTGATTGTTGAGTTTTTGTAAGCATCGACATTGCCGCGCAAATTGAGCAGTTCGGGCGAAGGAGTTACCGATACGTAGTATTCGCCATCATTGTCGCGGAACAGGCCAAGTTCGCGAGGCAAAGAGTTTGCGCTGCGAAATTGCATGGTAGGCACATCGTTAGCATAAAGCCAATTGCTCATCCAGGCAATAACAGTGTGTCGGTTTTGCGGGGCATTGCTCCAGCTAACAGTAGCGTAGTGGTCCATGCCGTAGTCCATCCACTTGGTCACTTGGGGCTGCTTTGAGTTGCATTTGAAAGTTTTGCCGTCGAAGTCGCCAACGAAATACTGAGTTGCGCTGCCGCCGAATGGGCCACCGGGATTGATGTTGCAAACCAACATCCATTTCTTTTCGTTAGTGCCTTTAACGGGGAGTTGCATGAGATCGGGACATTCCCAAACGCCATATTGGCAACCATAACCGCGGCCGAAAGAGCTTTCGAGAGTCCACTCTTTAAGGTCAGGCGACGAGAAAATGAGTATTTCGTGATCTTGAGCTCCGGCAAGTGTAAGGTTCCATTTTCCGGTTGCATCATTCCAAAACATATTAGGGTCGCGGCTTTCGCGTTCGTAAGCTATAACCGGATTGCCGGCGTATATTTTAAACGTTTCGCCGTTATCATCGCTGTGAGCGAGGCTTTGCACTTGGCAAGCGCCGGCCGAAGTGTAGAGAGCGACAATCGCATCTTTACCAAATCCGGCAGTATTGTTTTTGTCGATAGCGCAGCTGCCGCTGAACACAGAGCCAAGACCATTAGGGGCAATAGCTACGGGGTGATGTTGCCAGTTGATGAGGTCGGTGCTGGTTGAGTGACCCCAGTGCATGTTTTGCCAACGCGAGCCGTAAGGGTTGTATTGATAATAAAGGTGCCACACACCGTCTTTGTAGACCATACCATTCGGGTCGTTCATCCAACCGTAGAGTGCAGTGTGGTGGTAAAGCGGACGGTATTTTTCGGTGTTGTCGGTATTGAATGAGTCGCTGAAGTTCATTTTGTTCCAGCAGACATCATTTTTAATGCTATGTGTGCGAGCGCCGTTATTTTGTGTGCGCACGTCGAGCACAACATTATCGTTGCCGTACACAGAAATGTCGAAAGGCACATAGTAGTCAATTTTATTTACGGCAAGTCGCACATAAATAGTTTGGCTGAGGTTTCCGTTTACGAGCACATTGATAGTGGCATCAGACATAGCCTCTTCGACAGGCAGCATGATGTACTTTTTACCTTGAGCCGGGACTTTAACCATGCAAGTATTTTCGCCGGTGAAGTTGACATTAATACCATCAGCGGCAAACATTGGGCAAGCTAAAGCCAATGCTAACGATGCTATAATTGATTTAGACTTTTTCATTTTAGAAAAGTGTTTTATGGTTTCGTGGTTAAAAAATTTCTGATGCAAAAATACAACGTCACATAAAAGAATGTATAAAACATTTGTTTCGGTATCATGCACAAATGTTTCGATGAAACAAATTTGACAGACAATGAAACATTTGTTGCATTTGGCAATAGTTTGTTACGTAATTGTCACTATCATAGCTTTGTAGCTGTCGGAAAAATCGCTAAATTTGCAACATAGAAAAGACCTCAATCTATGAATTTTAAATCCATCCTTGCAATGACAGCCGTAGCCATTGTAGGCACGGCTTGTGATAATAGTCCTAAATACCGAATCGGTGTATCGCAAAACAGCTATGATGACTGGCGCGAGACGCTAAATGACGAGATAAATCGTGAAATGATATTTCATGATGAGGCCGAAGTAACTATACTCTCAGCCGATGACAACAACGAAAAGCAGATATCCGACATCGAGTATTTTATAAACAACAACTATGACATCATAATTGCATCGCCCCGCGAGGCAGATGCAGTCACGCCGATACTGAAAACGGCCTACGACAAAGGGATACCGGTGGTGATATTTGACCGCGAGGTGAACGGCGACAGCTATACGGCATACGTTGGCGCCGACAATGTGCAAATTGGAGAAGCAGCCGGAGACTATATAAATTCGCGATTGAAAAGCGGAGGCAAAGTGCTTGAGATAGGCGGTTTGCAAGGTTCAACACCGGCAAAAGATCGTCACGCAGGGTTTGTTTCGACAATTACCGATAATATCAATTTGCTGACAACAGTTTACTCTGATTGGACACCCCAAGGAGGTAAGGCTGTTGCCGACTCACTATTTAGCATTTACACCGATGTGGATGCGATTTTTGTGCAAAACGACCGCATGGCAATAGCGGTGAGCGAGTCGGCTAAGCGCCACAATATCAATCCAATAATTATTGGCATAGACGGCACAGCTCAAATGGGCATCAAGGCCGTTGACGACGGAGTGATTGATGCAACATTCATCTACCCCACCGGCGGCAGTGAGTTGGTGAAGATTGCGTTAGATATACTCAATGGCAAGTCAGTGCCACGCAATAACATATTGGAATCGTCAACACAAATTGACAGTTCAAATGCGCACATGCTATTACTTCAAAATAAGAAACTTAACGAAGAGTCAGGACGCATACAGCTGCTAAAAGGGCAGGTAGACACCTACCTTGATGAAAGCAAAACACAA
Source organism: uncultured Bacteroides sp. (assembly GCA_964431795.1). Classification (GTDB taxonomy): domain Bacteria; phylum Bacteroidota; class Bacteroidia; order Bacteroidales; family Muribaculaceae; genus CAG-873. The sequence goes on from CAYSLD010000082.1 coordinate 5,959, forward strand.
CGCTCACTATTTTTTGCCGTGTGTGCGTTGCTAATAGTGTCGGCCATATTGATTTTTGTGCTGCTCAAAGCTTATTGGGCGAAAAAGCGCAACCAAGAGTTGCTCAGTGAGCAATACGAAAAGCAGCGTGATTTGAATGCTCAATTGCAAGAGGCCACGCAAGCCAAATTAGTATTTTTCACGAATGTTTCGCACGACTTGCGCACACCGCTCACGCTCATTTCCGACCCTGTAAACCAACTTGCCGAGGCAAAAAATCTTGACGAGCGCCAAACAGCGTTAGTGCGCTTGGCCAAGAAGAATTGCAGCATACTCATGCGCCTTATAAATCAGATACTTGACTTCAGAAAATATGAGAGCGGCAAACTGAAACTAAATATTGCCGAGGCAGATTTGCGTGTATGTTTTGCTGAGTGGGCCGACTCATTTAAGGCAATGGCATTTAAGCGTCACGTGCATTTTAACTTGCATGAGAACGAAGGCGACAACCTCACAATGGCCGTTGACATTGAGAAGATGGAGCGCGTGTTTTTCAACTTAGTGTCAAACTCGTTTAAATATACCCCGGAGAATGGGTCGATAGACGTTACCGTGGCCAACGTAAACAATACCTTGCAACTAACAGTTGCCGACACCGGAGTAGGCATACCAGTTGACGAAATCGGCCACATCTTTGAGCAATTCTATCAAGTTGATAAAGTTCATGCCAAAGGTTCGGGCATAGGCTTGGCCTTGGTAAAAGCATTTGTAAATCTACACGGTGGAGAGATTACGGTGAAGAGCAAGCCCGGTGAAGGTACAACTTTTTACGTGACAATTCCGGTGACACACGTGAATAGCGCCGAGGTTTACACCGGCAAAGAGATAGACACCACCGTTGTCACTACAGAATTGTCGCCGATAGAGGCTCCGGATGTAGAAATAGATGCTGACAAACTTTGTGTGCTTGCCATAGATGATAATGCCGACATACGCACATACATACGCACCATGCTTGACGATAGCTATCAAGTGATTGAGGCCTCAGATGGCTTGCAAGGCATAAAGATGGCATCGAAGTATGTGCCCGACTTGATAATTTGCGATGTGATGATGCCCAATATGGACGGCATGGAGTGTGTGCGCCGGCTGAAATCGGAGGTAAACACTTCGCACATCCCGGTGCTTATGCTCACCGCTTGCTCACTCGACGAGCAACGGATTGAAGGCTATGAGAGCGGAGTGGATGCATATCTATCAAAACCGTTTAGTGCAGGTGTGTTTGTGGCGCGCTGCAAGGCGCTCATTGAAAATCGCAAGCGCATAAAAGAGGTGTTGACAGACAATGCAAGCGCGGCACAACCGGCGCAGAAACAAGCTGTGCCACAGACAAATACGCAAGGTAAGGATATAGACAACGAATTTTACACTCGATTTTTGCAAATTGTGGAGAAAGAGTTGTCAAATCCGGAGCTCAGTGTGGAGGAATTGGGGTCGCGCATGGGCATGAGTCGCGTGCAATTTTATCGCAAAATCAAAGCAATTACCAACTATTCGCCGGTAGAGCTATTGCGCAACATACGCTTGAAGAGGGCGGCAAAAATGCTGTCATCGTCAGAACGAACAGTATCGGAGATAGCCTATGAAGTTGGATTCACCACCCCCAGTTATTTCACGAAATGTTTTAAAGATTACTTTGGCGAATCGCCATCAGACTTGCAACATCGCACGTCAAAAATAGAATGATTAACGACAACAATAATGGCGACCCGTGTTGGGCCGCCATTATTTTATTTACCACTTAGATTAACGGATTAGAATGAGGGATAACCCGGATTTTGTGTGTAAATACCACCTGAGAAATTGTACTGATTGGTAGGAATGGGATAATATTCGTCTTTTTGAGCAGTGAACGAAGCATTGTTGTAATATGTACGATTATCCTTTTCGTTATCGATGAATTTTGGCATAACATCGCCGGCGATGCCCCAACGCACGAGGTCGAAATAACGCTCACCCTCAAAAGCTTTTTCAAGACGTGTTTCGGTGCGCAAAGCTTTGCGAGCATAGTCTTGAGTCCAGCCGGCAGCCGGATAAAGGCCAATGTTGTAGTTAGCAGCATCTTTAGAGCTGTCGTTGAAGTCTTTCACACGCGGGCTGTTCATAGCACGAGAGCGGATTGTATTGATAAGAGTGCGGGCAGCATCGAGGTCAGAGCCGATTTCAATTAAAGCTTCAGCTTTCCACAAATACAAGTCGGCAGTGCGAATGATTTGCCAATTGAGGCCAGAAGCTCCCCAAGGCCAACCTTGATACATATCGCTGCTTTCGGGTGACACCCAGAAACGTTTGATGCAATTGTGTCCGTATGTGCCGCGGTCGCGCACCCACGACATACATGGGCTGTTGGTATAAGTTTTCCAAGTGATTGTTGGGCGACCGACCACGAAGTCAAGACGCGGGTCAACACTGTGAGAAGTGTTTGAGATGGTGACATTTTGATCGTCGACGAAGTTCACCACGCTATAGTCGGGAAGTGACTGATAATCAAATTCGGGGAGGCCGTTAGCATCTGTTTGATAGGCATTGATGATGTCTTGCGAGGGGAGGAAGAAACCGTCACCGCTGTATGGGCTGTTACCTGAGGGAGAATTGAGGAGGTTACTCCAGTTTATGCGACCTGCGCTAGCGCTGCCATCGTTCATTGAATATTGAATTGCGAAGACTGATTCTTTGCCATTTTCGTTAGCAATCAAGTCAAGGCCCTGAAAATCATCGAGCAAGCCATAACGTCCGGTGTTGAGCACACGGTCAATCAATTGCACAACCTCATTGAGAAGAGATTTGTTAATGTTAGTCACTTTGTGAGTGTTCTCGTCTTGCTCGTAAGCTTGATAGAGCTTAACTTTTGCGGCATAAGCGAGTGCGATATATTTGTGAATGCGGCCAACTTCAGATTGCGATTCGGGCAACAATTCGGCAGCGTCAAGCATTTCTTGAGCGATTTTGCCAAGGAGTTGATCACGAGTAAATTCATCGTTTCTGATAGAAGTATAGTCAGGCGTTGCAACATTTTCATCAAAGTAAGGCACTTTGTTGAACAAGCGCACAAGTTCAAAGAAGAAGTGAGCGCGAAGCACTTTCATTTCGCCGATGCGAGATTGACGGTTATCAATTTCAGCGTCAGAATAAGCGTTGAGCACATTGAGAGCAGCATTGCAACGTTGCAATGAGCAATATAGGTGGTACCATTTGCTATCGAGGAAACCGTTATTTGCCTCGACATCAAATATTTCCATGCGATGCACCTCATTGAGGTCGCCGGTGCCGCCACCGCCTTTATAAGCGTTATCAGAGCGCACTTCGCCGTAAGTCCAGTTAGAAGTTGGATGACACCACACACTCCAATCTTGGCCTTCAGGGCCGCCAAGAGCGGCATAGGCTGAGTTAACCAGCAATTCAGCGCCGTCGGTAGAGCCCATAACAGCATCGTTGAGGCTGCCTTGAGGCTTATTTTCGAGGAAATCGTCGCTACAAGCAGTCATCGAAGCTGCCAAGCAAACAGTATATATGATATGTTTGAGTTTCATTGTTTTGATATTTGATTTAGATTAAACTGATTTAGAAACCGAATTGCAAGCCAAAAGTGTACTGACGCGGCAGAGCGTAAGGATAGCCAAGACCTTCAGGGTCAGCACCGGTGTATCCGGTGATAGTGAATACATTTTGAGCTTGAACGTAAAGGCGAGCATTTGAGAGATGCAGTTTATTTTGTAAAGACTGCGGCAGCGTGTAGCCCAAGGTCCATGTTTTCAGGCGAAGGAACGAGCCGTTTTCGATGTAGAAACGAGACACCTCATTTTCGTTGTTGCTGTTGTCGGTTGTGGGAGCGGGAGTGTCGCAGTTGTAATAGCCTGTGGTGAGGAAATCGTTGTAAGCATTAGCAGCATTGAGCAAACGAGTAGAGTGGTTGCCAATCCAGCATTGGAACAAGTCGGTGTAAT
>CAYSLD010000083.1:0-9633 GCA_964431795.1 uncultured Bacteroides sp.
ATGGGTTGTACCATTTGCGAACCGTTTTCACCGGCTTTAGCAGCATCAAGTTTTACGGTTGAAGTGCCGGTGCGGTCAGACATCATGGCTGTGCCTTCGTTGTACGAAACGTTAGTATAGTCGGGGAAAGTGATTACCATTTCCTCGCAGCTTGCAACCGAAGCAAGAGTGTTGGGAGTGTAGCTGAAGTTGATGTCAGAAGCAACAGAAGCAGCCACATAGTTAAATACGTTGCTGATTGCGCTGCTGTGGTCTTGACCGTCGTTGAATGTAGCGTTGTTGAGTGTAACGGTTACATTGCTGCGTGATTTAACTTCAGCGGGAACGGTCACAACAATAGTGCCACCGTTAAAGTCATCAGTTTCGATGCTGAGGTCGCTTTTTGCAACCACAACTGAATTTTCTTTGCCTTTTTCAGTCCATGAGAATTTCACACCGTCGTAGCTGACTTGGTCGTAGCCGGAGATGTAAATTTCAATAGTGTCATCGAATTTATCGTTAGGAGTAAATTCAGAGCTTACGTTGCTCGAAACAAAAGAATAGTAGAAGGGGAAAGTGAAAGAGCCTTCGCTACCGCTCACACCGGTGTAAACCAATTGGCCGTCGGCAGCATAGAGATAGCTCATTGCAAGGTAAATTTCACCGTAGTTTGTGCTAGATGACGACATTTTTTTATAGTCGCGAACCACACCTGTAGCATCAATAGTGATAGTTTTGTTGTCGTTGCTGAATACGGGAGTAACATCTTCAGTGTACCAATCGTCAGCTTCTTTGCTACCAAATTGAATTTGGAAAGCGCCTTTAGTGGTGTCAATAGCGTCAGAGAAAGTAAAGATGTATTTACCGTCGGGGTTATCGGCTTTGAAGTATGAGAGAAATTTGCAAGGAGCGTATTGGGTGTTGGTCAATTTGTATGAGCCGTCACCGGTAGTTGCGCTAACCAAAGTTACAGGTTTTGCAGCAGCAACATATTTGGCTTCAAATTCGCCGTCATTGTTATATTTGATAGTAGCGTCGTTAGCAGCGCGAAGGCCTGAAACGTTAACTTTCACTTCGTCGCCTGCAGCAACCAAACCGAGGTTGTACCAGCTTGTGAGAATGTCGCCATACTCAACGATGAGAGTAGCGCCGCTGATGCGGTAAGTTTCGTCGTCAGCGCTAAGTTCTACGCTTTTTTTGCCGGCGGTGAGAGTTACTTTGTCAACAGTGATTGATTGGTTGAATACGTATTCAATTGCACCACGACCGCCTGCCGAAAGAGTTGCACCTTCGTCAACTGTAGAGCGAGTCAGTTTCAAGTCGTTGGTCATTGACACTGAGAATGCGCCTTGGTTGTAGAAGTTTTCAAAGTAGAAATAGTAAACATCTCCTTTAGTAACTTTGATGGTGTAGCATTGAGCGCCGTCACCGTCACGACCGGTGTAGTCTGATGCGAGAAGTGCATCTTCGCTCCAAGTGGTGTTTGAGTACGGGCTAAAACTTACGTATTTGTTTACATAAGTGAGCACGCCGGTTTTGGGTGCTGTCACGTGACCATAATAGGTGTTGAGGTCGCTGGGAATGTCATAGGCTTTTCCCATCTCCAACTCTCCAAGGTCAATAGTCTCAGCAGCTGCCGACGATGCCACGATGCCAAAGATGGCAAGAGCAAGCACTCTGAGCAATCTGCTTTGTCTGATAGTGAGATAAAGACTGTTCATAGAGGTGATTGATTTAATGTGAATAATTATAGGATGTTAGTTTTATTAGTGTAAAAGGGTATGGCGGAGAAGAAACCGCCATACCCTAATTTTTACAGTATGCTTATTTTACGATTACTTTTTTCACGAGAGTATCGTTGTTGGTGACAACGCGCACAATTGCTACACCGGTGTAGCCGTTGGTGTTGGCAACTACTGTGCCTTCGCCTTGTGCTGTTGCAATTACCGAGCCCGATACGTTGTAAACAGTAACTGTTGCTTGCGAGTCAGCGCATACAACCACATTGCCATCTTCGGCATCGATGCTGATGTTGCCGTTAGTAACAACATCGTTCACACCCGAGTCGTTGTTATTGCCGGTGACGGTGATGTTGCACTGAGCAGCATTGATAACATAGTCAGTGTTGTTGTCAATCATCACAGCAACCACGCGGGCATTTGACATATCGCTAACTGCTGACGGAACGTTGAATTGAACGGTTGATGTGTTTGCTACGCCGGCTTCAACAGATGTGGGCACGTAGCCTTGTGTGCCGTTGTATGTTGTGCCGATAGCTGCACGAGCAATGTCGTTAATTTTATATTTGCGAACGGTGCTCTTAGCGTAGATGCCGCCTTTGCCCCATTCGCCGAGGTTCGGGTCGCTAATAGTGTAGAATGTGTTAGTTTGGTATGTTTGGATTTGATCTTCAACAACCACGAAGAACAAGCTAACGTTGACGTCTTTTTTGTCGAGAGCATATTTCACAGTCACAGGCACGTCGATTTTTGTTTCGTCTTTATCCATGCTTGCTGTGATTGAGATGTCGGCAATTGCGGGAGTGTCGAGCTCGCTGTAAACAATATCGCTCCAAAGCATATTGTTGGGGTTGCTGAACACGTAGCTGCCATTCACTTGGTCCATGGGCGAAGCAATGACTTTGCGGTTGATCATTGCAGTAGGAGCTGCGGTGAAGCCGAGGTATGAGCTGTAGCCGCTAAGGCCTGATGAAAGTTCGTCGTTGTCGTAAGTGCGGATTGTGATACCGATGAAGTTATCGGGCAATTCTTCTTCAAGTTTTTCCATTGCAAGAATACCGATGGGGCAGTTTTTACATTCTGCGCCGGCATATTCTTCGAGGAACACACGTTTTGTGGGGCTGAAGGCCAAGTTTGTGATGGTGCGTGTGATGGTGTAGCTGTCGTTATCGAGTTTTACAACCAACTTAAAGTCAACTTCTTTACCTTTAGCCAAGGGCAACGGATTGTTGAATGAGAAGCTGTAGCTGTTGTTTGTGTCGATTGTGAGACCGGTTGCGTCGATAGTGTCGATAACAGTGCCTTCGCTGTCTTGAAGTTCAAGGTGAGCAGTGCTGTAGCTTGAAGCTTCGTTTTGCACGGCAATGCGACCGAAAATTTCGATGTTGTCTTTGCCAACAACAGTTGTTTCGTTGTCGATTGCAACGAGATAGTTCATGTCGTGAATAACCTCAACATCATCAACAAACACGATGCTCTTGTTGCGGTTTTCGTTTACGAATGCAATGTAAACATCTTGTCCGGCATAATCGCTGAGTGAGATATTCACGTTTGTCCATTCGTCGATGAGGTTTTCTTCAGACGAACCGGGGCTAACGATTGCGTTGTACAATGAAATCTTGTTTGCGCGCAATTCAGTCATTGCCTCTTCAGAGAGTGTAGTAAATACTTTTGAGGTAGGAATGATGTATACGCTCAATTTGTCAAGCTTCATTTTGCGGAAGCCTTGAGTTTTGAAGGTCAAGTAGCAGTTTTCGTCGGGGAGGTAAAGTGACGGAGTTACCATCCAGTCGTCACTTGCGCCTGCGGGCGAATAAGCCGATGTTGACATTGCAGCGTAGTTGCCGCTGGGGTCAACAGTAACATCGTCGCTGGCCACCCACCACGGAGTTGAGGTTGCGGTGAAGCCATAGCCTTGCATTTCTTCGGTGGGAGTGTTGCCGTCACCGTCGTAGAACATGAACTGAGTGCCAAGGCCGTCAGAGAAGTCTTCTGAGAACAATACTTTGTCGGTAGAGCTTACTTCGCGCTCATAGTTACCGGTGTATTCAATTACCAACTCCTCATTTTTGCCTGAGCCACCGGCATCGGTGATTGAACCGGCAGGAACAACTACTTTATATGTGTTGCCCTTGAAGAAGTAGAGAGTTGATGTGGGATATACAGCCAAAACGTTGCCTGAAGTGTAGAGTGACATTTCTTCGTAAGCATCAGTCTCGGCATTGCGATATACTTTTGCTTTTGCACCGTCTACGGCTTGGATGTATGTGTCGAAGTAGGCCAATACGTGGCTTGAGCTATAGTCGAGTTTGCTCACTGCCGAGCCGGGTGTGGGATAGATTGTGCCTGCGGTAACAGGTGTGTTGCTGCGACCAACATAAGAGATTGTGATATCTTTTGATTTTACATCGGTGTCGCTTGCCATAGCAAATGTGCCGGCAGGAATTAACACTGTGTACTCCTCACCTGCGGTCATTGTGGTGGGGCGGAAAGTGATTGTAGCTTTTGAGCCTTCAACACTCAAGCCCATAGAGCTGCGCACGGTTGTGCCGTCTGATTTGAGCAACTTGGCTGAGTTTGCCTCGCCAAGCAACTGAATGTCGCGGTCAAAGCTGATGGTCAAACTTGAAATAGTTGAGAAGCTTGAACCACTAACGGGGCTGACAGTGTAGATGCCCATGAGGTCAACAGAGCTGCAAGCGTCTTGCACACTTTCATAGAATGTGTAGTTGCAACCTTCACCGTCTTCGGGGTTGGCAAAAGTGCCGATAAAGCGACCGTCGCCCGATACAGCTACGGGAGTACCGGTATAGTCAAGGCCGGTTTTGTCGGCGAAGTTGATGCCATAGCGTTGAGTGAGTATGTTGTCCATTGAGTACCAATACTTGCCGCTGCGTATGTACAAATAACGTTGGGGGTCGTCGGCAGGTGTTGCACCGTAAACATTACCGCTGTCGTCAACAGCTATACCAACAATACCGCTATCGAGGTCGGTGTTGTAAATGGTAAATTCTTTTGTTGTGCAGTTGTAAACAAAAGCGTAAGTGCCGTTGTCAGTGGTATAAGCTCTACCGGTCACATACAGACCGTTGGGGCTCATTGTTGCTGCATCGATGTGATGCAAAGTTTCCTCTTGCGCTATAAAGCGTGAATTGCGATAGGTGAAACCGATGTAGTCAGTGGTTTCGGTTTCGCGGTCGTAAACATAATAGTTTTGTTGGTCGGGGTAGCTGTATGACAAGCAACCGAGTATGTAGCGACCGTCAGCAGATATATTTAGGAATTGATTTTGATTGTTGTTTTCAGAGTTCAAATCGAGAGTGGGCACATTGTTGAGAGCAACCTTTTTGCCGGTTGTCAAGTCCCAAAGCATCTCGCCAAATGCGTATTCGCCATAAAATTCACGGCCAACAGCATATTTTCCGTCTGCGCTCACGCCAACAGCCTCACCGCTGATAACATCGGTTGAAGTCTCAAGGTTTGTCCACAGACCGGTTGTTTTGTTCCAGTACGCAGGAAATTCTTCGTACACACCAACAGCGATATTGGCGTCATTGCTAATGTCGTTAGCTTGACCCATGTCACTGGCATCGGCGTTGGCAGCCGTGATAACTGTTGATTCGCCTGTTAGGAGATTTACAATTTTGCCGCCGGACTTTTCATCCTCATTGCGGTTCTCGTACAATGTGTACTTACCGTTGGGAGTGATACCCGAAATGATGTAACCATTCGTGTACACCTCAATGTTCGGCTTTGTCACTGTTGTTGTCTGAGCTCCTGACAACACAGTTAAACCCATTGCAGAAATTAGGGTTAGTGATAATCTTTTCATTCGAATAGGATTATGAGTATAATATTGTTTGTAGTAAATCAATAGCTTGTGGTGATCAATAGGTGGTGAATCACATATTTTCGGATTGATTGTAATTTTGCCGCAAAATTACGCAAAAGTGATGGAAAAATGCAACAATTTACATCTTTTTATCCTAAACTAGATTATTTTTTCGCATTTTGTTAGTAACTTTGCGTAATTTATTAGATATTCATCATATTTTTTGTTCTATGAAATTTCTAAAATTATTCACTTTCTTGCTTTGCTGCATGTGTTCTTTTGGCGGTTTCGCTCAACTTCCGTCAGTGCAGCTCAAAAATATCGATGGTAAAACTATCGATACGGCTACTCTTTCGAATGATGGTAAGCCTTTCGTTATTAGCTTCTTCGCAACCTGGTGCAAACCTTGCAATCGTGAACTTAAAGCTATCCATGAGGTATATCCTGATTGGCAAGACGAGACCGGTATGCGTCTCATAGCAATCTCTATCGACGAAGCTCAAAATGCCCAAAAGGTGAAACCTTTGGTTGATAGCGAAGGCTGGGAATATGAAGTGCTCCTTGATCCTAACAGCGATTTCTTCCACTCTCTCGGCGGCCAACAAATTCCGTTTGTTGTGATTGTTGACGGAAACGGCAAAATCGTTCACACCCACAGCGGGTATATTGATGGCTCAGAATCGAACATCATCGAATTTATTCGCAACCTTGGTGAGTAATATCTAAATTATCACATTTCAACAATGAAATTACAAAAGATTATAATCCCCGGTCTGCTATTTTGCGCACCTTTTGCCGCTCTTGCTCAAAGCTCAAGCAACGGCGTGACTTTGCACGGTAGCGTGAAAACCGACATCCTCTTCCCCGAAGAAGATGAGCGCATAGGCACCGGTTCTTATAGCGACAAAGTGTTGTCAAACACTTATGCCGACCTCAAAATGCTCAGCAAATATGTTGACGCCGGTTTGCGCGTGGAATATATGGAGCAACCCCTACCCGGTTTTGAAACAGACTTTAAGGGCTGGGGCGTGCCTAATATTTATGTAAAAGGTAAATATAAAGGCTTGGAGCTCACCGCCGGTGACTTTTACGAGCAATTCGGCAGCGGCTTCATTCTCCGCACCTACGAGGAACGCTCGCTGGGCATTGACAATTCAATACGCGGTGGACGCCTTAAGGTAAACTCACTGAAAGGTCTTCGCTTCACAGCCCTTGGCGGTGTGCAACGCCGTTATTGGGATTGGAGCACAGCCTCACGCATTTACGGTGCTGACGCTGAGTTTAACATCGACGAGTACTCACCCTCTTTGCGCCAACACAATGCCACTTGGATGGTAGGTGCATCGTATGTACTCAAAAAAGAAGACGATGAAAACATACTCGTTCCGGGCTCAAACCTTCGCCTCAACTTGCCTAACGCAGTGAGCGCTTTCGACGTGCGCACACACTTCACAAAAAGCAACTTTGGCGTGCTCGGTGAATTTGCCTGGAAGAGTCAAGACCCGTCATTTGACAACGACTACACATATAAAAACGGTAACGCCGTGATGATTTCGGGTTCATACTCAAAATCAGGTCTCAGCGCACTCATTCAAGCAAAGCGCAGCGAAAACATGGCCTACCGCTCACAACGTAGCATGAACGGCACATCAGCATGGCTCAACAACATGCCGGCGTTCTCATATCAGCACACATACGCGTTGGCCGCACTCTATCCGTATGCCACTCAAGCTGCCGACGGTGAATGGGCATTTCAAGGCGCATTTTCTTACACCTTCAAGCGCAAAACCGCTCTTGGTGGCAAGTATGGCACAAAAGTGCACGTCAATGCATCGTACATCAAAGGTCTAAGTTATGGTAACGATCTTGCCAGCACAGGGCCTACACCCACAATGGGCTCAAACGGCACCAATTACAAATTCTTTGGCCTGGGCGAAGAATACTACCACGACTTCAACATCCAAATCGACAAAAAAGTTACTCGCGACTTCAGCTTTGTGTTCATGTACATGAACCAACGCTACAACAAAACTGTTGTTGAAGGTCACGGCGGATATATCAACTCAAACATCTTTGTCTATGACGGCAAATATCGTCTGAGCAAAAAGCTCACACTCCGCACCGAGTTGCAATATCTCACCACCCCCGACGATGAAAAAGATTGGTGCTACGGCCTCGCCGAGCTCTCTATCGCTCCCTACATCATGCTCTCAGTGAGCGATATGTGGAACAATGGCTCTACAAAAACTCACTACTACATGGGCGCTATCACCGGTAACTACAAAGCAAACCGTTTGATGCTCTCTTACGGCCGCACCCGCGCCGGCTACAACTGCTCAGGTGGCGTTTGCCGTTACGTGCCCGCCACTCGCGGCTTCCAAATCTCTTACAGCTATAATTTTTAATCGTTATGCACTTCCTCAAAAAAGCAATACTTCTACTCCCCGCCTTCGCCTTCATCGCCACATCTTGCGACAATATCAGCGAAGACGACCGCTACATCCCCGTTGAGCAAGTGACTCCGAAACGTGCTGTCCTCCTCGAAGAGTTCACCGGCCAATATTGCCGCAACTGTCCGACTGCACATGAGGTTATAGCTCAGCTCAAAGAGCAATATCCCGAATCGTTCATCGCTGTTAGCATACACTGCGGACCGTCAGACAACTCTATGTCGGCAAGCGAGTCTACTTCTATCACAAACCAAGGTCTTAAACAAGAAGAAGGCGACTACTATGCTAATATGTGGGGCATCACTTCGTGGCCGCAAGGCGTGTTCAACCGCACTTCAGGCGTGCTCACCAACGACAAATGGGCAGCACAACTTCTTCTTGAAATGCAAAAAGAGTCGCCTGTCAACATCGAAATTTCTGCGGTGTACAACCCCGAGACAAACTCTGTTGAGGTTAGCTCTACTTTGCAGCCCACCGAAAACATCAGCGGCAACTATCAACTGTGGTTGGTTGAAAGCAATATCGTTTCATACCAACAAAATGGTAGCAAACGCGACCGTAAATATGTGCACAACAACGTGTTCCGCTCGTCAATAAACAGTTCTGACGGCCAACTCGTAAACCTCACTGCAAACATCTATGGCAACTACACCAACGAAATAACCTTGCAGGAGTATTGGCAACCCGAAAACCTCACTGTTGTAGGATTTGTATATGACAACACCGGCGTGCTCAACGCTGCCGAGGTTGCCGTGCAAGTCCCCGGCACTGAAGAAGAATAAAACTTATAAATGTTAGTGCACTTGCTCGTCAATGTGCACTAACATTATTATATATCTAAATCCAGTAATAACAAATCCCAAAAATATAACATTTATGAAGAAACTCTACATTTTAGCACTCACACTTCTTGCCACTGTAGCTTCGCAAGCTCAAACCCTTAAAATTTTTGACTCAAAAGGAAATGAGGTAGCTAACAATCAAACAGTTACAATTACCTATTTTGACGAAGATGAGACAGAAGAAGATGACCCCGGTTGCTATTGGTATACATTCAATGCCGGCCTATCTTTGCAAGGCACAACTTCAGGTAATATTAAGATTAAAGGCACAATCACTAGCGATGGTGTTTTATCAGGCCTAGCTACTAAATTTATCTCTTATTCAGTATGCCCTATCAATTGCACGTATTTCGATACATTAGAAAAAGGTGGTGTATGCGAAAACACTTTCTCTTACACAGCAAACGAATTGCAAGATATGAAAATTCACATCGGCAGTAAGGGTAACGCTCCTGCTGTTGATGATTTGGTGTTGAAATATACTGCTGACTTCGAAGTTGCATACACTAATAATTCCGCTTCTAAACGTACTTTCACTCTCGTGTTTGACTACGACTACAAGAACGCAGGTGTTGACAACATCACAGTAGACTCAAACAGCAACGCTCCCGTTGAATACTTCAACCTCAATGGTGTGCGCGTGAACGGTGACAACCTCACTCCCGGTCTCTACATCCGCCGCCAAGGAAACAAAACCGCAAAAGTGCTGCGCACCAAGTAAAAAGTAAGCACGCTACGCGTGCAAGTAAAGAGTAAAGAGTAAGGAGTAAAAAGTAACGGCTTTTTACTCC
>CAYSLD010000084.1:0-4114 GCA_964431795.1 uncultured Bacteroides sp.
TTAAATTATGTTAATTATTTTGGTTTATATTGTACTTTTTGCTACGTTTGCAGCCAATATTCATACACAGTGCTTGTCATACAACATTCTAGACTTACTTCTGAAATTAAATTTTAATACTACCCATATCATTTTATGAAAGGAATTTTACCCATATTATCAACCCTTTTCGGTTGCGCGGCACTTTCAGTGGTGGCACAGACAACTTCTGTGACAAAGCCGACAATCGATTCGTACAACAACGGCTACATCATCCTGAGCGTCTCTCACAACGGTAAATTCGTGGTTTACGAAAACCGTATGGAAGACGATGAATCCGGTGACCGTATTGTAAACCTTGAAACCGGTGAATCGACCAACGTCACCGGAGGCAAAATTCAAGCTGTATCAAACGATGGCACAATTGCCGTGGGCACATACGAAGACATGCCCGCCTATTGGAGCCGCGCCACAAACACGTGGACGCAGCTCGAAGTCCAAGCCGTAAGCGACGACAGCAGTAGCAGCGACGACAGCGACGTCTCGTTCGGCACCGACGGCCTCAACGGCGAAGTGTTCGGCGTGAGCGGTGACGGTCGTTATGCCGTGGGCCGCGTGTTCTCTTCGAGCATCAAGTTCAGCGAATATCTGTGGGACCTCACCACCGGCAAAAAAGTTGAACTCAACAACGTGCCCAATGTCGACTTAAGTTCTAAAAATCAAGGCCAAAATCAGTTTAACAACATCTCTGAAGATGGCCGCTATGTGCTCGGCATATTGTCGTATAGCTATCCCGGTGACGAGGCCGTCTACGTTTACGACCGCGAGACCGAGACCTCTGATTATATAGGCTTTAGCATAGTCAACACAAAATTTGTGGAGACCGTTGACAACCTATATTTCATTGATGCGCCGGCCATGAGCCCCAGCGGTGAATACGTCACCGGTATGGCCTATATGCAAGACGACGATACTTTCGCCTTCCGCTACAACGTGGTCACCAAAGAACTTGAAGTATTCAATACCGACCTCGATAGCGGCATCTACGGCACAGCCATCGACAATAACGGTAACGTTTATGGCGCCACTCCTGTCTCTACTCCCTTGCGCGACCTATACGTGCGTGCCGGTAAATACTGGTACTCAATGGATAACATCTTGACTCAGCGCTACGGCATCAACTTCGGCGACAAAACCGGACTCGACTACACCGGCACACCCACTGCCGTGTCGGGCGACGGACGCTTTATCGGCGCCTTCTCCGACCCGCAAACCGGCGCCGGATGCACATATACATTCTATGAAGACGTGCAAACCGCTTGCGAGTCGGTTGACCTCATGGGCAACTACACCATCACCCCGGTCAGCGGCTCTAGCTTCTCTACACTCACCTCATTGACAATAGCTTTCGACCGTGAGGTGCAGCTGTTGGGCACCGTCAAATCAGCCCAATTGCTCAATGCCGACGGCACATTAGTGCGCAACTCTATGGGCATCAGCGTCAGCGGCTCGAAAGTTACAATTACCTTCCGTCCCACCACCCTCGATGACGGTAGCCAATACACCGTGCACATCCCCGCCGGCACATTCGCCATGGCCGGAGATACCGACGTGAAGTCACGCGACATTGACATAGCCTACGAGGGCCGCAGCAACACACCCGTTGCTCCGCAAATCATCTATCCCACCGACGGCTCGGCAGTGAGCAAATTCGACTATAGCTCAAGCAACATCCTCGTGCAGTTCGACACAAATATCCTCATCACCGACGGCGCGAAAGCTTTGGTTTATCGCAACGACGAGAGCGAGGCTTACGAGGAAATGTCGTTCTACAGTTCGGGCAACGTGCTCGCCATTTACCCAACAACCACACTATACTTCTATAAAGACAGCTCTTATAAAGTTGTAATTCCCGCCGGCTCGCTCACCGACGCAGGTGGCTCTAGCGCCAACGAAGAAATAGTGATAAACTACATTGGTAACTACGAGCGTGAGGTCAGCACTACCGATAAATTGCTCTTCTCTGAGGACTTCTCGTCAGGTCTCGGCACACAACTCATGTTCTACGACGGCGACAAGAACACCCCCACTGAAGAAATGCAAGCCCTTGGCTTTGATGCTGAAAACACCCCGTGGTGGATTGGCGCTGACGATGAAACAGACGAGGATGCCGAGGACGACGGTGGATACGCCGCCATGTCAACTTCTGCCTACTCTCCCGCAGGCACCAGCGACGACTGGATGGTCACTCCCTCAATCTACATCCCCGACACCAACTGCTACCTCAGCTTCAAACTTCAAGGCTACAATGCTTGGAAAATTGACTATCTCAACGTTTACGTCATACCCTCAACCAAGGTCTACAACTCTATCACCGAAGAGGCTATCGCCGAATTTAAAGCAAACAGAATACAAGTCTACCACGGTGCAGCCGACCCGGGCGCAACTGCAGGCAAACTTGCCGGCGAATGGACCGACGTGCAAGTTTCGCTCAAAGACTACGAAGGTCAAGACGTCTACATCGCCTTTGTCAACGAAAATACAAACAGCAGCATTGTGTTTGTTGACGACATTCAAGTGGTGCACGACATGAACTATCTCGTTGCCATCGAAAACGAAACCACAGTTGTCAACAAAGAGAGCATCGACATATACGGCCGCATTGACGTGCAAAACCCCTTGTGCAGCTACACCTCGGCTTATCTTGAACTCAAAGACAGCGAAGGCAACGTTATCGACACCATCAACGACGAAAACGTCACCATCGACCCAGACAATGCCTACACCTTCGCATTCAGCAAACCTCTGCCGCTCACCGTGGGCCAGGAGCAAACTTTTGACCTTGTGCTCAAACTCGGCGAAGATAACTACACATTCACCCGCACAATCACCGACTTGGCCTTCAGCCCCACAAAACGTGTGTTCCTCGAAGAATATGCCGGCGCAGAATGTGTGAACTGCCCAATCGGTATCATCGCTATGGAAAAACTCGAAAAAGAGTTGCCCGATAACTTCATCGGCATCACCATCCGCACTTACGACAGCGATGAACTCTCATCAAATCTCGGCGGTTACAGCTCATACCTCGGCTTAACCGCGGCTCCCACTGCAATGATCAACCGCAAAGTCATTGCTTCGCCTATGACCGAGCTCAACGGCAGCTATGTGTTTAACAATCCCAAAAACCCGTTGTGGACTGATATAGTTTATAGCGAACTTGAAACTCCGACTGTTGCTGATATCTCTATCTCGGCTGTTATGGACGAAGACGAGCAATACATCGACGTGCCCGTGAAAGTCACATACGCTCTCGACAAAAAAGACGTTAACGTCAGCTTGTTCTTCGTGGTTGTTGAAGATCAAATCCAAACTTACCAAAGAAATGTGTTCTACACTGTTAGCGATCCAAACCTCGGAGAGTGGGGCGCAGGCGGCATCTATGGTAAGAAAGCTGTGCGCAACTATATAATCAACGACATTGCTCGCGCTGCTATCGGCACAACCTTCAACGGCACACAAGGTTACATCCCCTCAAATGTTGAGGCTAACGTTGAAAACACTACACTCGTGCAATTTAACGTGCCGCAAGCTGTTAGCAATCTCAGCAACGCTCGCATTGTTGCCGTGATGATCGACAACAATACCGACTATGTTATCAACGCCGCTCAATGCCCGCTCAAGTCTTCGGGCGTGAACGCTGCAGTTATCAACAACGATGATATCGATGCCGACGTTGACCTCGACGGCAACGTGGTGGTAAACAGCAACGCCGAGGCCACGGTGACCGTCTACAGCGTCTCAGGCGCTATGATTGGTCAAGCCCACGGCACCGGCAAAGTGGTGGCTAATACTAACGGCTATAAAGGTGTGGCTATCGCTCGCGTAGCTACCGACAATAGCTCTAAAGCTTTGAAACTTATCATCAAATAATCTTCCTACCAAAAAAACGGTCGTGGCGGCCGTGGTGGCCGCCACGATTTAATTAGATTGTACATACTTATTAATCAACAGTTTTTATATTAACTAATTAAATTTATTCTGGTATGAAAAGTTTTTACATTACTATCAGACAAAGCAGGTGGCTACGGCTGCTGACGCTTGCCATCCTCGGCATCGTCTCTGCCTCCGCCTATGC
>CAYSLD010000084.1:4214-6877 GCA_964431795.1 uncultured Bacteroides sp.
GAGCCTTTGAAAGAATGGCTCAACAACGGCACAGTGCAAGCCGGCGACAAACTCACCATCAAATTGGAAGGTGTGGCCTCGAGCAGCGATGCATCACTTTTGTACAACGGCGACGGTGTTGCCTCATTCGACTATGTAGCTGCTGCAGCTCCTATCACCCTTGAGAGCGCAACCGCAGGCGACGGCGCTTACAAACTTGTTGTGTCAAACACTGCCGAAACTGAATTCCTCTCTTATTTCCGTCCGACAGACAGCCGCGGTAAATTTGTATTTACTTTCTCGGCTCCTCTCGACCCCGAAAAAGGTTCATTCCAATTGCAATATGGTAGCTCTGAATCAGATAGCGGTAGCGGTGACTACTATTACGTAGGCGATCTCAAAGCTGCAGGTAAAGTTGAGTTTAGCAACGACAACAAGACTATCACTCTTGACATGACCGGTGTGCTCCGCGACCCGAAATCAATGATCACTTCCGGCACTAAATACGACCAAATTATTGTTCACCTTGGCTACATCACCGGCGCTGACGGCCAATTGGTTTACACCGGCGCAACAGGCAGTGAAGGCTCTTTCGACTTCCCATTTACCTACAAAGTTCTCAGTTCTGTAGCTTCTGCCGAATTTGAAGAAAAAGACAATATCGGCGAAAGCGTAGAAATTTACGTATCAACCTACAGCGACGTTGACTTTGACGGCATCACTTTCTCTTGGCGTGAAAACGGCGAGAACAAATCGGCTGCCGTAGCAAAAGCAGACCTCACAATCACTACCGACGAATATGACGGCGCAACTATCGTTGTTGCTGTGCCCGCTGACGTTCAAGCAAAAAATAATGTGACTGTTTCGTTTACAAACATCTCATTTGCTGACGGCCTTGAGCATAGCGGCTTCGAGCAAACTTACAATGTTGTAGACTACACTGTTGACAAAGACCTTGTTGTGACTTACACTCCCAACACTGACGCTGCTGTTGAAAGTGTTGACAAAGTTGTGCTCAACTTCCAAGGATACGACAACGTAACTTATCGCAGTGGTCAAGCCCAAATGCTCGGTCGCTCTGCTACTAGCTATGTATTCCTTGACGCTCCCACTGCCGGCGAATCAGGCTCACAACTCATCCAACCTGTAACCGGTGCAACAAAGAGCGACACTTACACCATCACTTTCCCCGAAGGTTACTTCGAGCTTGCTAACAACGTAGTCAACCCTGTGTTCACTGCAACATTTGTTGTTAACAATGGTGTTGTTGTTAAGAGCATTGAAACTGACCCCGCTGACGGCGCTACTGTTGAAAGCTGCGACGAAATCGTGATCACTTTCAATGACTATGAAACTGTAGGCCTCGGCGGCGGTAAAGCTACTATCAGCAAAGACGGTGGCGAAGCTCAAAACCTCGACGATGCCGGTTGGGGTGCTGCCGACAATCAAATGAAGCAACCTCTCGGCGGCCTCGCTGCTGAAAACGGTACTTACACCGTAACATTCCCCGCAGGTTACTTCAACCTCGGCGACGATGACACATCTGAAGAAATCGTTGTTACGTTCACCGTTGGTGCAGCTAAAGAACTTGAGGTTAAAGTTGTTTCTGATCCCGAAAGCGGTGCTACTGTTGAAAGCTGTGACAAACTCGATCTCACATTCCCCGAATATGCAGCTGTAGGTCTTGGCGCAGGTAAAGCTATTATCTCTCGTCGTGGCGACATTGACTTTGGCGAAAAAGAACTTGGCGATGCTATATCTGACACTAGCCTACCACTCAATGAGATAGTTCAACCTCTCGGTGGCCTTGCTGAAGAAGAAGGTATGTACATCGTTTCATTCCCCGCAGGTTACTTCCAACTCTTTGAAAATGAAGATGACTACGATAACTTTATTGACGCTCCCGCAATCGTGCTCACTTTCATCGTTGAAAAAGAAAAGACTGTAGAACTCGAATTTACTTCAACTCCCGCCGAAGGCTCTACTGTTGAAAGTGCTGACCAAATCCTCATCACATTCACCAACCAATTGAGCGCTTCTCCGTCATGGAACGGTAGTGTTGCTAAACTCACCAGCAGCCTTAGCGACGAAGTTATTGGCTTGGATGGTGCTGCTTATGGCGATGACTTTAACCAAGTAATTCAACCTCTTGGCGGAAATGCAGCTGCCGACGGCACTTACACTGTAACATTCCCCAAAGGCTACTTCCAACTCTTCCCCGATGAATATTCTGACGGCATTGACTCTCCCGAATTCACCATCACCTTCGACGTTGAAAAACCGGTTGTGCTCAACATCACTACCGATCCTGTTAGCGGTTCAACTGTTGAAAGCATTGACGAATTTGTCATCACCTTCGGTGACTACGAATATGTAGACAAACTCTATCAAGGAACTCCCACAATCTCTCGTCGCGGTGACACTGAGTTTGGTGAAAAAGAACTTCCTGAAACTGACTACGGCACAGACTTCAACCAAATGAAACAAAGCCTTGACGGTCTTGCTGAGGAAGAAGGTATGTATATCATCTCATACCCCGCAGGTTACTTCGGTGGTAGCCAAGATGTGAACACATTTAGCGCTAACCACGAGGAAATTCCCGCATTCACTGTTACTTTCGTAGTTGAAAAACCGAAAGCTGAAGTTGACCTCGAATTTAAATCAGTTCCCGAAAACAACTCTCG
>CAYSLD010000084.1:6977-9531 GCA_964431795.1 uncultured Bacteroides sp.
CTGATCCCGTTGACTCTCCCGCATTCACCATCACATTCACACTCGATGCAACCAGTGGTATCTCTGACATCACTGTCGGTGGCGAAGGCGCTGAATACTTCAACCTCCAAGGCATAAAAGTAGAAAATCCCGAACACGGCATCTACATCATCCGCCGCGGAAACACAACCACAAAGGTGCTCCGCACCAAGTAAAAAGTAAGCATCCGGATGGCCTGTAGGGGCGCTATCCATAGCGCCTCGCCTCCGGATGGCCCCTCACAATAAAAAGGCATTAAGCCCCCGCTTAATGCCTTTTTTGTGCCCTTGCGTGCGGTGATGCCGCAGAGCGGTGCCGGGGGCAAGCCATGCGGGCGCAAAAGTTTGCGCCCCTACAAACCATCCGGGCGTTTACTTTTTACTTGCGCGCAGCGCTTGAGCGCGCCTTGCTCTGTGCTTTGTATTTGGTGTAGGCGGCGGCCATGCGGGTGTGGTAGCCGCGCGAGGCATAGCTGTTGCCGTTGTATCCGCGGGCAAATTGGGCCCAATTCTTATTGCGGAGCGCGTCGAGCAGCCCGGCATTGCGCACAAAGGTTGCGAACAGTTCAAGTTGGTCGCGCTCCGAGCGACTCATCAGTTTGACGAACTCATCGGCCGACGAGGCGCCACACTTTTTCCAGTTAAATCCACCAATTTGAAACATACCCCAAAAAGTTGCTTGGATAGCCGATAAATCGTGTATGGTGCGTGCAGCATCGAGGCGAGCTTGCTGTGCTGCCTGCTGACTGCCATAACGTGTGAGGTTGGGACGCGCAAAGACTACGGCATGGCTTTTTGTATATTTACCAATGTTCACGCCGTTGCGTTGCGCCATTTTGCGAAAGACGGTAAGGTCGAAATTAATGAGAGGGTGGCCTTCGCTCCAAAATCCCTGGTGACTTTTCCCGGCCTCAATCTCTACCACGGCTTTTATAGCCGGGACTTCCACACCGAGTTCGCGAGCCACCTCTTCAAAATCTTCTTCGGTGAGGCGACCGGAGCGTTTTTCGGGGGCAATAGCGAGGGCTATGGTGTCGCCCGAGGCGGTCACCGTTGTTGCTTGTTCATTTTTCGGTTGTGAGGTTTCGGTGTGTGTGGTGTGTTGCACGCCGTGTTTGCGGTTGGGCCGCAAAGGGGCAGCCATGGCTGATATGGCCAAAGTTAGTATTAGCGATAATATGATTGATGGTGTTCTTTTCACGAATTAGAAAAGGTCACCGCCGGATTGCAGCAATTTGCAACCCACGGTGACCTTTGTGTGGTGTTTAATTATTTTTTAAGTTCAGCGACTTTTTCGATTATGCGGCGCAATTGTTGCCAATAGCGTTCAACTGCGGGGATGTGCATACGTTCGCTGGGAGAGTGAACGTTTTGCAAAGTCGGGCCAAATGAAACCATGTCGAGGTTAGGATATTTGGTGAGGAAAAGACCGCACTCAAGACCTGCGTGGATAGCTTTGATGGCGGGTTGCACACCGTAAAGTTCGTAGTAGGCATCACCGGCGATTTTCATAATCAAAGAGTTCATGTTGGGAGCCCAACCGGGATAACCTTCACCATGTTCAACTTTAGCACCGGCGAGAGCGAACACAGCACCTACGCGATGAGCGATATCGAGTTTGCGGCTTTCAACAGAAGAGCGTTGGCTGGTAACGGCCAAAATTTTGTTGCCGTCGAGCATTTTCACGCTGGCGAGGTTGGTTGAAGTTTCAACGAGGCCTTCGAGGTCGCGGCTCATTGAGATAACGCCATGGTGCACGGCATAGAGAGCGTTGATGAGGCGAGCGGCAGTGTCGGCGTCAACAGCTGTTGCGGGACGTTCTGCGCTTGAAAGTTCAATTTGTATGGTTGTTTCGAGACCGGCATATTCGTTCTCAACTTCGGCAACGAATTGGTTGAATTCGGCAACTACAGCTTCTTTTTGAGCTGCGGGCACACCGAAGATAGCGTGAGCGGCACGCGGGATGGCGTTGCGGAGGTTACCGCCGTCAACTTCGCAGAGAGCGATTTGATGTTTTTGGCTTACGCGCCAGATGAAACGAGCAAGGAGTTGAACAGCGTTAGCACGGCCTGCGTTGATGTCGCTACCGCTGTGGCCGCCAAGACCTTTTTCGATGTTATATTTGAAGTAGTGGTAGTCAGCGGGAGCTTCTACGGGAGAGTAAGCAAACTCAGCTGTGGTGTCGATACCGCCTGAGCAGCCGATGAAAATTTCAGCGTCGTCCTCTGAGTCGAGGTTGAGGAGGATGTTACCGTTCATCATGCCTTCGCCGATGTTGTTGGCGCCGGTCATGCCTGTCTCTTCGTCAACGGTGAAGAGAGCTTCGAGGGGGCCGTGCACGAGGTCGTCGGCAGTGATAGCAGCGAGGGCACCGGCCATACCGATACCGTTGTCAGCGCCGAGGGTAGTGCCGTCAGCGTGCACCCATTCGCCATCAATAATAGTAGTGATGGGAGTGTTTTCAAAGTCGAAATCTTTGTGATTGCTTTCGCACACCATGTCCATGTGGCCTTGCATGATGATGCCGGGAGCATCTT
>CAYSLD010000085.1:0-9504 GCA_964431795.1 uncultured Bacteroides sp.
CATCGCCCGCCTCCGCGCAGCAATAGCCCGCCAAGCCGGGAAGTAAAGAGTAAGGAGGGTGCTGACGGTGTGTAGGGGCGCAATCTATTGCGCCCGCCTCCGGATGGCCCCCACAAAGAGTAAAGAGTAAAGAGGGCTTGCCCTTACTTCTTACTCGCCGCAGAGCGGCGCAATAAACCGCGTAGCGGTGTGGATATAGTAGCCTATGGCGAGGTCGGCAGAGCCGCCCGCTGCCATAGGTAACGTATCTCTCTCTACCATTCGCATGCCGTTAGGTATGCGTATAAAACCGCGGTGTTTATGCGCACAGCTACGCCGTGCGTGATGTGGGGAATGGCCGCATACCCATAGCTGCGGCTGCTACGCGAGCCTTGCTATGGGCTACTATCTCTTCGCCGCTACGCGGCTTGTCCCCGCGGCTCTGCCGCGGCCCGCCTCCGGATGGCCCCCACGCAAGGATGGTTAGCACCCCTTGCGGGTGCTGCAACTTAAACCGGGGGATTATTCCCCCGGATGACGCCCCCCCGGGACCGCAACCCCTTGCGGGTTGCACTATTTATTGACAAACTAGTTTAACGAATTTGAATGTGATGAAATCTCAATGCGGAATCTTTATCACTTGTCTAATGCTTAGTGCATTGTTTGTTGCTTGCTCATCGGCCTCTGCCGATAAGCAAGCAACAAGCGGCACTATTGTTGCCGACAGCGCATCGGTTGAGCTGCCACTCCCCGTGGTGCCCACTTCGCTCACCGACCCCGCCGACCGTGCCGCCTTCGTGATGGCCCACTTTTGGGACTCGCTCGACTTTAACGACACCGTGCGCTGTCTGAATGACGACTTTGTAGAACAAAACTTCTCGAACTTTGCTTCACTTTTCTCGATTGCCGATCGTCCGGCGCTCGAGCAGGCCGTGAGCTGCCTGATGAGCCGCGCCGCCAAGCAACCGCGTGTGTACAAGAAATTTGTCGACACCGCGCGCAAGTATCTGTACGACCCCAATTCGCCCATGCTCAATGAGGACTATTACGCCGCATTCGTTGACTGTGTGCTCAGCCAAGACGTGTGCGACGAGGCCGACCGCGTGCGCCTCACCGCCGAGCGCGGCTGGATAAACCAAAACCGCGTAGGCTCTATAGCCACTGACTTCAAATATCGCACCCCGGCGGGCAAGGTGACAACACTGCTGCAGACGCCCATCAACGAGCAACTTTTGCTGGTGCTCTACGACCCCACCTGCGACAACTGCCACGCCATCATCGACGAGATGAAGCAAAATGTGCCCATAAATGCCGCCCTTGCCGACGGCACGCTGCAAATTCTGGCTATAAATATGCTCATCGACGAGAAGCCATCTCAGTTGCCCGACACGTGGCTGCAAGGCACCGACCTGAGCAACATACAAGACCGCGACCTATACGTGATACGCGCCACCCCCTCGCTCTACATCATTGACAGCGATCACCGTATCGTCGCCAAAGACATCTCCCCCTCCCAAATCCTCCAATAATCCACTATAGGTATATAAAAAAAGAGGCTGCCAAAAGCAGTCTCTTTTTGTGTGCCCGGAACAAGACTCGAACTTGCACGTCTCTCAACACTCGCACCTGAAACGAGCGCGTCTACCATTCCGCCACCCGGGCGTTTCGGCTGCAAAGTTAAGAATTTTTTTTCACGCAGCAATCTTTTTCTAGAAAAAATTGTATATTTGCGAGAAATACGTAAAACGTACGTCTAACCCTTATTCAACTTATTCGCAAAAATGTCAATTCTTAACGAAAATCAGCCGGTGGGCTTGTGTAGCGATCATGCCGGCTATGAACTTAAAAGTATAATTGAAGGTTATCTTGAAGCCCGCGGTGTGAAATACACCGACTTTGGCACCAACTCGGCCGACTCGTGCGACTATCCCGACTTCGCTCACCCTTGCGCAAAGGCTGTTGAGGCCGGCGAGGTCTATCCCGCCATCGGCATCTGCGGCTCGGGTAACGGCATAAACATGACGCTCAACAAGCACCAAGGCGTGCGCGCCGCTCTGTGCTGGAATGTTGAATTGGCACGCTTGGCACGTCAGCACAACAACGCAAATGTGCTGGTTTTGCCCGCTCGTTTCATCGCCCCCGAGGTGGCTCTGCAGATTGTTGACGCCTTTTTCGACACCGACTTTGAAGGTGGACGTCACATACGCCGCATCGAAAAAATACCCGTGAAATAAGCGCTATTTCTTACCTCTGCCAACTTTTAATGCTCTAAACAAATCACGATATATATGGCTTCTCACCTCAAACGGCTATGTAAAGTTGTTGCGCTCGCAGTGGCGGGCGTAGTGCTGTTTGTGGTCGGAGCCGTAGCTACCGTCTATTCACCGTGGTTTCAAGACGCCTTGCGCCAAGCCCTCGTCGCGGCTGTAAACCGTCAAGACGGCACCGACTTCAAGCTCGATGAATTCCGCCTTTGGATGCCGCTGCGCGTGGAGCTGGGCGGGCTGTCGCTGGTGCAAGACGGCGACACCGTCGTAGCTGCAGCCAAGTTCGACGGCCGCGTGAGTGTGCGCCCGCTATTTTCGGGACGCATAGACATTGAGGACGCGCGTTTGCTCTCCGGGGTATATTGCATGGGCAATCGCGACTCGGCAACGTGCATAAAAATCCATGCCGGCGAGGCTGTGATTTCGCCGGCCACCGTGCAGTTGTCGCCGATGAAAATACGGCTGAAACAGGGCACACTCAGCGATGCCTTGGTTGACATATACATCAACCCCAATCCGCCTGAGTCGGCACCCGCCGACAGCACCGACACGTCGCCGCTCAATATCGACGTTGACTGCTTGCAGCTGCGCAATTTCACCTATCGCATGAATATGCTGCCGCTCATCGACACCCTGGGCGTGAATATCGCCGAGGGCACACTGCGCGGCGCGGCCATCGACGTGCTGCAGCAGACGGTGAACGTAACAGCCATGGAAGGCTCGGGCTTGGATGCACGATACATCGCCCCCGACTCGCTGACAATTGCCCGCACCATTGTTGCACCCACCGACTCCACACCGTCAAAACCGTGGACGGTGCGCATGCAGCGCTTGGAATTTAACAATTCGCATGGCCTGTACACCACAAACGGCTATAAACCCGAGCCGGGCCTCGACTTTGGCTATATCGACGTTGACAGCTTGCACCTCACTGTCACTGATTTCTACAACTGCGCATCGACTGTGCAGCTGCCGATTTCGCTGAAGGGTAGGGAGCGTTGCGGTGTTGACCTCACTGCCGACGGACGTCTTGACATCACCGACGACGGCATGACATTCACCGACTTCAACGTGCAAACCGCCCTCGGCACAGAGCTTAAAGCGAACGGATTTTTGGGCACCGGCGACATTGTCACCGACCCCTCCGTGCCCGTCACCCTCGACGTTGACGGCACACTCAGCATGGCCGACACAAAGCTAATGTTCCCCATCGCAGCGCCATACATCAACCTTTTGCCGCGCGACAGCAAGCTCAAAATGGGCGTTGGCCTCGACGGCAATATGTTGCGCCTCAACATAGGCAAGCTGAAAATGACCATCGGCAGCACCATCTCGGTCGACGCAAGCGGCTTTTTGTGCAATGTGATGGATGCCGACCGACTCAGCGGCGACATTTCGCTGCAAGGTAAGATTGGAGCTGTTGACCCTTTCGTGCGTATGTTTTTGGCCGGTACGGGGATAAATGTGCCACCGATGACCTTGGGCGGACGTGTGCTCTTTGGCAACGGCAACTACTCGGGTGACGTGAAGGCTCGCACCACAGGCGGCGACATCGCCTTTGACGGCTCGTTCAAGGGCCGCGGCAATGTCTATGACGTAGACCTTGTGGCAAACTCGTTCCCCGTGGGCTCGTTCATGCCCTCGCTGGGTGTGGGCAATGTCACTGCTCACGTTGTGGCCTCGGGTGCCGGATTTGACCTATTCAGTAAAAACATATCGACAGACATAGACCTTGACGTTGCCGCGGTGCAATATCAAGGCACACAGTATAACGATATCTCGGGCACGGTGTCGCTGCACGACGGCCATGCCGATATCGACTTGACTTCGCTCAACTCGGGCCTCGACTTCTCGCTGCAAGCTGCCGGAGAGCTCGATGCCGATAAACACTACAACCTCACTGCCACACTCGATGGCCGCGACCTTGACCTTGCCGCCCTCAAAGTGTCTGACACCCCGGCACGATTGGCTATAAATGCCGATGTGCAGGCCGATTTTACCAAAGATTTTCACGAAACACAAGCCACGCTCCGTCTTGACAAACTCTCGTATGAGCACACCGACGGCCGCATAGACATTGACGATGTGACTATGCACCTCAACACCACCGATTCGGTCACAAATGCCTCGGTGCGCAACCGCGACTTGTATGCCTATTTCAGCGCCCCGATGAGCCTTGACTCTGTGGCCACGCGCCTGGGACGCGCCGCAACCGTGGCAACTAAGCAATTCCAAAACCACAAAATATGCGTCACCGAGGTGCAAAGCCATCTGCCCGAGTTTGTGCTCGATGTCAATGCTGGCAGCAATAACGCTCTCAACCAGCTGCTTGCCGACAGCGATATGAGCTTCAAACGTATGTATATCGAGGCTTCAAACGACTCGGTAATATATCTCGGCGCCAAAGCCCTCGAGTTTACAACCGGCGAAACTCGTCTCGACACGCTTTCACTCGACATAAATCAGCTTGGCGAGCGCCTGAACTATGTTGCCAAAGTTGGCAACCGTCGCGGCACCCTTGACGACTGGGCGCACGTTGACGTTGACGGATATTTCGAAACCGGAAAACTTGGCATAAAACTCAAGCAAAACAACATTGACGGTGAGGTGGGATATGCCCTTGGCAGCACTCTCCAGTTCACCGGCGACTCTATCGCCACTCTCCGCTTTGACCCGTACGACCCCACCATCGGCTATCAAAATTGGCAGGTGAACGAAGATAACTTTGTGCGCTACTACATACGCTCGCGGCACCTCGACGCTAACTTGCGCATGGAGGGCGCCGGAAGCTCGTTGGCACTCTACTCGGAGCACGCCGAGGAGGTAGACCAAGCCGCGCATGGCAGCGACGAAGACCTTGTGCTCGAGGTGCAAAACGTGAAGCTGCAAGATTGGATTGCCATCAACCCGTTTGCCCCGCCCATAAAAGGCACACTGTCGGGCAATATGCGCGTGAACTGGAAAGATAAAGCACTCACCGGCAGCGGCGATGTGTCGCTCACCGACTTCATATACGGCAAAGAGAAGGTTGGCGATGTGCGCGCCGACATTGACGTGCTCACCAATGCCTCAGGCTTGATGAATGCCGATGTGGCCCTGTGGATAAACGGTGAAAAAACGATGACTCTCACCGGTGTGCTCAACGACGAAAATAGCAAATCGCCGTTCAACCTCGATTTCTCTATGATACACTTCCCGCTGAGCACTGTCAACCCGTTTATTCCCGGCATAGCAAAACTTTCGGGAACACTTAATGGCCGCATGGACGTGTCGGGCGACTCAGACAACCCCATACTCAACGGGTATCTCGACTTTGACGCTGCCGAGGTGAATGTGCAAATGCTCGGCTCTACGTTCTCGTTCAGCGAAGACCAAATCCCGGTGGAAAACAGTCTTGTGAAATTTAACAATTTCACCATAAAAGCTTGCAATGAAAATCCGTTGGCCTTGGACGGCACCGTAGATATTGCGTCGATGGCCTCGCCGCACGTGAACCTCAAAGCAAAAGCCACAAATATGCAAATTGTCAACTCAACACGCGCGGCCAAAGGTGCCGACCTGTACGGCAAAGCTTATATCTCGCTCGATGCCGCTGTGCGCGGCAACTTGCGCCTGCTCAATGTTGATGCTACGGCTAGCATACTCTCGGCTACAAATGTCACATACGTCATGCCCGCCACTACCAGCGCCGCCCTCGAGTCGCGCTCTACGGCCGACATGGTGCACTTCGTGAATTTCACCGACTCGGTTGCCGTTGTCGCCGCCGACTCGCTGGCCGAGGCCGAAACCATGCAGATGGCCATAAACGCTGTGCTCAATGTGCAACAAGGCTCAACTATCAACGTTGACTTGAGCAGCAACGGCAAAGATAAAGTGCAAATAAAAGGTCAAGGCACTCTAAACTATTCGTCTACGCCTACCTATGGCGACCGTATGACCGGACGCTTGGCTATCAATAGCGGCTTCGCTCGCTACACTGTCAACGTCATGGGCGAAAAACTGTTTAACTTCAACGAGGGTAGCTATGTGGCATTTACCGGCGACATGATGAACCCCACGCTCAACATCTCCGCAACCGACCAAGTGCGCGCAAATGTGACGCAAGAAGGCCAAAATTCGCGCCTTGTCGACTTTGATATTGATGTGGCAGTGACCGGTACGCTCGAAAATATGAGCGTAGACTTTGACCTGTCGACCGACGCTGATGCCACTGTGGCTAACGAACTGGCCTCAATGAGCAAATCGCAGCGCGCATCGTCGGCAATGAATATGCTTATCACAAACATTTACACCGGCACCGAAACTAAAGCCAATGCAAATATGGGCGAAAATGCCCTCTATTCGTTCCTCACTTCGCAAATTAACTCGTGGGCGGCTAACACTATCAAGGGCGTTGACTTGTCGTTCGGCATTAATCAATACGACCAAACAAACAACGGATCTACTTCGCAAGCCACAAGCTATAGCTATCAAGTGTCGAAATCGCTGTTCAATGACCGATTTAAAGTGGTTGTGGGCGGTAACTACACCAACAGCAGCACTAATACCGACGACAATATTGCCGAAAGTTTGGTTAGCGATGTGTCGATGGAATACTCGCTAAACAGCTCAGGCACTATGATTGTGAAGATTTTCCGCCACACCGGATATGAAAGCATACTCGAAGGCGAAATCACTCAAACGGGTGTGGGCTTTGAGTATCGCCGCAAAATTCGCCGCATAGGCGATATGTTCAGATGGCGCCGCCGTCGCAATGTTGTTCAAGACACCACAACGCAAAAATGAAACACCGCTTTTCACATATAATTCTTGTTGGTTTGACGCTGATTTTATTGGCGTCATGCTCAACCACGCGACGCCTCGACGACGATGAGCAACTTTATACCGGCATCAACAAAATTGACTATATATACAACTCTGACGACAACAGCGCAAAGGTGTCGGCCGATGTGCGCGACCAAGTGTATGAGGCCGTTGAAGTGGCCCCAAACAACTACATATCGCTGCTCGGTTGCCGCTCTCCGCTGCCTCTGGGGTTGTGGGTGTACAACAATTGGTCAAATCCGCAGTCGGGTTTCAAACATTGGCTGTATGAAAAGTTGGTTGAAGAGCCGGTGTTGGTCACTGACGTGCGCCCCGAAGTGCGCTCGCAAATGGTAAATGAAATACTCAATAACAACGGCTATTTCCGCAGCAAAACTACATACGAATTAGTGTCGGGCCGCAATAAAAAGAAGGCCTCGGTGCGCTACAACATACACCCCGGCACGCCCTTCGCTTTCAACCGCATGGAGCTGCTGCCCGACTCGTCGCACCTAAATCATTTCATCGACTCGCTGGCCAAACGCGACACCTATTTGCGCGCCGGCAGCCGTTATTGCACCGACTCGCTCTCGGCAGCTCGCACCCGCATTGCCAATTCGCTGCGCAACCGCGGATACTATTTCTTTAAGCCCGAATACATTGAGTATCTGGCCGACACTCTTGTGCAGCCCGGCACCGTGGCTATGCGCCTTGACTTGTGCTCAAATATCACCGAAAATGCAAAAAAACAATATCGCACCGGCGATGTGACTATATATGTGAACCCTTACCGCGGCCGCGCTCGCACTGTCGACACTATCTCAACGAGTGTGGGCACGCTGATACAGCAACAGCCCATGCGCTTGCGCCAAAGTGTGATTACTGATAATGTGACTTTTCGCCGTGGCCGCACGTTCTCGGTGCGCGATATGGACCGCACGCAAAACTATCTTTCGCGCCTGGGCATATTCAGCGCCGTGTCGATTGAGGCCGAGGCCGATACTCTCTCTGATAGCCGCGATCTTGACGTGACCATCAATTGCACCCTCGACCAGCCGCTTGAGGCTTCGATTGAGGTGAACGGCTCGTCGAAAAGCAATAGCTATATCGGCCCGGGCATCACGCTGGGCGTAACTAACAAAAATATTTTTGGCGGTGGCGAACAGTTGGCGGTAACACTAAACGGCTCGTACGAGTGGCAAACCGGTCACGACAACAAAGGCGGCATTTTCAACTCGTATGAGGCCGGCATCACTACGTCTTTGTCGTTCCCGCGTCTGCTGGCTCCGCGTTTCATCCCCCGCCGTCGCCGTCAAATAAATTGGACTCGCTTCTCGCTCAATGCCGATTTGCTCAACCGCCCGCATTTTTTCAAAATGGCGCAATTTAACATGGCAATGTCTTACGACTGGCAAGCCACTCGCCGCGCCACAATGTCGTTCACCCCGTTTAAACTCACATACACAAAACTCATCAACACCACGCAAGAGTTCGACTCTATAATGTCGGCCAATCCGGCTGTGGCACTGAGTTTCCAAGACCAATTCATCCCGCAAATGTCGTATGGCTACACCTACGAACGTCAATACAATGCTAACAACAAACTCAATTTCACGTTCAGCGTGCAAGAGGCGGGTAATATTTTCTGGGGTATTTATCAACTTGCCGGCAATAAAGGTCAAAAGGAACTGTTTGGCACGCCCTTCTCGCAGTTCGTGAAAGGTCAGATGCAACTCGTTTATAGCCGCCGCATTGCCGGCACTGACTCGTGGCTGGTGTGCCGTGGCGCTGTCGGCGCTGCCCATGCCTATGGCAATTCGTCGGAGGTGCCCTATGCCGAGCAATTCTATTGTGGCGGCGCCAACTCTGTGCGCGCATTCACTGTGCGCTCACTGGGCCCGGGTAGCTACCACGATGCTAATGTCGGCTCAACCGGATATTTCGACCAAACCGGTACGTTCAAGTTCGAGGCTAACCTTGAGTGGCGTTTCCCGCTGGTGAGCATACTCAATGGCGCTCTGTTTGTTGACAGCGGTAATGTGTGGCTGCTCAAAGACGACCCCACACGCCCCGGCGGTCAGCTCAAGGGCTCGTCGTTCCTCAAAGATTTGGCCCTCGGCACCGGCGCCGGATTGCGTGTTGATTTGGGCATGATTGTGGTGCGTGGCGACCTTGGTATCGGCATTCATGCACCGTACGAAACCGGCAAGAGCGGATATTACAACATGACTTCTTTTAAAAATTCGCTCGCCTTTCACCTTGCCATCGGATATCCCTTCTAACACAAAAAAAGTGCGCCAATTTCTTGACGCACCACAGACTATGTTCTTAATAGTAATTAAGAGAAAGAGTGTCAAAGGGAAATAATGTATTCTACTTGGTTAAACATGTTTGTGTAACGCTCATAGGCATAATTGTAAACAAACGTCGCACCAAAAAAGTTCACCACGCTCAC
>CAYSLD010000086.1:0-9496 GCA_964431795.1 uncultured Bacteroides sp.
CTCATCATTTTGCAGGTCAAGTCGTATAGTGGAACGGCAGCACCATGTTCAGAACTTGCATCAAACTGCATATAGGTACGATAGTAGTTAACTAAGTGCTCATCAGGAGTTAAGTCTGCTGCAAATAAAAAAACATATTCACAGCCGGCTACATTCAATACATCAATAATTCTAGGGACTATAAAGTGCCAAAATACCACAGCTCCGATTTTCTTGTTTAATCCAAGAGTCTCCCATTGTTTTCGACAACAATCATTAGCACAAAAGTGCACAATTTCCACACCGGAAAAAGTCTTTCCAACAGTTTTTTGCTCATCGCCAAACAGTTGCTCAATCTCATCTTTAGCCATAGCTCCATGTAGTTGATGCATGATGCGTGCCTTTTGTAGACCTTTCTTTGTTCTGATCCTTTCTTGTATCGAATCGATAGATTTTTTTAAATTAGCATCTATATCCGAAGAATCTTTCAACTTTGAGAGGAATCTATAAAAAGCAATTATTTTCTCCAATCCATCTCCTTCAATAAACCTATCATATAGCATTCCGCATTTTAATGAAAAGTAAAATAGGATATTTTGCTCTGCATCTTTCACAAGATAATAAGCCAAACGATTTTCATCATCGTCTTGAAAAGCTTCATTTTTTAATGTATGAGAAAGAGCTTCATTTCTAGCGTTAAAGAATGAATCAACTAAATGCAGATTGTTTTCATTTGACGAAAGGCGTTCACAGGTAAGATTGTTGAGCTTATCAAGTTGCTCTTTGCTAATTTTCATGAGAGGTATTAATGAATTTGTGATAATTATCAAGGAGGAATCGACGCTGCTTGATGCGATTTGCATCAATAGCAATGTCAGAGGTTTTTATATCAACATCGCAAGTGTCCATTGGAGCATATCCTTGTCGCGCAGAGCGCCACGAGAGTTCTCCGTGAGTAATAGAGCTAAGACTCCACGAATCTTTGCAGGCGTACAAATCAAAGACCACAGAGATAACATCTTTCGCTTTTTGTGTTATATCGTTCCCGAAAACCCCGTTTTCCAAACTTCCATCTTTTATATAGGGACGAATTAGCACAAGGACAGGCCCGTATTTATAGGCTTTGAACGAATCTTCAAAAAGAGGCTCATTAAACATAACAAAAGACTCGCGTTGAGCGAAATAAAGCAGTTTGTGCAGCTTCATCTCATCAATGGGCTTGCCATATCGCTCGCGATACAGCATACACACATAGGATGCTATCTTTTTTACGTCGTCCATCTTTTGCGTTTTATTGTTATCTGCAAAACTACAAATAAATTGTAAATCAAGCAAATATTCGCAACTTTTTATTTGTTTTTCATGAAGTGATGTCACATTCGAAATTTTTGTTTTAACAAAGTTTTGCGGTTGGTGAGGCGAGGCGAGTGAGGAATTGCGCGAGATTGTGCGTAACTTTGCGGACCAAACAAATTACAATTATGACATTACTTGATATAGTGATATTGGTGCTGGTGGTAGGTGGCGGCTTTTTTGGCTGGCATCGACGTTTCACCGGACAATTGGGCTCAATAGCCGGATTGTTGTTGGGCATGATATTGTGTCGCATGTTTGCACCGAGCATAATAGAGCATTTTAATCAGCCTGACGACACAGTGCAAACCAGGTTGTTGCACACGGTGTTGACGTATTTGCTCATCGGCGCCGGCTCATATTTGGGCGTGCGTGTGGCAATATACATGGTGCGCAGCATGTTGCGTGCGCTTCATTTGGGCATTATAGACCGCGTGGCCGGAGCCTTGTTCAGCGTGTTTCAGTGGCTGTTGGGCTTGAGTGTAGTGCTCAACGTGTGGCTGGCGGTATTTCCCGACAGTGATTTGCGCACAGACAATCAGGGTGCAGTTGACGCTGTGCTCACGTTGGCGCCCACGGTTTTCGGCTCGGAAACGGCAAAAAATATATTGCGCACCGAGTTGCCCGGAGCAGATAACACACAGAGCGAAGACAACTCAGCTGAAAGTCTTTCATAATTCACAGAAAATTAGTAATTTTGCATGATTATGGACACAAAAGACAAGAATATAACCTCAAAGGCCGAGGACGACTCGCGCAACGCCATAGACACTGCTGTTGGCAGCGAGTATAAATACGGCTTTGTCTCGGATATCGACACCGATGTAATTCCCACCGGACTGAATGAGGATATCATACGACTGATTTCACACAAAAAGGGCGAACCCGAGTGGTTGCTTGAATTTCGTCTCAAGGCATTTCGCTATTGGCAGACGCTCAAACAGCCGAATTGGGCACACCTCGACATCCCCGAAATAGATTTTCAGGCTCTCAGCTACTATGCAGCGCCGAAAAAGAAGACAGCTCCCGGCTCGCTCAACGAGGTAGACCCGGAGTTGCTCGATACGTTTAACAAGTTGGGCATACCTTTGCAAGAGCAAAAGCAGCTTAGCGGCATGGCCGTTGATGCAGTGATGGACTCAGTGTCGGTAAAAACCACGCACCGCGAGAAGCTTGCCGAGCTGGGCATTATCTTCTGCTCATTCTCAGAGGCGGTGAAAGATTATCCCGACCTTGTGCGCAAATATCTGGGCAAGGTGGTGCCGTATACCGATAACTTCTACGCCGCGCTCAACACAGCAGTGTTTTCAGACGGCTCGTTTGTGTACATACCCAAGGGAGTGCGTTGCCCCATGGAGTTGTCGACCTACTTCCGCATCAATGCATCGGGAACCGGACAATTTGAGCGTACGCTCATAGTTGCCGATGAAGACTCGTATGTTAGCTATTTGGAGGGCTGCACAGCACCAATGCGCGACGAGAACCAACTTCACGCGGCAATTGTTGAGATTATCACCGAAGACCGTGCCGAGGTTAAATATTCAACCGTGCAAAACTGGTATGCCGGCGACAAAGACGGCAAAGGCGGTATCTACAACTTTGTGACTAAGCGCGGACTTTGCCGCGGTGATTTCTCAAAGATATCGTGGACTCAGGTAGAAACCGGATCGGCCATAACCTGGAAATATCCGGGCTGCATACTTGCCGGAGAAGGGTCGGTTGGCGAGTTTTATTCGGTAGCCGTTACAAACAACCATCAGCAAGCCGACACGGGTACGAAGATGATACACTTGGGCAAAAATTCGAGCTCAACGATAGTGTCGAAAGGTATCTCAGCCGGACATTCACAAAACTCATACCGCGGCTTGGTGAGCGTGGCTCCGCAAGCTTCGGGTGTGCGCAACTACACACAGTGCGACTCGCTGCTGCTGAGCGACACTTGCGGAGCGCATACATTCCCGTATATCGACATCAAAAACGACACAGCCATCGTGGAGCACGAGGCAACAACGTCAAAAATATCAGAGTCGCAATTGTTCTATTGCAATCAGCGCGGCATACCCACCGAAGAGGCAGTCGGCCTCATAGTGAACGGCTACGCCAAAGAAGTGATGAACAAGTTGCCGATGGAGTTTGCCGTAGAAGCACAAAAACTGCTTGCCATCACTCTTGAAGGCTCAATAGGATAAACAATAACACACCCAGCATAATGAAACAAGAAGAAATATTGCTCACCGTCAGCGACCTTCACGCCGGTATTGACGGAAAAGAGATACTCAAAGGTATCAACCTCACAGTGCGCCCCGGCGAAGTTCACGCCATCATGGGCCCCAACGGCTCGGGCAAAAGCACACTTTCAGGTGTATTGGCGGGCGACCCGCGTTTCACAGTCACCGGAGGCTCGGCAACTTTTCACGGTGTTGACTTGTTGTCATTGCCGCCCGAAAATCGCAGCCACGAAGGTCTGTTCCTTTCGTTTCAATATCCGGTAGAAATTCCGGGTGTGTCGATGGTGAACTTTATGCGAGCCGCAGTCAATGCCAAGCGCAAATATTTTGGCCAAGAAGCACTCTCGGCAAGTGACTTTTTGAAGCTCATGCGCCAAAAACGTGCCGTTGTAGAGCTTGACAATAAACTTGCTTCGCGCTCAGTGAACGAAGGTTTTTCGGGCGGTGAGAAGAAGCGTAATGAGATATTCCAAATGGCCATGCTCGAGCCGCGTTTGTCAATACTTGACGAGACCGACTCAGGCCTTGATATTGATGCACTGCGCATAGTTGCCGGCGGTGTAAATAAACTCAAAACCGATAATAACGCTACGATTGTCATCACTCACTATCAACGTTTGCTTGATTATATTAAGCCCGACGTTGTGCACATACTCTACAAAGGCCGTATTGTTTATACCGGCGGCCCGGAGCTTGCCCTAGAGCTTGAAGAAAAAGGCTACGATTGGATTAAAGAACAAGTTGACAACGCTGACAACGCTCAAGCATAAACGTGGCTATGAACAACTCGCTAACACAATATATAGACCTATACGAGAGCAACCGCGACACAGTGCTTGCCAACGCCCCCGAGGCACTCAACGCACAACGTGCTGCCGCTCTTGCCACGCTGCAAGCCACCCCGCTGCCCCGCAAAGGCGACGAAGGCCATGCAGTTGTTGACCTCAACGGTATGTTTGCCCCCGACCTGGGAGTGAACATCACCCGCCTACCCTTTTCGGCCGATGTGTCGGCAGCTTTCAAGTGCGATGTGCCAAACATATCGACCTTGTTGGGTGTTGTGGCAAATGATATATTTCATGCCGGAGAAGGCATAGCCCAGCGCTTGCCCGAAGGCGTAACCGTATGCTCATTTACCGAGGCAGCAAAGACACATGCTGATGTGCTTGCCCGCCACTACAATAAAATTGCACCGGCAGCATCGTCGCCGGTAGCGCTCAACACGCTCCTCGCTCAAGACGGTGTGCTCATACACGTGGCACGCAATGTGAAGAGTGCCAAAACCATACAGCTTGTTAACTTGCTGGGCGGTGCAAAAATGCCGCTGTTGGCTATGCGCCGACTGCTCATTGTGGTTGAAGAGGGCGCAGAATGTTCGGTGCTTGTTTGCGACCACTCGCGCACATCGACCGTAGCAAATGTGGCAAATGAGGTTGTAGAATTTGACCTTGCCGACAATGCGAAGCTTGAGTATTTCGACCTTGAAGAGTCGTCAGCCGAGACATCGCGCTATTGCTCGCTCAATGCCCGCCTCAGTGCACACTCAAATTTGGTGCTCAACATCACCACATTGCGCTGTGGCACCACTCGCAACGACCTCAACGTGTGGCTTGAAGGCGAAGGCGCAGATTGCCGCATTTCGGGCATGAGTATTGCAGATGGCAAACAGATAGCTGACAATTCGGCGTCGGTATATCACAATGCCGCTCATTGCTTCAGCGATCAACTTTTCAAATATGTTGTAGACCAAGAGGCCCGCGGTGGCTTTGAAGGCATCATACGTGTTGCCGAAGGAGCTCATCACACCGAGGCTTACCAAAATAACCGCAACGTGCTTGCCGCAACAACAGCACGTATGCACACCCAACCCCAACTTGAAATTTATTGCGATGACGTGAAGTGCAGCCACGGTGCCGCTACCGGTCAACTTGATGCCAAAGCATTGTTCTACATGCGCTCGCGCGGCATACCCGAGGCTGAGGCACGCACAATGCTCATGCAAGCGTTTATGGCCGACGTTATCGATACAATAACACTCTTACCGCTGCGCGATCGTCTGCGCCACCTTGTGGAGCGTCGTCTTATCGGAGCCCATGCCGATTGTGGCGAGTGTGCAGCCCACACCATTTAACACGAAAAAAAGATGGATATACAGTCCATACGTCAACAGTTCCCCATACTCGACCGTAAAGTCTACGGTCGTGCACTCACATATCTCGACAACACAGCCACCTCGCAAGTGCCGCGCACGGTGCTTGAGAGCCTAAACAGCATGTACACACAGTTTCATGCTAATGTGCACCGAGGTGTGCACTGCTTGTCGCAAGAGGCCACTGACCTCATGGAGCAGGCTCGCCGCGATGTTGTGGCTTGGATAGGTGCCGACTCAGAGCAAGAAGTGATATTCACTCGCGGCACTACAGAGTCGCTAAATCTTGTTGCTGCGTGCTACACACAACTTTTGCAGCCCGGAGATGAAATTATAGTCACCGTTATGGAGCACCATTCAAACATTGTGCCCTGGCAACTTGCTGCTCAGCGTCAGGGCCTGGTGATAAAGGTAGTGCCCATGCTTGCTGATGGTAGTCTTGATGTTGAGGCGTACAAAGGACTGTTCACCGAGCGAACACGATTGGTGAGCTTCGCTCATGTGTCGAACGTGTTGGGCACGGTAAATCCGGTGCGAGAACTCACAGATATAGCGCATCAGCATGGCTGTGTGGCCGTTGTTGACGGTGCACAAGGCATAGCACACTATAAAGTTGACGTAAAGGCACTTGGAGCTGATTTTTATGCATTCTCGTTGCACAAAATGTATGGTCCCACCGGAGTTGGTGTGCTTTACGGACGACGTGAGTTGCTTGAAAAGATGCCCCCATATCAAGGCGGTGGCGAGATGATTGGCCATGTCAGCTTTGAGGGAACCACTTATGCCGAGTTGCCCTTTAAATTTGAAGCGGGCACTCCCGATTATACCGCAATCCCGGCAATCCGCAAAGCCATAGAGTTTATAAACACCCTGGGCATAGAAAATATAGAGGCCCATGAGCAGGCACTCTATGACCATGCAGTGGCCCGTTTGACTGCCGAAGTGCCCGAAATTCGCATTTTTGGCACCGCCTCCGGCAAGTGCCCTGTGCTGTCATTCCTTATCGGTCATGCTCATCACTACGACACCGGAATGTTGCTTGACAAGCTCGGTTTTGCCGTGCGCACCGGTCATCACTGCGCGCAACCGCTCATGCATGCATTGGGCATAGAGGGCACAGTGCGCGCCTCGTTTGCCGTGTACAACACACTCGAGGAGGTAGATGCATTTGTTGAGGCGGTGAAACGTGTGGCAATGATGTTGTCTTAATTATGCAAAAACTTTAGTCTAAGATGAAACTTTTAAAAATCTCGCTCCTCACACTGCTTGTTGCCATAATGACAGCTTGCGGCTCAAATGACACTTTTAAAATACATGGCAAGGTGGCCGAAAACCGTACACTTAATTTGCGCATAGTGTATTTTGGCGACGACAACGTGAACAATGTGCTCACCGCGGCCCGCGACGGTGTGTTTGAGTTTGAAGGCAAATCGCCCGAACAAGGAGCGCTTGTTGAGGTGCTTGACAATGACTATCGTGTGTTGGCACGATTGTTTGCCGTAAATGGTGAGGAGTATAACGTAGCGCTCAATGTCACGACTCCGCGCTTGTCGAAGGTTAGCGGTAGTGAGGTGAATGATGCTTGGACTAAATGGATTGCCGATAACGCTAATACGCTCAATTTGCGCAATGCAAAAATCATAAATGAGGCTGTGGAGCGTTATGTCAAGGCTCACAAAAATGATTTGCTCTCTACGCTGTTGTTGCTTACCGAATACGACACGTCAATTGATGCTGTTGGCGCACAAAAGTTGATGGCATCAATAGCTGCCGATGCACGTCCGGCCTCAATGGTTGAGGGTTGGGTGGCAAATGTGGCTGCTGCCGGCGAGTCGAAAAGCAAGGCAAAAGTTTTGCCCATCACATACGTTATATCTAAGGACTCGCTAGGCACTTTCAACCCTAAAAAGCAGGACTATGCGCTGCTTGTATTTTCTGACGAAAATAGTGGCCGTAGCGACTCAATACTTCCGAAATTGCGTGAGTTGGTGAAGAAATACCCCAATCGCAAGCGCCTGGCTATTGTTGATTTTTCGCTCGATAACGACACGTTTGCATGGCGCAGAGGTGTGCGTGCTGACTCTATCACGTGGACTGCGGCATGGGGCGCCGGCTCGGTTGCTGCGTCGGGAGTGGAGCGTTTAGGCCTCACATCAATACCTTACTTCATAGTCACCGACTCGGCCGGCACGCAGCTCTATCGCGGCACATCAATCACTGCCGCCAACGATTTGCTGACCAAACGCCTCCGCTAATCCCCAATTTACCAATTGAGTATTTCGGGCTTAAGTAGGAAGTCAAATAGTCCGATAGTTATGATGCCTTGTTCGTTTCTTTTAGGCATTATATTATCTTTAACGATGATGAATTTTTTGAACGAGTCGTCAATGTTGAGTAACGAAGCAGACTCTTGTCGTTCTTTCTCTTCGTCGGGTATTACAAGTGCAGATTGAATGTAAAAGCGTTGGCTGCCCATGTTGGCTACAAAATCTACTTCATATTGTTGTCGCACCGATTTGCCGTTGTTTGTAGTTCTGCTTTCAACCATGCCAACATCAACTTGGAATCCGCGCATGCGCAGTTCATTATATATAATATTCTCCATGATGTGACTTTCTTCTTGTTGTCTGAACTTGAGTATCGCGTTGCGCAAGCCAAGATCGCTGAAGAAATATTTTGACAGAGAGTTGATATAACGTTTGCCTTTTACGTCAAATCGCGCTGCTTTTTCTGTGAGAAACGACTCGCAAAAATATCCTAAATAGTTGTCAATGGTTTTATTTGATAGAGAAACGTTTTTTAGGCTTTTGAATGTGTTAGCCAATTTGTTTGGGTTTGTCGGAGAGCCTATCGAAGAAGCAATTATTTGTAATAATTCTTGCAGTTCGGCAGTGCTTTTTACGTTGTAACGGTCTATGATATCGCGTAGATATACGGTAGAAAAAAGTTCGTTAAGATATTCAACTTTTTTTTGAGGAGAATTGAGAGAAATCACGTGAGGCAGACCGCCGTATGTGTAGTATTCACGCCAAGCATCGCTGGGATGCTCAGTGCGAACAGACATGAATTCGGCAAATGATAGCGGGTAAACGTGTATTTGGTCGCCGCGCCCTCTGAATTCGGTAATTATATCAGTCGACAGAAAGCGAGAGTTGCTTCCGGTCACGTACACGTCGACGTTGTCAATTTTCAGATAGCTGTTGAGCACATCTTCAAATTCAGGCACTAGTTGCACTTCGTCGAGCAACACGTAGTGCATATTGTTGTCTTTGACCATTGAGTCAATGTAGTGTAGCAATGAGTCGGGGTTGCGCAGCTTGGCGTTGTGTCGGTCTTCGAGGTCTATTTTTATTATATGGTCTTCGTTCACTCCATTATCTTTGAGGTATGAGGGGAAGATGTTAAATAGCAAGTAAGATTTACCCGACCTGCGAAGTCCGGTTATGATTTTGATGAGGCCGTTGTGCTGCCCGTCAATCAGTTGTTTAAGGTAGTAGTCGCGTTTGATTTCCATAATTCAATTCCAAAAAAGTGACATTTATGTCAACTTTTTGGAATACGAAATTATAAATTATTTGTTGAAAAACAAAATCCCCATTCCAAAAAAGTGACATTTATGTCAAGTTTTTGGAATGGGGATTTGATGAAGAAATTTTTTTGGAGAAAAATTTGCACAGAAATAAAAAAGTGCGTAACTTTGCAGCGCAAAACAGAAAGATACCCTTCCTAAATGCTTGGTGCGGTAGTTCAGCTGGTTAGAATACCTGCCTGTCACGCAGGGGGTCGC
>CAYSLD010000087.1:0-9480 GCA_964431795.1 uncultured Bacteroides sp.
CACAAAAGCCACCGAGCTTTGCCTGCGCATAAAATAACGCAACTCCCTCAATAACAACAGCGAGGCTGTGCCATGGCACAGCCTCGCTAGCTGTTTATATTAGGCCGAGCGAGGCGAGGAGCACGATGGCTATGCCGGCCGGAGCTACCCAGCGCAGCAAGAAGCGCAGCATGCGCACCGGAGCTTTGACCGTGCCGTTGTTTGTGAGCTCAGCGCGTAGCAATCGCTTATCGAAAATATGCCCAACATAGATAGCGCCAAACATACCGCCAATGGGCAGCAAAACATTCGACGAACAGTCATTAAAGAAGTTGAAAAAGTTAAATTCGTAGCCAAAAATGTTGAAATTGCTAACACCGCTGAACGACAGTGTGCACAGCAAGCCGAATATCACCGCTATTGACGTAGATAAACTGCAAGCTTTTGTGCGCGACATCTTGCGTTCGTCGCAGAAATAGGCTATAGAAATTTCACTCATTGAGATTGTTGACGTCAGCGAGGCCACGAACAACATAAAGAAAAACAGACCCGCCCAAATAGCGCCACCGGCCATATTCTCAAATAGCGACGGAAACACCACAAATACCAATGTAGGGCCTTGCGTAGGCGCTACGCCATAGGTGAACACTGCCGGAAATATCAGCACACCGGCAAGTATGGCAACCAACGTGTCGAGGCCCGCAGTGGTCATGGCACTGCGAAATAAGTTTGTTTGTTTATTGAAATATGAGGCGTATGTGAGCATACAGCCAAGTCCTATGCTGAGCGAAAAGAATGACTGCCCTAATGCGCTCAGCACCACTTGCGGCGTTAATTTTGAAAAGTCGGGCTTAAACATGAATGCGAGCCCTTCTTTAGCTCCGGGCATCATCAGCGAGTGCACGCAAAATATTGCCAAAATCAAAAACAATAGCGGCATCAGCACATTCGACATACGCTCAATGCCTTTTTGCACACCACCAAGCACAATAACATGGTTTATGAGCAAAAATACCAAGGTGAACAACAGCGGGCGATAGCTGTGCGATGAAAATTGCTCGAAGTGCGCAGCATATCCACCCCCGGCGGTGCCATAATTGAACAAATTGCCAATCACGGTTTGCCAAAGATATTCAAGAGTCCAGCCGGCAACTACGGCATAAAAGCTGAGTATCATCAGCGAGGCAATAATGCCGAGCACACCCACCAATTGCCAACGTGGGCCGGCCCCGAGCGACTTGTAGCACCCGAATATGTTTGAGTGTGTGTGGCGCCCAAGCACAAATTCGCTGCATATCACCGGCACACCAAGCAGCAAGATAAAACCAACATAGCAAAGTATGAAGGCAAAGCCGCCGTTAGTGCCGGCTTCGTACGGAAAACGCCAAATGTTGCCGAGGCCTACTGAAGAGCCTACGGTTGTTGCAATAACGCCAAGACGTGTGGCGAAGAGTGCTCGTTGTTTTTTAGAGTCATTCATTTTCGGGAGCGGTAAAATAGTCGCGAGCTTTGGGTTGCTTTGGCGACGCGGTTTTCACTTTTTTCGATGAGCCGGCTTTCGATTTGCGCTTTGCTTTAGCCTTTGTAGTGTCGGCCTTGTCAGTGACCACTACGTGTGTTGGTGCCACTGCGGTTTGCGGCTGCACGGGCACAGCATCGCCATTGCGTCGCAGTGCCAACACTGCTATGGCAATGGCAACAACACCGGCCACCACTATCATGGCTATGCGCTCGCGCGA
The DNA here is from genome assembly GCA_964431795.1 of uncultured Bacteroides sp. GTDB lineage: Bacteria > Bacteroidota > Bacteroidia > Bacteroidales > Muribaculaceae > CAG-873. Next base: position 1,719 of record CAYSLD010000087.1, read on the forward strand.
AGTGAACTTATTGCTCATCAAATGTAAGAAGTTTATAAATAGTTAATTATAATATGCCTGATATGAAGATAGCCAAGATGGCAATCGGTGCCAACCACTTGAGCATAAACATCACTATGGGGATGATGCGCGAACGCAGTGCACCGTTGTTTGTGAGCTGACGTCGCATCAAATCTTTTGGCGCAAACCATCCCACATATATGCAGCCGGCCAAAGCCACAAGCGGCAGCATGATGATGTTGGTGAATGTGTCGAGCGCATCGAAAATGATTTTGCCGCAAATAGTTATGTCGCTGAGCACGCCAAACGATAGCGAGCAGATGCCGCTAAGCACAAATATGGGTAGCAATACGCACCATGTGGCTTTTGCTCGCGACATCTTCATGCGGTCTTGCATGAACTTCACGCTCACCTCGGCAATTGACACCGTTGAGGTCAACGCGGCTACCATGAGTAGCAAAAAGAAAAGTATTGACCATAATTTCGATGCCGGAAGCATGGCAAATACCTCGGGAAGTGTGATAAACACAAGTGTTGTGCCGCTCAGCCCGCTATCATTGAGGTGAAAGCTTGCTACGGCCGGAAATATGAGCAGACCCATCAGAAAAGCTATCACCAGTGTCATAGATACCACTGTCGATGATGTGCGTACCAGTTTTGTTTCGGGTGGGTAGTATGCTGAGTATGTGATAAGTATGCCCATGCCAAGGCTGAGTGAAAACAGGGCTTGACCGAGCGCACTGATGCAAACTTGCGGGGTGATTTTTGAAAAGTCGGGGTTGAGGAAGAACTGCACACCGTCCATAGCATTGGGCAAGGTGAGTGTGGTGCAGCAAAACACCACTAACAGCACAAACAGCAAGGGCATCATAATGTTCGACATCCGCTCAATGCCTTTTTGCACACCGCCGAGCAACACCACTGCATTAAGCGCCACAAATATCAGCGTGAAATATAGCGGTGAGTAGCCGGTCATCACATATTGTTGCATCACAGCAGTGAAATGCTCGCTGTTCACGTTGCCGTTGTAAATTGTGCCGCCAAAGCTGCCAAACAAGTATTCAAGCGTCCATCCGCCTACAACCATATAGAATATCAAAATCAAGTATGACACTATCACCGCAGCGCCGCCTACAGCTTGCCATTTCGACTTGCTACCGGCCACATTGCGATAATTTCCCATAGCGTCTGAGCCTCCTTCGCGGCCCATGGCAAATTCGCTGAGCATCACCGGTACGCCCAACAAAAAAGCACAAACTATGTATATTAACAAAAATGCAGCACCACCGTTTGCCTGCACTTGTGCCGGGAAACGCCATACGGTGCCCAAACCAACTGCCGACCCTACCGTCGCTGCTATCAAACCTAATTTTGAACGAAATAATACTTTCTCAGACATAAAATTTATTACTTTGAATTTGTGTGGTTATACGTCAATAGTCAATGTGCACAATGTCAACACAATTGCCTGACGGTATTTTATCTTTTCTACCTTGCGATGTCACATAGATTGTCTTGCCGTCAGCTGAGATGTCAAGACCTACAGGATATGAGTCGATGGGCAATGACAACACTCTTTTCATCGTTTTTGTGTCTACAACGTCTAATGTGCTGTCATAGTTGCATGCCGCGAAAATAAATCGGCCTTTTGGCGATGCAACAATGGTGCGGGCGCCGGCGCCGACTTTGGCACTCTCCCATCCGCTCGATATGGTGTATGATTTATTGTCGGCCGTTTTTAGTGCCGCAATAGCTTTTAGCAATTTTGATTTTGCTATGCGCTGCACATATCCGGCCTTGTTTACGCTCATATACAGATAATTGCCGCTAAATATGATGTGGCGCACATTTGGCATCATGCCGTAGAGCTTGCCAAGATAAGTGCCGTTATTTTTGGTATCTATAACGGCTATGCCACCCATACCGCCCATGCAGCCCACCAACAAATATTGTCCGTCGGGGGTGAATGTTGTGCCGCGCAGTGCGTTGCCGCTGTTCGAGTCGCGGTTCACTGTCTCGGTGAGGCTGAGGTCCCACTGCAACTGTCGGTCTACAACAAATGGCTTTTCGTGATGCCACGACTTTGGGTCGGCGCTGGGGCAATGTACGTATCCGATTGTGTTGTCGCCCCAATCAGCTATAGCCACGTGGGTGTTGTCGGGCGACACGGCTATCATTTTTGGCAGCACTCCGCACTCCATGAGGCGCACTATTGTGTCGGAGTGCGTGTCGATTATGGCAACTGCCGACGGGTCTTGTGCGTTGATGTCAAAACTGCGGCGATAGTATGGCACCCACAAATATCGGCCGTTGTGGCTGAATGCACTCTCCACGGGACGCCCGCGAAATGTGTTGAGGTCGGTGTCGTAGTGATTGAATGGGTAATAGCCTGACTGTGGTGCCCACAAATCGGCATGTTTGTCGCTGATAGTGTGACTTATTTTCGCTATTTGCTCGTTTGTCTTGGCATTGAAAACAACAGTCGATGCACCTTCAAGCGAGTTCACATAAAACTTGCCGTTATTGGGGTGTATGTTTATTGATTTTGGTGATATGATTGATTTGCACAACGTTGTCGTCTCGCTGTAATTATAGTTTTGACGACGATCTACCAACGTGAGCGTGAGCCCTCCGGGTGACTTGACAGACGTGCCCAACGCAGGATGTGAAATGTCCTGCGCAGCAGCTACCAAGCCGGCAAACGCTAAAGCAAATGTGAGTAGAATAGGTCGTTGATACATAATTGCAAAATTACAACAGAAAATGCAATTATTGTAACAATTTAAAATAAAAATACCCCTTTCGCTATGAGTTTTGTGCAAATATCTTCGATAAAGGTAAAAAATACCCTCGGAGAGTGGTGAGCGCACATGTGCTCAGATGCCTCCGAGGGTAAAATGTTTTTATTATTTTTCGATGGCAGCACGCACATCAGCGCGGAGCTCATCGTCTTGTTTGTCGCGTGACAAGATTTTGCCGTCAGGACCGTAGAGTATGATGCAGGGGATGCCTGAGATGCCATACACGTCGGTGGGCACGTTGCCACCGTTCAACCAGCACTCCCAGGGAAGTTCATGTTGAGTGATAGCACGCTTTGTGTTGGCGGGCTCGTCCCAAACAGCTACACCGAGCACTTTCAAACCTTTGTCTTTATACTGAGCATAGATGTCTTTGATAACGGCAGTTTGACGGATGCAGGGGCCGCACCACGATGCCCAAAAGTCAACGAGCACAAAGTCGCCTTTGCCAACTACGTCGCTGAGTTTGTGTTTAACGCCTTCATATTCAATCTCAAAGTCGGCAAACATATTGCCCGGTTGAGTTGCTGCTTTGTGTTCGTTAGCGACGATGAGCTTTTGCACACGTGTGTATTTTTTCATGCTCGGATGTTCGTTAATTAGCGCAGTCACCTCGTCGGGGCTCATGCCGTATGCTGTGTCAATAAACAACATGTAGCCGATGGGGTTGTCAATATTTTCGTACATTGCTTTTTTGAGTGCTTCGTTATACTCTGCAATGACGGCCTCTTTTGCCTCATCGGTGGTTGCGGTTTGAAATTTTTTGCCGATAGCTTCAACTTCGCCTTCTACGGCTTTATATTTAGCATTGAAAGGGCCACCCACAACTGTGCGTTGTTTTGCGTCGTAGTCGATGTTGCCGGGCTCAAGGATGAACGAACCGTAGCGGTTGCCGTCGATGATGACGCGCACGAATGCCGGTTCGGTGACGTCGCCGTTAAATACAGCGAGGTTGTCGTCAACCATCACTGAGTCAATTTTAGCACTTGTATCGTAGTTTACAAGATAAGCCATTGCACCGTTTTCGTCGTCGGTCAATTTAACGTTGACCTTATAGGCATCGGCAAAAGCTGTGCATGAGGCTGCAACTGCGGCAGCACACATTGCAAATGTCTTTAATTTCTTAATCATATTGAGCGTTTTGGTTTTATTATTATTGCAAAATTAGCAAAAAAAACGGTAACACAAAACTTACCCGCTCAAAAAAGCCACCGCAAGGGTAGATATACACCCTGCGATGGCCTCGCGATTATTTTTTATGGAAGCGTTCTGACAATCGTTGCAGCAATTCCCAAAAGTTGGGTATGAACAATGTGCCCAGCACTGCATTTACGGCCATGCCAAACACTACGGCTGCACCCAGGCTGATGCGGCTTGCTGCACCGGCACCTGTGGCAAACAGCATTGGCATCACACCAAAGATAAAGGCCAATGACGTCATCATGATGGGGCGAAAGCGCACACGTCCGGCATTGATAGCCGCCTCGCGTATCGGCTCGCCCGAGCGCCGGTAGTCGGTGGCAAATTCCACAATGAGAATGGCATTTTTTGCAGCCATGCCAATGAGCAAAACTATGCCTATTTGTGTGTATATGCTCACACTTTGCGCCATGAGCAGGCATCCCAGCACGGTGCCGAGTATGGCTGTCGGTGCCGTTACTACAACGGCCAGCGGGTCGGTCCACGACTCATATTGCGCTGCCAGCACAAGTATTGTCATGATGATAGCAAAAATCAGCACCATCGACACCGTTGTGCCGGCTTGCGTCTCTTGGTAGGCCTCGCCGGTCCATGCGTAGGCAAAATTTGTGCCGGCAACATCTTGCAATATTGTTTCCATTTCGGCAATAGCCTCACTTGAACTGACGCCATGTGCCGGTGTTCCGGTCACCGAGGCGGTGTTGTACATATTGTAGCGCGCAATATTAGCTTGCCCCATCGTCGGCTCTACCGTGGCAAACGAGCCGAATGGCACCATCTCGCCGGCGGCATTTGCCACAGTCAGGCTGAGCACATCGGCAGGCGTGTTGCGGGACTTGCCGTCGGCGCTGATTTGCACCTCGTAGACGCGGCCAAACTCCACATAGTCGTTCACGTAAGTGCCGCCCATAAATGCTGAGAGCGTGGTGTATACGTCATTTATTGATACTTGCGACATTTTTACTTTGTCGCGGTTGATTTTTACGGTATATTGTGGCACGTTGCCTTCATACATCGACGTGATTGATGCTAACTTGTCGCTTTTCGCGGCTGCTTGCTGCATTGCCGCAACGGTTTTTGCCATTTCGTCAGCTCCGTAATTGTTGATGTCGAGCAACTGCATTTGTGCACCTGATGTCATGCCCAACCCTTGTATGGCCGGCGGATTTATTGAGAATATAAGCGCTTCTTGTATGGGTGCCGTAATCTCATTTACGTGTGCAATAACAGCGTCAACCGATTGTTCTTTTCCCTTACGCTCTTTCCATGGCCTGAGCACAATGAATAGCGAGCCTAAATTGCTTGCCGAGCCGCCGCCAATGAAACTTTGCCCCGACACGGAAAGCACATTTTTCACCTCAGGGATAGCCTTAATCTCAGCGCTGAGCTTGCGCATAATCGAGTCGGTGCGCTCAAGCGAGGCTCCGGTGGGCAGTTGCACTGACGTCATAAAATAGCCCATATCTTCTTGCGGCACATAGCTGGTAGGCAGTTTGCCGAAGCCATAAAATGCTGCAGCTATGATGCCACAAAATATAACAACGGCGAGAGCCGGGCGGCGCAACATTCGTCCCACTATGCCTACATATCCGTCGGTCACTTTGCCGAATATGCGGTTAAACCACTTGTAAACGAAGAAATTAGATTGCTCATGTCGCGGCTTCAGAAATAGTGCACACATAGCCGGTGTAAATGTCAGCGCATTCAAGCCGGAGAAGGCGGTTGACACAGCTATGGTCAGCGCAAATTGTTTATACAACTCGCCTGTGATGCCCGATATGAATGCCGTTGGCACAAATACGGCCGCTAACACCAACACCACGCCGATAACAGGGCCTTGCAGCTCGTACATCGCTTTTTCGGCTGCTTGTCGCGGCGTGTGTTTACCGTGGTCGAGTATGCGCGCACAGTTCTCAACAACAATAATGGCATCGTCAACAACTATAGCTATTGCCAGCACCAAGCCGAAAAGTGTGAGCGTGTTGATGGTAAATCCCAGCAATTTCATCACCGCAAATGTGGCTATCAGCGACACCGGAATGGTGAGCATCGGTATTATTACCGCACGCCAATTTTGCAGGAACAGCAATATCACTATCATCACTATGACCACTGTCTCGAGCAATGTGCGCAGCACTTCGGCAATTGAGGCATCAACAAATTCGGTGGTGTTGAGCACAACGTTATATTTCACGTCTTTCGGAAAGTATTCGGCTAATTCGCCAAGACGCTTTTGCACGCGCTTAGCCACGTCGAGGGCATTTGCCCCCGGCAATTGTTGCACACCGATAAGGGCACTTTGCTTGCCCGACACCCGCGACACTTGACTGTACGTTTCGCTGCCAAGATCTACGCGTGCCACATCGCCCAGACGCAGCATCGAGCCATCGGCATTGGTGCGCAACACGATGTTGGCAAATTCTTCGGGCGAGGTGAGCCGTCCCTGTGAGGTGAGCGTGTACTGAAATTGCTCGTCTCCGGCATCGGGAGGAGCACCTGCCGTACCTGCCGACACGGCTATGTTTTGACTTTTAATCATTGTCATCACATCAGAGGGCGTGAGTGAACGTATGCGCATCTTCTCAGGGTCGAGCCAAATGCGCATGGCATATTGCCCGGCTCCGAATGCACTCACACCGCCCACACCTTCCAATCTCGACAGCTCGTCAACCAAATTTAGTTTCGCATAATTGGTGAGATAGAGCGCATCATAGCGAGGGTCGTCACTCTCCAGAGCTACGAACAGCACGTTGTTTGACGACTGCGACACTACCGATACGCCTTGCTGCTTGACTGAGGCCGGCAGCGATGCCTCGGCTAGCGCTATGCGATTTTGCACTTTCACCGTTGCCATATCAATATCGGTGCCTACGTCAAACGTTATCGTCAAACTGTACGACCCATCCGAGCCGGAGTTAGAACTCATATACATCATGCCTTCCACGCCGTTCACTTGTTCCTCTATGGGCACACCAACGGTCTCGGCAATTGTCTTGGCATCGGCTCCGGGATAGGTGGCCGTGACCATGACTGTTGGCGGTGTGATGCTCGGAAATTGAGCTACCGGCAGTGACGTGAGCGTAATCAAGCCAACAATTACCATTAATATTGCAACAACGGTTGCAAAAATTGGTCGGTCAATGAAAAATTTAGAAAACATAGCTTGATTATTTTGTTTGTCGTGGGTTAATTTTTATGCCGTCGCGCACTTTCAGCAGCGCTTTCGTAACATATCGGTCACCGGGTTTAAGTCCTTTTGTGACCACACGCAAAGTGTCGGCAACAACTTGCCCAACCTCTATGGGCGTGTAAAGCACGGTGTTCGAGTCGCTGACGGTGTACACGTATTTGCCGAGTTGGTCTGAGGCTATCGAAGCATCGTTCACCAATATGGCATGTGGCAATATTGCACTCGGCAAAGAGATTTTGCAGTACATGCCGCTGCGCAGTTCGTTATCCGGATTTTTTATGCGCGCTCGCAAACTTATTGTGCCTGTCGATTTGTCGAATGCCGGAGCCAAATAGTTGAGATTTCCGGTGTAGGTGTGCGGCAAGGTCACATCAAACGCAATAGGTATGTGTGCCATATCGGCAATCAGTCCGGGCTGACCTTGGTTGCGTATGATTTGTGCCAACTCGGCATCGTCAATGCTGAAGTGAGCCACCATCACGCTGTCGCGATAGATTGTGGCTAATTTTACCGGCGATGAGCCCCCGGCAAGATATGCGCCTACGCTGTAGGTGGCGCTCGAAACGTGGCCGTC
>CAYSLD010000088.1:0-9316 GCA_964431795.1 uncultured Bacteroides sp.
ACTTTGCCGAACAGATATTTTATTTCGGGATGTATGACTGTGAGCGCGCCCAGGCCATCCCAAAGGTTGTCGAGAGCGTATAGTGCTTTCGAGCCGGCACGCGAAGATTGATACTCAAGGCGCACAAACGAGCGGCCAAGCTCTATGGTTTGGGGCAAATATTTTTCGATAAACTCTTTAGAGAAATTGAACATGTGGCTGGTGGCGATGATGGGAGCGCCATCGCTATCATAACGTATATCCGAACCGGTGATAAAGCGGTAACCGCCGAGTATGAGGCGAGCGTCAGGGTCCCACACTATGAGTTGTCGGCATGGGGGCTGCATGAGGTCAAATTGGTCAATGTCGCAGGGTGTGCCTGTGCCACCGCCGGCGGCACGAAATGCGATTTCGCGCAAGCGACCGATTTCGCGCATAGTATTTGGGCACTCATTGCCGTCAATCACATAGATAAGGTTACCACCTTTGTTTGTTTTGCGCAAAAAGCGGTCGTCAGTGAGTTCGGCCTCGATAAGTGAGACGTCGATAGGTTCGATGATGTTAATGCTGTTCATTTCTGATTTAAGAGGTTATATACAATTTGTTTAATCTGTGCAGCAGTCGAAGCGGCCTCAGCGCCGGCTTTGAGTTGCTGCCAGGGCAGCGTGTTGCCGCACACGATGTTAAGTGTACCATTTTCGTGACCAAAAAGTTCACGCGGCAGGCGCACCATTTCTATATTTAGTTTCAAGCCGGAGCGTTTGCGCCAGCGAGCAAACTTATAGAAAAAATTAGAGTTATGGCCGCTGAAAAACACCGGCACCACGTCGCGCTGATGCTCAACGGCTTTATTTACAAACATTTTCTTCCACTCGAGGTCGCAGATAGTGCCATCGTCGCCAAGGCGCGACACCAAACCGGCGGGGAAAATCAGCACCGGATTGTCAGAGGCCAACACTTGCTCAATAGCTAAAGCTGTTTGTCGATTTTGTGCGCCATGTTTATTGACAGGCACAAACACATCGGTCAGCGGTTCAACAGCCATGAGCATATCGTTCACAATGAAATATATGTCGCCGCCATAACGTTGCTGAAAGTAGCTAATCAAAGCCAGACCGTCGAGGCCGCCAAGCGGATGATTGCTCACAATCATCACTTTGCGGTGCGAAACGTCAGGCAACTTTTCCGCACCTTGCACATGCACATTTACCTTCAAGTCGGCAAGCACGCCGCGGCAAAATTCGGCACCGCGCTTGCCGTGATTGTGCAGCAAAAGTTCGTTGAGACGGTCGGCACAAATCATACGCTCGAGGGCGCGCACCACAAAGTTGGGGACAAAGCGAGAGCGACGCCCGAGCTTGTTATCAAGCACGGCACGAATATCCAAGCGCAAAGCGGATGTTTGGTCAACAGACATAAGTGCAGTTAGATGTATAGCAAAATGCAAGAATAATGTTCGGGCAAATTTAATAAATAAATTCTAGTCTCGCAAATAGAAATAGTGTTACACACTATGCTCTCAGACTCTGGACGGCGAAATTGCACAAAATTTCAAAAAAAGACAAAAATGAGTCAATAATTTGTTTGGCGATGGCTAAAAAATTTGTAACTTTGCCAGACTGTTGACAAATACATAACTATGAGGACTAAAACCCCTAGATTTCCTTTATTCCTAGCATTTATTATTGCTGCCACATTAAATATGTGGGCCGAAACGACGGAAAAATCAATCTACATCCCCGAGTTCCATGGCGCATTGCGTGGGCGCTGGGAGTTGGCAACCGAGAGCGGAGAAAGCCGCTTTCAGGTGCGCAACGCTCGTTTTTGGGTTGATGGCAAGGTTGCCCCATTTATCTCATACAGATTTAACACCGATCTTTGCGACCGGGGCAAGATGAAGATACTCGATGCCTACGGACGCATCAATCTGTTTAAAGGTTTATATGTGCAAGCCGGACAATACCGTCAGCCCTTCGGCATGGATAGCTTCCGTGCTCCCAGCAACTACGTGTTCAGCAATCGCTCATTCATTGGCAAATATATGTGCAATGTGCGCGGCGTAGGTGCAAAAGTGAACTATCAATTACCCAAGACACCAATCACACTTGAGGCGGGAGCATGCAACCCCACATCAATTTCCGACCACGATGTTTGGGTGAAGAAATACACATTCTCAGGCCAAGCCATTCTCACCACCGGGCCGCTCACCGTGCAAGCCGGCATGATGACCATGCCCGACTCATTGCGTGTGAACCTCAGCAATATCGCCGTGCGATATCAAGAGGGACGATGGTTGGCAAGTGCCGAGTATATGAACCGCCACTACGTTGGCAGCGACCACAAAGACACACACGGTGTAGTTGCGTATGCTGACTATGCCATACCGGTAAACACCGACTATTTTGACTTTGTGAAAGTCAATGCGCGCTACGATGCTATGACCAACTACGCAGCATCAACAAAAAGTGTGGCAACGACGAGCGAATATCGCCGCCAACGCATCACCGTGGGCACAACGCTAACATACAAGAAAACAAAATGGTTGGAGGCAGATTTGCGCTTCAACTTCGAAAAATATTTATATCCATCAACCTCAACTTATGATGCAACCGACGGTGACCGTCTCACCGCCGAGCTTGTTATTGTATTTTAACTAGGCCAACATACTTGCTGGTATGACAACATTGAGATTCAACCTACGATTCACCGCTTTGGTGTGCGCATACATTGTGTGCACGGCAATAACCCTGTTGTTATTGCCTGGTGCTCCGTTTGCGTCAACGTTGGCTCAGTTAGTCGTGCCCACGTTGATAGCTACTGTAGTATATCGCAAGTTGCGCTCATACACTCCGGCCGGAGAAATAGCACTCTTTGCCGCCGCCGCGTTGATGAGCATCGGCTTGATAGCCAACGTGCACTATTTCACCACCCTCAGCGGCGGTGCTTGCGATAACCCCGTGCTGCAAAACTATGATGCATGCACGTTGTGGAACCACTGCAATGCGCACTACGGCATTGGCGACAAATTTGTTAGCGGCAAAGGATTGTACGGCGAAATCACAGCTGCGCTTATGCAAGTGTTCGGCCACTCGATAGTAGTTCCGTTGGTGATGAATATGTATTTGATATTGTCATCGCTGATCATGGTGTCGCTAATCACCGTAAATCTCACCGGCAGCACTCGAGCAGCCGGATATGCAGTCTGCGCCACTGCCGCCGTGTGCTATCTGCTCACCATGGGCACAGTGATGCTGCGCGATGCATGGGTGATCTACGGCATGGCCTTGGCCGGATACGGACTCACCGGCAAAGGGCGCTACAGTTGGATTGCCGTAATTGCGGGTGCATTTATTGTATCTATCATCCGCGCAAACTGGGTGTGGTCAATAGCTATCGGCATCATAATCATGCATTTTGCCGCGCAACGTGAGCAGCGACGCCCGGCACAATCAGTGCTGTTGTTGGCGGCAGTGGTTGTGTTTTGGTTGATGCCCACACTGTTGTATCTTACGTCATCATTTCATGGGACATTCAAGGCAGAAGTGCTAAATCAGTATTATCACTTTGACCACGACCAGCAAAAAGCATTTTACCAAATAGTGGGCAACTATTTTGATTTCCCGCTATACAAGAAGATACTCTATTTACCAATTACTATAATAATACAATTTCTCATTCCATTTCCGTGGAATTACATGCGTGATGTCATCTATGGCTTCTCGCAAGTTTATGCTCACGTGGCTTATCCGTGGTATGCCTTTGCCGGTGCTGTGCTCTATTTTGTGTGCATAGGCCGACGTGGTGTTTCGCGCAAGCTACTGCTCTTCACAGTGTGGGCGGCAATATGTTGGGCCATACCTTGTCTGCTTTTCGGCGGCACGGTGTCGCGCTACGGACTGCCTGCTGTAGCACTGTTAGCTCCATGCGTAGGGGTTGTGTTCGCACAACAACTGCATCAACTAAGATTTAAACGTTTTGCTCTATGCTACGTGCTTCTTCTTGCCGTAGTCTTACCAACATGTTATATCATACAATCACACTATGCCTCATGAAAATTTCACTTGTTACAATCACAATGAATGACCTTAGCGGTCTGCAGCGCACTGTTGCCAGCCTCATGCACCAGTCGTATGTCAACACTCAGTATATCATCGTAGATGGAAAAAGTACTGATGGCACACAAGAATACTTAAAAACACTACCGGAGAGATTTTTGGTGATCGAAGCCGAGCCCAAAGGTGTTTACAACGCAATCAACGAAGGCATCAAACGTGCCACCGGCGATGTTGTGGGCATACTCAACTCAGGCGATGTGTTCAACTCAGGGTGCATACTGCATCTTGTTGCGCAAAAGTTTGTAAACGACGAAGCTTTGCAATACATCTATGGCGACATTCACTACATGAACGACCACTACGATAGCGTGGCCCGCTACTATTCAGGCAAAGATTGCTCATTTCACACGCTCAAACAAGGATTTGCGCCACCCCACCCCTCACTCTACATGACGCGCAAGCTCATAAAACGCGTAGGGCTATATAACGAGCACTACAAAACCGCCGGCGACTTTGAAATGTTTTTGCGACTTTTTGGCAACGCTAAAATAAAAGGGGCTTATGTTCCGTTAGATATGGTAGAGATGGCTCCCGGTGGCATTTCAAGCACCTGGAAAAACCGACTCTACACAAACAATGCCGAGCGCAAACGTGCATTCACTGAAAATGGATACAAAGTGTCGCTCATGCAAATGTTTGCACATTATTACTATATATTTAAAGGTACGATATGGCACAAGAGAAACAGCTTAGAGCATACATACATGCCACAGCTGAGAATCAATTCATCATTCCCTATCTTGAGCGAGAATTTGCCGGATTTGACTTAGTTTACAACCTCGAAGGCGACACCAACCCTATTGATGTTGCCGTGATGATTTCATCTACAGACATTTACGATGTCACCGAAGGCATAAACTATGATGAACAAACTCCGGTGAAGGCCGATAGTGTGTTCGCCCAAAACGAGCATACATTCACCGAACTGTGTGCAGCGAAAGGAGTAACGCCCACAATACTTCGCTGTGCCAACACTATAGGCACCGGCATGAACGGTTTGCCCATGCGTTTGGCACGCGGCATAGCGCGCGGCACGCTCATGAACGTCAAAGACAACGACGCGGTTATAAACACAGTGCATGCCACCGACGTGGCCCGCATAGCTCGTCTGCTGTCGGCAAACGGCGGCACATACAACGTGACCAGCGGCCACGACACACGCGTGGTTGACCTTATCAACGCACTCGCCTATCGCATCAAAAACAAAGACGTATTTACCGTAGGCGAGAAATGGGCACGCATAATTTACGGCAAAACATATTACAATCAAATGACCACCACGCTCACATTCAACAATATGCGCATGGTGCACGCTTTGCCCGGTGATATGGAGCTCACCGATGTTACCGTTTACCTTAAAAACCACGACTACTCAAATGACGATATCTGAACACTGCACTTGTTTGGCTCAAACCGCGAAAGGGTTGGTGAAATTGTTGGTGCAATCGCGCCGCACATCGCTCAAGCCGCAACCTCAACAGCAATCAATAATTGTGATGGGTAACGGCCCTTCGCTGCGCGATACAATAGCAAACCATGCAGACGTGCTTGCTCTGCATCCGCTCATGGCCGTTAACTTTGCTGCCAATGCGCCCGAATTTGTCACGCTGAGGCCGCAATATTACATACTTGTTGACCCATACTTTTTTAGTGGGAATGGCGACAACAAGCTCAGTGCGCTGTGGCAAAATATATCGAATGTTGATTGGCCGATGACGCTCATTGTGCCGCGAAAGTACGCACAAAGTGCGCGCAAAGCTGTGAAGAGCAATAATTGTATCAGCTTCAAAACTATAAATTGTGTGGGTGTTGAAGGATATGCATGGTTTGAGCGCATGGCCTACGGCAGCCGTTTGGCTATGCCACGCCCACGCAATGTGCTCATACCGGCAATCATGTCGGCAGTATGGTTGGGATATAACGATATAACTATTGTTGGAGCAGACCATAGTTGGATGCAATCGCTATGGGTTGACGACCAAAACAGAGTGGTGTCAGTGCAACCGCACTTCTACAAAGACGACTCGAAAGAGCAAGAGCGAGTGAACAAAGAGTATGAAGGCTATCATTTGCATCATATCATAAAAAGTTTTTACATAGCCTTCAAAAGCTACCACCAAATACAGCGCTTTGCCGCCGCGCGCAACATACGCATCAGCAATGCCACTCCGGGCAGCTACATTGATGCGTTCGCACGCACCACGCTATAACTTTATTTGATTACGTACTCGTAGGCTCCGAGCGAAGGCGTTGCAGCGCGACGTGTGCCATACATGTCGAACGTTGCAATTTGTTGCATGAGCTCGGGATTTCCGGCATATATTGCAGGAGAGCCGTCTTTCAGGCGGTAGTCAAACACGTAGTCCTCACGCACGGTGTAAAATAGCGGGTCGGTGTCCCACAGACAATTCATAAAATTATCATCATTGCTGCCTGCGCTCTTAAGCAAGCAGTAGCGCAAGAACACTTGACAGCCGGTGAGGTCGCCATGCGAAACATCCTTGCCCAAGCCATAGATTATGCTGTTTGAAATGTCGGCGCGAGTGAGCAAATCGCCGCTGCCAAGGCCATCCTCACTGAGTTTATCGAATTGCACGGCAGCGCCGCCAATTGCGCTAAACAGATAGTTATTGGCAAAGGTGCAATGGTTGACGGTGTATGTGCCGCCATCGAGCAGCACCAGTCCGTTTGCAGCCTCGGCAAATTCACAACCTATAGCCGAGACATTGGCATTGTGCGACTCGAGCACCAAGTCGCCTGAATTGCGCAATCGGCAATTGAGCAAGGTTAATTTTTCGGTATTGGTATCATTTTCGCCACCGCTGACAATCACACCGTAGACGGTGTTGCGTATGTTTGTGTGGCTAAGCAAGTTATCTTTAGATGACGGGGTGAATTGCAAGCCGTTCCATTGTTTTGACATGAGGTCAAAAGTTATGCCGGCAATAACGTCGCCGGTACGGTCACCGGCAAAGTTCACAAAATTATCGGGCGTGCCCTGAGTGATGAGGGTGCCGCGCACAATCATAGTTGCTCCGTCGTGGAAATAGAGCGTAGCCCCGGCAGGGAGAGAGAGCGTGCGTCCCTCGGCAACCACAAGCGAGTCGAAGACTTGATATGGCTTAGTACCGCTAAATTGTGTGTCTTGGTCAATGGTGACAGCGTGCAGACGCTCCACATCTTGTCCAACAGCATTGACAATCACTTTTTGAGTCACTGTGTTGGTGGTGAAGCTGATAGCAGCATCAACCGACACCGGTACATCTATATTATTAGCGGGGAGTGTAGCCTCAACCATCACATATATCGAGTCGTTAGCACGAATTTCAACGTCGGAAAATTGAGTGCCGCTCATGCCGTCAACATTGAGGCGGAAAAACGAAGCGTTCTCACCGGTGAGATGTATATCGCTGATGCTTATGCCTTTATTATTGTGATTGCGCACAGTGAAGCGCTGAGTGGTGGTCACATCTTCGGTGAACACCAAGCCCAATTTGAGAGTATCGACAGAGAAATCAGGTTGCGCAGAGGCATCGCCGGTGATGGCATCGTCAATGCACGATGTCAACACAGCCATCATTGCCACGCATATAAATATAAACTTTTTCATACTTATATAAACGTAAGCAGAGCCGATTTATTGCTTTAGGGCAGAGATGATGCCACGCGCTGTTGTCTGCGCAGCATCGTTGGTGCCGAGTGTACGGCGCATGGCAGCGTAGTCGGCAAGCATTGCATCGCGAGCCTCACCGTTGCGCAACAGCGGAGCCAAGCGCGCAGCAACAGCATCGGCTGTGCACAAGTGCAATAACATTTCACCGATAATTTCGCGGTTGGCAATGAGATTTGGCAGTGTCACAAAGCTCACGCTAAGCAGACGTTTCATGACGTTGTATGATAGTTTTGAACCGTTAGCACGGTAGCACGCAACTTGAGGAGTGCCTACGAGTGCGGTCTCGAGCGTAGCAGTGCCTGATGTCACCAAGGCGCCTCGGCTGTGATATAGCAAGTCAATAGTTTGGCCGCTGACAAGTGGCAAATCGGTGAATTGTTTGTAAAATTCGGGTTCTATGCCGGGAGCGGCAGCCACCACGCCGCGATATTGCGGGAATTGCATGGCAGCAGCGACCATTACGGGCAAATTGTTGCGAATTTCGCCGCGTCGGCTGCCGGGCAGCAAAGCTATCATTTGACGGTCGCGCAAATTGTTGCGAGCAATAAAATCGGCACGCGAACACATGTTGGCAAGGTCGGCATCAATCTCGCCTACTGACGGATTGCCCACAAACTCCACATCATAGTTGTGACGGTCACGGTAAAAGTCGACTTCAAACGGGAAAATTACAAACATTTTGTCAACAAGACGTTTGATGGTTTTCACGCGCCATTCTTTCCAAGCCCACACTTTGGGCGAGATGTAGTAGAACACTTTTATGCCGTGTTTTTTTGCTTCTTTGGCAACCTTGAGGTTAAAGCTGGGATAGTCAATGAGTATGAGGCAATCGGGCATTGCGTCGACAACGGCACGTTTGGCAGTGCGCAAGTTGCGTGCCACTTTGCCCAAGTTGCGCAGCACTTCGCTAAAGCCCATGTAGGCCATCTCGCGGTAGTGTATCAGCGGTTCGCATCCGGCAGCATCGCGCATGAGGTCGCCACCTAGAAAAGTAAACGTGGCGTCGGCGTCTTGTTGTTTCAGTTGTTTTATAAGTTGTGCGGCATGCAAGTCGCCTGAGGCCTCACCTGCAATCAAAAAATAATTCACTTTCGTCGGTCTTTAAAAAAGTTTTGCATGAGTTCGCGGCACTCGTCGGCACAAATGCCGGTTGTGACTGTAGCCTTTGGGTGGAAAGGTGAGCGGGAGGTGTAGGTGGTGTAGCCACGCTTTTCGTCGGCACAACCAATCACTATGCGGCTGAGCTGACTCCAGCCAATAGCTCCGGCACACATCACACATGGCTCAACAGTGACATAGAGCGTGCAATCTTTCAAATATTTGCCGCCGAAATAGTTTTCGGCAGCTGTGATAGCAATAATTTCGGCATGTGCTGTGACGTCATTGAGCGATTCGGTCATATTGTGGCCGGTGCCAATAACTTTGCCATCGCACACCACAACTGCGCCAACGGGAATTTCGCCCTCGGCATAAGCTTTGCGTGCCTCAAGCAGGGCACAAGTCATATATCGTTCGTCACTAAGAAACGTGTCAATAGTCATCTTTACTT